>JANYFM010000161.1 GCA_025362655.1 Hyphomicrobiales bacterium | reverse complement strand
TTTGCGGCATGGAGGTTGCGTATGCGTAATCCAGCAGCATGGCGAGGGCTGGATGCGCCGCGATATAGGCGAGATGGCCCTCGAAATTGAAGCCCATGGCTTTGTCCAGCATATCGAAAACCCGGTCTTGCAGGGGCAGGCCCAGCGAAGTTCCGATATAGCTCGAAATTGCCAATGCAAGGGTGAACAGCACGAGAAAAGCGGCGCTTTCCAGCGCGGCGGCAATGGCGGGCTCGGGGCGCTTGCGCGTATAGAACCATGCCAGAGCGGCCAAGCCGGCGCCCAGCGCCACGGGTTTCAGCAGCAGGATGGCATCCACCCGCAAAGCCGTCAGGCTGAGCCCGAGGCAATCAACGGCGGCCAGCGCCGCGGCCAGAACCCAGGCGCGGCCCATGGCCTTACGCGTTTCGATCACGGCGCCTCGCGGAGAGATTAGGAAGACGGCAGCTTCGCCGGGAAATCTTAATAAACCGCGTTATGCGCCCGCCAGCAGCGCTCCCCCGCCGTCCCGGATCCGTTTCAGGCCGACGCATAAGGTCAGGCCGCGCCGGGTTCAAACCGGGGCGATGTATACAAAACTATGTTTTGCATGTAATGCGATTGTATGCAAAGTAGATGATTGCATACAACCAGAAATTCAGATGCCAACACCGCTCTCCCTTGCCGAACACACATTGCTCGCCGAATTGCTCGAACAAAGCATCGATGCGATGTTCGACGCGCAATTCCAAGAGAACGGCAGTTTCATTGTCCGGCCCTCCGTCAATCGCGAGGGCGTAAAACGCGGCTACATTTACTATCAGGGCTACATGCCCGGGAACAAAGACGGCGCGGCCAAAACCCGGTTCTCGCAATATGTCGGTCCGGCGGACGACCCGCAGCTTGCCGCCCGTGTTCAGCGGTTTAACGAAATCAAAGCGGGACGGCGTGAACGCGGGTCGCTGGTAAGCGCGCTGAGGGGCGCAGGCTTGCCGCGTCCGCCGGTTATGATGGGGCGCATCCTTGAGGCATTGGCGAAGGCGGGCGTCTTTCGCCTGCGCGCGGTTCTTGTCGGAACGGCGGCTTATCAAACCTATTCCGCCGTCACCGGCATGCGTCTCAGTCAGTCCGCCGCGATCACCGGGGATATTGACGTCGCGCAATTTCGTTCGATATCCATCGGCTCCGGGGATCAAACCCCGCCCATTCTGGAGACTTTGCAAACAGCGGATCCCACCTTTCGGCCCGTTCCGCATGGAAGCGATCCCCGTCAATCCACGGTGTTCGCCAATGCGACGAATTTCCGCGTGGACTTTTTGACAGCCCACCGGGGCGGCGATGAACAAATGGGAAAACCGATGAAAATGGCGGCGCTCACCGGAGCCGCCGCGCAGCCGCTGCGTTTTATGGATTACCTCATTCGAAATCCCGTGCGGTCCGTCGTGCTCCACGGCCCGGGAATTAGCGTCAACGTTCCCGCGCCCGAACGTTATGCCCTTCACAAACTTATTATTTCAGGCGAACGCCCTGCGGACGCCAACGGGCGCGCGAAATCCCGCAAAGACCTGATGCAGTCCGCGGAGATAATATTGGCCCTCGCGCAATCGGGCGGCGAGGACGCCCTTTCGTCCGCATTCCGCGAGGCGTGGGAACGCGGACCCCGATGGAGACAGGGATTGTCGCGGGGCGCCAAAGGAATTTCCTCCGAGGCGGCGGCGGTGGTGAAACGGATTTCCGATGGAGATGTCGACAGGGGCGGGGTGATGAGCGGCAAATCAAGCGCTAAACGGTAACGCGTAAGGCGCGGTCATAACGAATGCGGGGCCCGCGCCATGGCTCGAAAGCCTGATACGCCGTCCCGCGCGCGTCACTCCCGCGCCAGCAGCGCTCCCGCGCCGTCCCAGATCAGTTTCAGGCCGACGCATAAGGTCAGGCCGCGAATGATCGGGTAAAACCTCGCGCCGGACATGCGGCGGACCAGCCAGACGCCGGCGAGCGCCGAGACGATCGCCAGAGGCAGCAGCACGGCCGAAGTGAGCAGGTTGCGCGCCGGCAATTGATCCAGCGCATAAAAAATCGGGAACTTGACGTAGTTCACGATGGCGAACAGCGCCCCCATCGTGCCGGCAAAAACCGGCGGGGCCAGCTTTTGCGGCATCAGATAGACCTGCACCGGCACGCCGCCGGCATTGGCGATGAACGAGGTAAAGCCGCCAATCGAGCACCAAAGCGTGGCTTTTGGCAGGTTCGGCAGGGTCGGCGGCGTGTCCGCGCCTTTGCGCGTGATGGAGATGAGCACAAACGCGCAGGCGATCAGCCCGACGCAAAGTTGAACCATCGGCGGCGTGACTTTGAGCGCCACCACGGAGCCAATGGCGATGCCGATGAAAATGCCGGGCAGGCAATAGATCAGGTTCCGCTGGTGCAGGTTTTTGCGGTAAGCCCAGATGTTAACGAGGTCCTGCGCCATCAGGATCGGCAGTTGGATGGCAATCGCCTGCACGGGGGGCAGCACGAGGCAGAGGATCGGCAGCGAGAGGGCGCCCATGCCTTGGAACCCGCCTTTGCCGAGACCCTGGAGAATCACCGCCGGAATGGCGGCGAGGTAGAAATGCCAGTCCGTGATCATCCGCCAAGCCATCTGTTGCGGCGCCGCGCGCCCGTCCGCCCAAAGGCCTGTCAACCCGCATTTGCTTCGCTCCATGGACTTTCTTAAAAGTCCGCGAAGCCTTTTGGAGACAATTATGGCAAGCGCCTGGCGCGACACCTATGAAGCCTGGCAGCGGGACCCGCAAGGATTTTGGGCGGAAGCCGCGCGGGAAATCGACTGGATCGAGCCGCCCCGGCGGATATTCGATCCCGACGCCGGCGTCTACGGGCACTGGTTTCCCGACGCGGTCTGCAACACTTGTTACAATGCCGTTGACCGCCATGTCCGCACGGGGCGCGGGGCCCAGCCCGCTGTCATTTACGACAGCCCCGTCACCGGCGCGAAGCGCGTTTACACCTTCGCCCAATTACTGGAGGAGACCGCGACGCTTGCGGCGGTGCTTCAGGACCTCGGCGTTGGCAAAGGCGACCGCGTGATTCTTTATATGCCGATGGTGCCCGAGGCGCTGTTCGGCATGCTCGCCTGCGCCCGCATCGGCGCGGTGCATTCGGTGGTGTTCGGCGGTTTCGCGCCCAAAGAGCTGGCGGCGCGCATGGATGATGCCGCGCCCAAGCTCATTCTAACGGCTTCGTGCGGCATCGAGCCGGGGCGTGTCATCGCCTATAAGCCGCTGCTGGACCAGGCGATGGATCTCGCCCGCATGAAGCCCGCCGCCGCGCTGGTGATGCAGCGTCCGCAGGCGCTTGCCGCGATGACGCAAGGACGCGACCACGATTGGGCGCAATGTGTCGATGCCGCCAAAGCCGCCGGCCGCCGGGCGCCCTGCGTGCCGCTGGCCGCCACCGATCCGCTGTATATTCTCTACACGTCGGGCACGACCGGCGTTCCCAAGGGCGTGGTGCGCGACAACGGCGGACACATGGTGGCGCTCAAATGGTCGATGAAGCATTTCTATGACATCAATCCCGGCGAGGTCTTCTGGGCCGCGTCCGATCTCGGCTGGGCTGTCGGCCACAGTTACATCGCCTATGCGCCGCTGCTGCATGGCTGCGCCTGCCTGGTGTTTGAGGGCAAGCCCGTCGGCACGCCCGACCCAGGCACGTTCTGGCGCGTTATCGAAGAGCATAATGTCGCCGCGCTGTTCACCGCCCCGACCGCCTTCCGCGCCATCAAGAAGGAGGACCCCGCCGGCGAGTATCTGAAAAAATACAAGCTGAAATCGCTGCGCACCCTTTTTCTGGCGGGCGAGCGCGCCGACTCCGACACAGTGCAATGGGCGGAGCGCATGCTCGGCGTGCCCGTGATCGATCACTGGTGGCAGACGGAGACCGGCTGGTGCATCGCCGGCAATCCCGCCGGCCTCGGCGTCCTGCCGGTGAAATACGGCTCCGCGACAGTGCCGATGCCGGGCTATCACCTGCGCATTCTCGACGAGGCGGGCAGGGAATTGCCGGCGGGAACGATGGGCTCGATCGCCATCAAACTGCCGATGCCGCCGGGCTCCCTGCCGACGCTGTGGGGCAATGACGCGCGGATGGCGAGCTCCTATCTGACGGAATTCCCCGGCTATTACGCGACCGCGGACGCCGGCTATATCGATGGCGAGGGTTACATTTTCGTGATGGGCCGCACCGACGATATTATTAATGTCGCGGGACACCGGCTTTCGACGGGCGGAATGGAGGAGGTGCTTTCCGGCCATCCCGATGTCGCGGAATGCGCGGTTGTGGGCGCCGCCGACGCTTTGAAGGGCGAGGTTCCCCTCGGCTTCATCGTGCTGAAATCCGGCGTCGCGCGGGCGCATGCCGAAATCGAGAAAGAGATTGTCGCGCTGGTGCGCGAGAAAATCGGCCCCGTCGCGGCATTCAAGACGGCGGTCACGGTGGCGCGCCTGCCCAAGACGCGCTCGGGAAAAATTCTGCGCGGCACGATGAAAAAGATCGCCGATAAAACGGAATGGGCGATGCCCGCGACCGTGGACGATCCCGCGATTTTCACCGAGATCAGCGCGGCGCTGAAGGCGCGGGGTTTGTGAAGGGCGGCGGGCGCCATGGCTGAAAGCGTCAGCCTGCAATTCTCCTATCAGCGCGCCGACTTTGCCGCCGCGGTGTTTGCCAATTACGGCACGCGGCGGCGGGTGATAATCGACGCCGCGCTGGCGGTTCTGCTGATCGCGCTGGGGCTGTGGCTGCGGCGGGAGCCGGACTTTTGGGGCTGGATGGGCGCGCTGTTTATCGGCGTCGGCGCGGTTTTTCTGGCGATGCTGGCGGCGATGCGGGTTTTCGCGCCCGCCATCGCGCTGCGCCGCGATCCGAAATTCGCCGGCCAATACCGGCTTGAATTTTCAGACGCGGGAATTCATTTCGAAACGAGCGGCATCGATTCGCGCCTGCAATGGGAATTTTATTCCCGCGCGCTGGCGGCGCGGGACTGCTGGCTGCTGTATCACGGCCGGGCCTACACGCTGGTGCCCATGCGCGTCTTCGCGGACGACACGGAGCGCGCGCGGTTTGACGCGCTGGCCACAGCGCATATCGCAAAGATCGAGCGGCGGTAGCGCGCCGTCGTTATTGCTTGGTTTTCAGCTCTTTCAGCTTGCCGAAAACCGAATGCACATCAACCGGGTCCTCGGCGGATTTCGCGGGAGCGGGCTTCTTCGCGCCGAACACGTCCTCCTGTGTCGCCGGCGCCTCGACGCGCGGGCCGGTGGTGATTTCGGCGGAGAGCAGCGTCGGGCCGTGATCGGCGGGCGCCTGCGGCTTGTCTTTGTTGGCGCGCCCCACCTCCATATCGAGATCGAGCTGCGAGCACAGGCCCAGCGTCACCGGATCGAGCGGCGAGAGCGTCGCGGAATTCCAATGGGTGCGGTCGCGGATCGCTTGCAGGGTGGTTTTCGTCGTGCCGGCAAGGCGCATGATTTGCGCGTCTTTCAGCTCGGGGTGGTTGCGCACCAGCCATAGAATGGCGTTGGGCCGGTCCTGGCGGCGCGACAGCGGCGTGTAGCGCGGGCCGCGGGTGGTCTTCTTGACCTCGGGCAGGCGCACTTTGGAGGGCGCCAGCGTCAGGGGAAAGGCCGGGTCGCCTTCGGCTTTGGCGATGGTTTCGCGGGTCAGCTGATTGGATGTGATGGGGTCATGGCCCTTGATGCCGGCGGCGACCTCGCCGTCGGCGATGCCCTTCACCTCAAGCGGGTGCAGTTTGCAGAAATCGGCGATCTGATCAAAGGTCAGAGAGGTGTTCTCGACCAGCCAGACGGCGGTGGCCTTGGGCATCAGCGGGGCGGCGTTCATCTGTTTCTCCTTGCGGGCAGCTTCCGCGCGCCTGCCGAAACCGGGGCAAGCGCCGCCGGGCTCCGGCCCGGCCGAGGCGGAGCCTCAAAATCATCATCCATACGGGGATAGCGCGTTCTATACGGGCGCGGCGAGGCAAAGGCAACGGATTTGACGCATCCGGCTGCCGAAACCACCCCAGGACCTGCCGGTTTACCGGGGATTTTCGGCGGCAAAGCCCTTCCCCGGGACCGCCGCTCCCCCGCCCGCCAGCAAATTCCGCGGCACCAGCAGCATAATCGACGCGCCGCACAGGACAGCGCAGCCGATGACGATCATCGGCGCGGTGAAGCCGCCTGTGGCGTCACGCAGCGTGCCGATAATCAACGGCGCGGTGGAGGCGCCGATCATTCCGATGGTGTTCATAAAGGCGATGCCCGTCGCATGGGCGGAGCGCGGCAGGACGGACGAGGGCATGGTGAAAAACAGCGACCACACCGGCAGGGTGAACAACTGGGCGGTCACAAGGCCCAGATACTGCAAAGGGGCGCTCGGCGCGAGCGCGGCGATCAGCCAGCCGCAGCCGCCGATGGCCATGGGAATAATCACGCACCAGTAGCGCTCCTTATGGCGGTCTGAATAGGCCGACCAAAAGGGAATCGCCAGGATGGCGCAGAGATAGGGGCCGGAGGACAGCAGTCCCGTGAGCCAATAGGGTTGATCCGGCCGGCTCATGGCGCGCAGAATTTGCGGCGTCCAGTAGCCGCCGGAGCCAAAGTTCCCGATCAGTGTGAAGTATGCCAAGGATATCAGCAGCATGTTGCGGCTGAACAGCATCGACAGCAGCGAGCCCTTGGCAATAACGCCGGATTGTTCGCGCTGCTCGGCGTCGCGGCGCACGGCCCCTTCAATGACCTCGCGCTCCCTCTGGGTCAGCCATTTCGATGTGGCCGGCTTGTCGGTCAGATAGAACAGAATGAGGATGCCCAGCACCACTGCCGGCAGTCCCTCGATGATGAACAGCCAGCGCCAGCCCGAAAGGCCCAGCGTGCCGTCCATGCTGAGGATGATGCCCGAGAGGATCGAGCCCGCCGCCAGCGCGATGGGCTGGGAAATCATGAATCCGGATTGCGCGCGGGCGCGGTAATATTGCGGATACCAATAGGTCAAATAGAGCACCAGTCCGGGAATGAACCCCGCCTCCGCCGCGCCCACAAGACCGCGCAGGGTGATCAGGCTTGCCGGGCCCGTGGCCAGCGCGCAGCCCGCCGAGGCGATGCCCCAGGTGATCATGATGCGCGCCAGCCACACGCGGGCGCCGAACTTTTGCAAGGCGAGATTGCTGGGAATTTCAAACAGCGCGTAGACGATGGAAAAGATCGTCACCGACCAGCCGAACACCGTGGCGGTGACGCCAAGCTCCTTGCCCATGGTGAGCTGGGCGAAGCCGATGTTGGTGCGGTCGAGATAATTGATGATCGCCAGCAGCAGGATGAACCACAGAATGCGGCGCGATACTTTGCGGAACGCGGCTTCCTCCTCGGCGCTGAAACCGGATGGCTGTTCGGCCATGATCCCTCCCCAGGGTTTTGGCGGCGCCGGTTATCCTTAACGCGCGTCCGCCCGCCAAATTGTGCCGGCGCGGCGTATAAAGGCAAGGAGATTTTCCATGAATTCGCCGTGATTTCGCTGAAAGATGCTCAGTTACATTCTCGCCGGGGTTTCCGCCATGTTGCGTAAAAGGTCCATTGCCGCCGCGCTTGTCTTCTGCGGCGCGGTTTTCGCCGGCGCCGGGGAGGCGGGCGCCCAGTATTATTATCCTGAATATGGCGGGCCCCGGTCCGCTTACGGCCAGCCGCCTGGCCAGCGTTTCGTGCCGCTCGATGACGATGACGACGATCTCCCGGCGCCGCGCCGGGGCTATCGCGCGCCGCCCGCGGCCCGTCAGCCCGCGCCGCTCAACCGCTATGCCGCGCCGCGCGGGCGGGAGCAGGACCTTTATGAGGATCCCGCGCCGCGCTCCCGCCCGCGCCCGGCGGCGCGTTTTGCCACGCTGCCGCCGGATGCTGATCCGAATTATTCGAGCCGCGAGAATTTCGACGCCGAAGTTGACGCCTCGCAGACGACGCGCCGCATCACCGCCGATCCCACGGGACAGGCGGCGGGCACGCTGACCATCAATACGCGTGTGCGAAAACTCTATCTCTCGCTCGGCGACGGCCGCGCGGTGGAATACGGAATCGGCGTCGGACGCCAGGGTTTTGAATGGAAAGGCGCGGCGCAGATCGGCCGCAAGGCTGTCTGGCCCGGCTGGACGCCGCCGCCGGAAATGATCCAGCGCCGCCCCGATTTGCCAAAACACATGGAGGGCGGCATGGAGAATCCGCTCGGCGCCCGCGCGCTCTATCTGTTCAAGGGCAGCAAGGACACGCTGTTTCGCATCCACGGCACCAATGAGCCGGAAACCATCGGCCGCGCCGTTTCGTCCGGCTGCATCCGCATGCACAACGCCGATGTGATCGATCTCTATCAGCGCGTCCAGAAGGGCGCGGGCGTGGTGGTGATCTGAGGGGCCGCGTTTATTCCGCGGCGGCGTTGTTGCGCGCGGCCGGGACCGTCCAGCGCGGCAAGCCCCCTCAACGCGGCAGCAGCGTCGCCCCCATCAGTTGTTTGTCGATGGAATGGGCGCACTGGCGGCCTTCGCGGATGGCCCAGACGACCAGCGACTGGCCGCGCCGCATGTCGCCGCAGGCGAAGATTTTTTCCACCGAGGTTTTGTAGGCGATCTGGTTCGCCTCGACATTGCCGCGCCCGTCGAGCTTCACGCCGGCGGCCTCGATCATGCCCTCGTGAACCGGGGACACAAAGCCCATGGCGAGCAGCACGAGATCGGCGCGGATTTCAAACTCCGTGCCGGGAATGGCCTTGAACCTTTCATCGACGCGCGCGCATTCGATGGCTTTCACCGCGCCGCCCTCGCCGGTGAATTGCACGGAATTGACGGCGAAATCGCGCTCGGCGCCTTCCTGCTGGCTGGAGGACGTGCGCAGTTTCAGCGGCCAATCGGGCCAGGTCAGCATTTTGTTTTCGCTCTCGGGCGGCTTTGGCATGATTTCAAGCTGCATCACGGAGAGCGCGCCCTGGCGTATCGACGTGCCGATGCAATCCGAGCCGGTGTCGCCGCCGCCGATCACCACGACGTGTTTGCCGGCCGCGAGAATCGGCTCGTTGGAATTGACCGGCTCGCCGCTGGCCCGGCGGTTCTGCTGGGGCAGGAAATCCATGGCGAAATGCACGCCCGAGAGTTCGCGGCCGGGAATGGCGAGATCGCGCGCCTTCTCGGCTCCGCCCGCCAGCGCAACAGCGTCATAGTCCGCCATCAGCGTTTCCATCGGCAGGTCAACGCCGACATTGACATTGCAATGGAACGTCACGCCCTCGACACTCATCTGGCCGACGCGCCGGTCGATGTAGTGCTTTTCCATTTTGAAATCGGGAATGCCGTAACGCATGAGCCCGCCGGGCAACGCATTGCGCTCGAAGACGTGGACGTCATGGCCGGCGCGGGCCAGTTGCTGCGCGCAGGCCATTCCCGCCGGCCCCGATCCGATCACCGCGACTTTTTTTCCGGTCTTCGCCCTCGGCGGCTCCGGCTTGATCCAGCCTTCCTTCCAGCCGCGGTCGACGATGGCGCATTCGATCGATTTGATCGTCACGGGGGTGTCGGGAATGTTGAGGGTGCATGCGGCCTCGCAGGGCGCGGGGCAGATGCGGCCGGTGACCTCGGGAAAATTATTGGTGGAATGGAGGTTGCGCAAAGCCTCCTGCCAGTCGCCTTTGTAAACGAGATCGTTCCAGTCGGGGATCTGGTTGTTCACCGGACAGCCGTTGTGACAATAGGGTATGCCGCAATTCATGCAGCGGGAGGCCTGATCGCGTGTCGTCTCCTCGCTGAGCGGGAGCACAAACTCGCGGTAATGGCGGATGCGGTCGGAGGCCGGCGCGTATTTGCGGTCCTGCCGGTCTATTTCGAGGAAGCCCGTTACCTTGCCCATCTCTCACTCCCCCGCCGGCGCCATGGCGCGCGCCGCGCCGCCCTGCGCCTCCAGCTCGGCGAGAGCCCTGCGGTACTCAACCGGCATGACCTTTCGGAATTTCCCTTTGTAGGAATCCCAATTGTCGAGAATTTCCTTCGCCCGCGCGGAGCCCGTGTGGCGGGCGTGGTTGGAAATAAGCTGGTGAAGGCGCTCCGCGTCGAAACGGTTCATGTCCTTCATCACATCGACGCGGCCGTGAACCTGAAGATCGCCGCCCTGGTGATGCAGGCGCTGGTTCAGCATCTCCTCCTCCGCGACCGATTCAAGCTCAACCATCGCGAGGTTGCAGCGCTCGGCGAAATTGCCGGCCTCATCCAGCACATAGGCGATGCCGCCGGACATGCCGGCGGCGAAGTTGCGCCCGGTTTCGCCGATGACGACGACTATGCCGCCGGTCATATATTCGCAGCCATGATCGCCCGCGCCTTCAACAACGGCGATGGCGCCGGAGTTGCGCACGGCGAAGCGCTCCCCCGCGACGCCGCTCAGATAACACTCGCCGGCGATGGCGCCGTAGAGAATCGTGTTGCCCGCGATGATCGATTCATGCGGCACAATTTTCGACGCGGCCTTCGGCGGATAGACGATGATGCGCCCGCCCGACAGGCCCTTGCCGACGTAATCGTTGGCCTGGCCCTCAAGCTCCAGCGTGACGCCGTGCGCCAGCCACGCGCCGAAGCTTTGGCCGGCATTGCCCTTCAGCTTCACATGGATCGAGCCGTCGGGGAGGCCCTTGTGGCCATATCGCAGCGCGATTTGCCCTGACAGCATGGCCCCGACCGCGCGGTTGGCATTGTTGATGCTGCCCTCGATGACAACCGGGGTTTTGTTCTCAAGCGCCGGCAGGGCCTCCTCGATAAGGCGATTGTCCATCGCCTTCTCCAACCCGTGATCCTGTTCGACGGATTTGAAAATGCCGGCGCCGGGCGCGGCAACGGGCTTGTGGAACAGGCGCGTGAAATCGAGGCCCTTGGCCTTCCAGTGATCGACGATTTTCGCCTTGTCGAGCATTTGCATCTGCCCGATCATCTCCTCGAAGCGGCGGTAGCCGAGCGAGGCCATGATTTCGCGGACCTCTTCGGCGACGAAGAAGAAGAAATTGATAACGTGCTCCGGCTGGCCGGTGAAGCGCTTGCGCAGCACCGGGTCCTGCGTCGCGACGCCGACGGGGCAGGTGTTGAGGTGGCACTTGCGCATCATGATGCAGCCCGCCGCGATCAGCGGCGCGGTGGCGAAGCCGAACTCGTCCGCGCCCAGCAGCGCGCCGATAATGACATCGCGCCCGGTGCGCAGGCCGCCGTCAACCTGCACCGCGATGCGCGAGCGCAGGCGGTTGGCGACCAGCGTCTGGTGCGTCTCGGAAAGGCCGATCTCCCACGGCGAGCCCGCGTGCTTGATCGAGGTCAGCGGCGAGGCCCCGGTGCCGCCCTCGAAACCCGATATCGTCACATGATCGGCGCGGCCTTTGGAGACGCCCGCCGCAACCGTGCCGACGCCGACCTCCGAGACGAGCTTCACCGAGACCTGGGCGCGGGGATTGACGTTCTTGAGATCATAGATCAGCTGCGCGAGGTCTTCGATCGAATAGATGTCGTGATGCGGGGGCGGCGAAATCAGGCCGACGCCCTGGGTCGAATGGCGCACGCGGGCGATGACGGCATCGACCTTGTGGCCGGGCAGCTGGCCGCCTTCGCCGGGCTTGGCGCCCTGCGCCATTTTGATCTGCATCATGTCGGAATTGACGAGGTATTCCGTCGTCACTCCAAAGCGTCCCGATGCCACCTGCTTGATGGCGGAGCGCATGGAATCGCCGTTCGGCATTCTCTTGTAGCGGTCGGATTCCTCGCCGCCCTCGCCGGTGTTTGATTTGCCGCCGATGCGGTTCATGGCGATGGCCAGCGTGGTGTGCGCCTCGCGCGAGATCGAGCCGTAGGACATGGCGCCGGTGGAAAAACGCCTGACAATGTCGGCGGCGGATTCGACCTCCGCCAGCGGCACGCCCGCGCGCCCGTCCTCCTCCGCGCCGCGGATGCGGAACAGGCCGCGGAGGGTCAGCAGGTTTTCATCCTGCTCATTGAGCAGCTTCGCATAGGCGCGGTACTGCTCCCGGGCATTGCCGCCGCTGCCGCGCACGGCGTGCTGGAGCAGCGACACGGATTGAGCCGACCAGGCGTGCGCCTCGCCGCGCAGCCGCAGAGCGTAATCGCCGCCGACATCGAGCATGGATCGGTAGACCGGCGAATCGCCGAAAGCGTCGCGGTGCCGGCCGACGGTTTCGGCGGCGATCTCTTCAAGGCCGATGCCTTCAATGGTTGTCGCGGTGCCGGTGAAATATTGGGCCACGAAGGACCGGTTGAGCCCGATGGCGTCGAAAATCTGCGCGCCGCAATAGGACTGATAGGTCGAAATGCCCATTTTCGACATGACCTTCAGCAGGCCCTTGCCGATTGATTTAATGTAGCGCTTGACGACCTCATGCGCATCGATGTCCTCGGGGAACTCCTGTGCCATGGCGGCCAGCGTCTCAAAGGCGAGCCACGGGTTGACCGCCTCCGCGCCATAGCCGGCGAGGCAGGCGAAATGGTGGATTTCGCGCGCCTCTCCGGTTTCGACGACAAGCCCCGCGGATGTGCGAAGGCCCTTGCGGATGAGGTGGTGATGCACGGCGGCGGTGGCCAGCAGCGCGGGAATCGGCACCCGGTCCGCGCCCATCATGCGGTCCGAGAGGATGATGATGTTGTAGCCGCCGCGCACCGCGTCCTCGGCGCGCTGGCACAGCCGGTCCAGCATGTCCGGCATGGAGGCGGCGCCGCGCTCGGCGGCATAGGTCATGTCGAGGGTGCGCGTGTCGAAACTGTCCTCAAGCATCCCGATGTTGCGGATTTTCTCAAGGTCCTCGTTGGTCAGCACGGGCTGGCGCACTTCAAGGCGCTTGCGCTTGGAATTGCCCTCAAGGTCGAAAATATTCGGACGCGGGCCGATGAACGACACGAGGCTCATGACAAGCTGCTCGCGGATCGGGTCGATCGGCGGGTTGGTCACCTGCGCGAAGTTCTGCTTGAAATAGGTGTAGAGCAGTTTCGACTTGTCCGACAGAACGGAAACCGGCGTGTCCGTTCCCATGGAGCCTGTCGCCTCCTCGCCGGTCATCGCCATCGGCGCCATCAGGATCGAAAGGTCCTCCTGCGTGTAGCCAAACGCCTGCTGGCGGTCGAGCAGCGACACATCGGTGCGCGTCGCCCGCGCCTCGACGGGCTTCAAGTCCTCGAGCACGATCTGCGTGCGCTTCAGCCATTCGCGGTAGGGATGGGAGGCCGACAGCGCCTGCTTGGTCTCGCCGTCGGAAATGATGCGGTGCTGCTCCAGATCAATCAGCAGCATTTTGCCGGGCTGGAGCCGCCATTTGGTGACGATCTTCTCCTCGGGGATAGGCAGCACGCCGACCTCCGACGCCATCACCACAAGGCCGTCGTCGGTGACCAGATAGCGCGCCGGGCGCAAGCCGTTGCGGTCGAGCGTCGCGCCGATCTGGCGGCCGTCGGTGAAAGCCATGGCCGCCGGGCCGTCCCACGGCTCCATCAGCGCCGCGTGATATTCGTAGAAAGCGCGCCGCTCCTCATCCATCAGCGGGTTGCCGGACCAGGCCTCGGGGATCAGCATCATCATCGCGTGAGAAAGCGAATAGCCGCCCTGAACGAGGAATTCGAGCGCGTTGTCAAAACACGCGGTGTCCGACTGGCCTTCATAGGAAATCGGCCAGAGCTTGGAAATATTGTTGCCGAACTTTTCGCTGGAAACCGACGCCTGGCGCGCCGCCATCCAGTTGACGTTGCCGCGCAGGGTGTTGATTTCGCCGTTGTGGGCGACCATGCGGTAGGGATGCGCAAGGCGCCAGGAGGGGAACGTGTTGGTGGCGAAACGCTGATGCACCAGCGCCAGCGCGCTTTCGAACCGCTCGTCCTGGAGGTCGGGGTAAAATCCTTTTAATTGCGACACCAGCACCATGCCCTTGTAGACAATGGTGCGGCACGACATCGACACGGTGTAGAATTCCGCCGTCTCGCGGCGCTGCATGGCGACAACGGCGCCGGATATCACCTTGCGCGTCAAATAGAGTTTGCGCTCGAAATCATCCTCGGAGGAGATGCCGGGACCATAGCCCACAAAGGCTTGGCGCATCTCCGGCTCGACC
>JANYFM010000147.1 GCA_025362655.1 Hyphomicrobiales bacterium | reverse complement strand
GTGTCGGCGAATGTCTGGCCATGCTGCCGCTGACGGCGCGGCTGGCGGCGCGCGGATTTCGCGTGCTGGTCACCAGCGGCACGCGGTCCTCGGCGGAAATTCTCGCCAAGCGCCTGCCGGCCGGGGCCGCGCACCAATATTTGCCTTATGACGCGCCGCAATTTGTCCGGCGGTTTCTGGACCATTGGCGGCCCGGCTTGGTTCTCGTGGCGGAATCCGAGCTTTGGCCGAATCTGCTGCATGAAACACACGCCCGCGCGATTCCGCTGGCGTTGATCAATGCGCGGCTGTCGCAGCGCTCGTTTGAGCGCTGGCAAAAAGCGCCGCGCCTGATCGGCGCGATGCTGGGGGGAGTCGGTTTGTGCTTGGCGCAGACGCGGGAGGACGCCCTGCGGCTGGAGCGGCTCGGAGCGCCGCGCGTCGTGACAGCCGGCAATCTCAAATATGACGCGCCCGCGCCGCCCGCCGACCCCATGGAAACCGCCGCCCTCAAAGCGGCGATCGGCCCGCGCCCGGTCTGGCTCGCCGCCTCGACACATGCGGGCGAAGAGGCTGTGATCGCCGATGTGCATGCGCGGCTCACGCCTTCGATGCCGGGCCTGCTGACGATTATCGCGCCCCGGCACGCCGCGCGCGGGCCGGAAATCGCCGCGCAAATACGGCAGGCGGGCGTTGGCGCGGCGCTGCGCTCGCAGGGCGCGGAGATCGACGCTTCCACCAGCCTCTATATCGCCGACACCATGGGGGAGCTCGGCTTGTTTTACCGCGCCGCCAGCGTGGTCTTCCTTGGCAAGTCCATTGGGGGGGCGAGCGGCGGGCAAAACCCCATCGAGCCGGCGAAACTCGGCGCTGCCGTGCTGCATGGTCCGGATGTCGCGAATTTCGAGGAGGTCTACCGGGCCCTCGATGCGGCGCAGGGAGCCATAGCGGTGGCGGACGCCGGGGAACTCGCGGACGCCATCGCCGATCTGTTGGGGAATCCGGCGCGGATACGAGCGATGGCGCAGGCATCCGGCGAAACCGTCGAGCGGTTCGGCGGCGCCACCGCCAATATCATGCGGGCGCTGGAGCCATGGCTCGCGCCCGCTGATGTGGAAAGCCCCTCGTGATGCGCGCGCCCGATTTCTGGCAGCGGGCCGAGCCCGGCATGACCGCCCGGCTGCTCGCCCCGGCGGGCGCGCTCTACGGCGCGTTCACGGCGCGGCGGATGGCGCAGCCCGGCTGGCGCTGCGGGGCGCCGGTGATATGCATCGGCAATTTCACTGCGGGCGGGGCCGGCAAGACCCCGCTGGCGCTGGCGGTCGCGCGGATGCTGATCGGACTTGGGGAGAGGCCGTTTTTCCTGTCACGCGGCTATGGCGGGAGCCATTCCGGGCCGCCGCTGCGGGTGGACCCCGCGGTTCACAGCGCGCGGGAGACCGGCGATGAGCCGCTGCTGCTGGCGCGCGCCGCGCCGGTGTTTATAGGACAGGACAGAATTGCCGGCGCGAAGGCGGCGTTATCCGCGGGCGCGAGTGTGATTGTGATGGACGACGGGATGCAAAACCCGTCGTTGCATAAGGACCTTGTTCTCGCCGCCATCGACGGCGGCGCGGGCATCGGCAATGGCCTTTGCATTCCCGCCGGCCCGCTGCGCGCGCCGCTCGCCGCGCAATTGGCGCGCGTCGATGCGATGGTCCTCATGGGCGCGGGACAGCCCGGCGAAGCGGCCGCCGCGCGGGCCGCGGGCAAGCCGGTGTTTCACGCCGCGCTCGTCCCGGAGGCGGAGGCGGCGCGCGCGTTGCTGGGCGCGCGTGTCGTCGCGTTTGCGGGAATCGGCCGGCCGGAGAAGTTTTTCGAAACTTTGCGGGAGATTGGCGCTGACATCGCCGCGCGCCGCGCCTTTCCCGATCATCATCGCTTTACGCTGGATGATCTCGAAGGGCTGACGCGGCTGGCGCATGCCCGCAACGCTGTGCTCGTGACGACGGAGAAAGACGCGACGCGCCTGCCGAAGGGCTTTGCGGCGACAGCGCTTCCGGTTGAAGCGAGCATCGCGGAAGCGTCTCAGTTGACGGTTTTGTTGAAATCCGCCCTCGCGCGGGCCTTTATACCAAGGGCCAAAGGTCATGATTAAAGCTCATGCCCTTTGGTAAGCGCGCGGCTTTTTATCCGCCCGACAGCTTCACCTTGACGCCGAGCCGCGTCAGCTTGGCCTGCGGCCCCGCATAGGCCTCCTGCAAATCAACGCTCCAATAGCGAACCTCCTCGACGGGAATGGGCTCGCCCGTCACCGCGCAGCGCACGAAGGCGCCAGGCCTTGTGATCCGGAATTCGCCGTCGAGATAAACGATTTGCGCCTCGCCGGCGCCGGTGGGATCGCGTTCAAAACGGTTCATAAGCCGGCAGCCCTGGCGCATGCGCTAAACTGCGGCGGGATAGACAGGCTTTCGCCGCCCTCGTCAACGCGGCCGTTTAAGCCTCGCGCAGCGCCTCAGCCTCGATTTCCACGAGATAGGCGGGGTTGGCCAGCCCCGCGGCCTGGACGTAGGTGCTGGCGGGCGCGTGGCTGCCCAGCCGACGGTTGCGAATTTCCCGAACCACGGCGGCGCCGCCGGGAACCGTGCAATAGATCGTCAGTTTGACGATATCGGTGATCTCCATGCCGCCGGCGGCCAGCGCCGCACAGAGATTGTCGAACACCTGCTCGGTTTGCGCCGCAAGGCCATCCAGCACCGTTCCGTCAACCCGGGCGCCGACCTGGCCCGAAATAAACAGCCTTTTGGACGCCGGCCCGGTGAGGACGGCTTGCGAGAAACGCGCCATCGGGGTGGAAAGCGTCGGCGGATTGAGAAACTGCGGCATGGCGGGGCTCCCTGTCAGTCCGGTCATTGAGCCTTATTCCCTGTGTTTGCGCAATCGCGGCCGGCGCCGGGGATGGTTTCCCAAGGCCTGCTGGCATTCACTGCCCGACTCGCGTAACGACCAAACTTTGCGGGCGCGCCCCTCCGCGCCGCCGTTTTCGGAGCCGCTCATGTTCGACTGGTTTCACCGCCTTATGCCGCGCGAAGAGAAATTCTTTGATTATTTCGAGCGTCACGCGCAGACCCTTGTGGAGGGATCGCGCGCGCTGCGCGATTTGCTGGAGCCGGGCGCCGACATCGCCGCCTGCGCCGCCCGCATCAACAAGCACGAGGATGCCGCCGACGACATCACCCGCGAGGTCATGCTGGCGGTGCGCCGCACGTTCATTACGCCTTTTGACCGGAGCGACATCCAGGACCTGACAGCTTCGATGGATGATGCCATCGACCAGATGAAGCGCACAGCCAAGGCCGTTCTGATGTTTGAAATGACGGCTTTTGAGCCGCCGATGCGCGAAATGGCCGAACATATTGTCAAAGCCGCCGACCTGACGCTCGAGATGATATCCGCGCTGCGCGATATGAAGAAGCATTCCAGCCGGCTGATGGCCATGACCGTCAAGATCACGCGCCTTGAGGAGGCCTCCGACGATATTCACGACGCCGGCATCAAGCAGTTGTTCCTCGCCCACCGCGGCGCCGATCCCATGGCCTATCTCGTGGGCTCGGAGATCTACGGCGATCTTGAGAAAGTCACCGACCGTTTCGAGGACGTCGCCAACCGCGTCAACAGCATTGTCATCGAACATCTCTAGGCCCGTCCGGAAGGCTCCGCCGTGACCAGCATCGCGCTTCCCTATCTCTATGCGCTGATTTTCGTCGCATTGGCTTTTGATTTTCTCAACGGCCTGCACGATGCCGCCAATTCCATCGCCACCATCGTCTCAACGCGGGTGCTGAAGCCGCAATACGCCGTCGCCTGGGCGGCGTTTTTCAACTTCATCGCCTTCATGGTGTTCGGGCTCAGCGTGGCGCAGACCATCGGCTCGGGAATAATCGACCCCAAAATCGTCAACCCCGCGGTGATCTTCGGCGCGCTGATGGGGGCCATCGTGTGGAATGTCGCGACGTGGATGATCGGCATCCCCTCGTCCAGCTCGCACGCGCTGGTCGGCGGCCTGCTCGGCGCGGGCATCGCCAAGGCCGGTTTTTCCGCTGTTGTCTTCTCCGGCGTCAGCAAGACGGTCGTCGCGGTTTTCCTGTCGCCAACCATCGGTTTCATTCTGGCGCTGACGCTGATGCTGCTGGTGTCGTGGCTGTTCGTCCGCGCGAGGCCCGCCTCGGTCGATAAAGTTTTCCGATCCATGCAATTCGTCTCGGCGTCGCTTTATTCGCTCGGGCATGGCGGCAATGACGCGCAGAAGACGATGGGCATCATCGCCGTGCTGCTCTACTCGCAGGGCCTGCTGGAGGGCGGCTTCCATGTGCCGTTCTGGGTGGTGATCTGCTGTCAGGCCGCGATGGGGCTGGGCACGCTGTTCGGCGGCTGGCGAATCGTGCATACCATGGGATCACGAATCACCCGGCTGACGCCCATGCAGGGCTGTTGCGCTGAAACAGGCGGGGCCATCATGCTCTTTGCCGCGACGCATTTCGGCATACCCGTGTCGACCACCCACACGATAACAGGGGCGATTGTCGGCGTCGGCGCGGCCAAACGGCTGTCGGCGGTGCGCTGGGCCATCGCCAAGGATATTGTGACCGCGTGGGTGCTCACCATGCCCGCCGCGGCGCTCATCGGCGCCGCATTTTATTACGCCGCCGCGGCTTTCGGGTGACAGCATGAAAGCAGACACAAGCCTTGATGCGCCGCCGTCCGTCCGCCAGCAGGTGGCCGCGCTGCCCTATCGCGTCGGCGCGGGCGTTGAAATCATGGTCGTCTCCTCGCGCGAGACGCGGCGCTGGGTGCTGCCGAAGGGCTGGCCGATGAAGGGCAAAACGCTGCACGCCGCGGCGGAGCGCGAGGCGCTGGAGGAGGCGGGAATTGAAGGCGTCATCAGCGCGCGGGCGCTCGGTCAATATCATTACGTCAAGCGCATGAAGAACGGCTCAACGCCGCTTTGCGCCGTCAGCGTCTTTCCGCTGCTGGTGACGCGCGAGCGGGAAACCTGGCAGGAAAGCGCGCAGCGGACGACGCGCTGGATGCCGGTGGAGACAGCCGCGGCCGCCGTTGACGAGCCCGAACTGAAGGAAATTATCCTTGAATTCGGCGAGCGGATGCGGGCCGCGGCCAAAAGCTGAATGCCAGGCTATTCCGCCGCCTTCTGCGTCGCGATGCGGAAGGGATGGGCGGGATAGACGCCGAGTATTTTCACCTCGTGGGTGAAGAAGGCCAGCTCCTCCAGCGCCCGCCGCGGGCCGGGATCCTCCGGATGGCCGTCGACATCGGCGAGAAACTGCGTCGCCGCGAATTCGCCGTCGACCATGTAGCTTTCCAGCTTTGTCATATTGACGCCGTTGGTGGCAAAGCCGCCGAGCGCCTTGTAGAGCGCGGCGGGCACGTTCCGCACCCGGAAAAGAAACGTCGTGACAACCGGACCGTTGCCGGGCGCCGGCCAGTCCGGCGTCTTGGACAGGACAATGAACCGGGTCGTGTTGTGATCCTCATCCTCGACATCGCGCGCCAGCGTTTTCAGGCCGTAAATCTCCGCCGCCAGCGCCGGCGCCAGCGAGGCGCGCGAGGCGTCGTTCCATTCCGCGACCTCGCGGGCCGAGCCGGCGGTGTCGCCGGTCACAATGGCGGTCAGCCCGTATTTGCGGATGATTTTGCGGCACTGGCCCAGCGCGTGAACATGGCTGTAGACGGACCGCAGGCTCTCCAGCGAGGCTCCCTCGACAGCCAATAGCTGGAAATGAATCGGCAGGAAGAATTCGCCGGTGATATGCAGCCCGGCCTGCGGCAGAAAATGGTGGATATCGGCGACACGCCCGGCGATGGAATTCTCCACGGGGATCATGCCGAGCCCGGCGCGTCCGTCCGATATGGCGGCAAGCGCCTCTTCAAAACTGGCGCAGGGCAGCGGCTGACGGTCCGGATAGACCTCGCGGCATGCGATGTGGGAATTGGCGCCGGGCTCGCCCTGATAGGCGATGATTTTGGATGCGGTCATGACAGGCTTCCGAATGGGTTTTGTTTAGACGCGCCGGAAAACGACACTGAGATTATTAGCCGGCATTTGTGTCACCGCCGGCCCGGCGAAGCCCGCGTCATACGCGGCCTGTGAGACCGCCGCCAGATCACGCAGGCCCCAAAGCGGGTCGCGGGCGCGCAAATTGACGTCAAATTCCAGATTGCCCGGCGCGGTTTCGACACCATCCCGCAAATACGGCCCATAAAGGTAGAGCGGCGCGCCAATTTGCAGGACGGCGGCGGCGCCGCGCATCAACCCCAGCGTCGAAGCCCACGGGGAAATGTGGACCATGTTGATGCAGAGCACGGCATCCGCGGCCTTCACCGGCCAGTCCGCCAGCGCCGCGTCGAGCCGCAGGGGCGCGCGGGCATTGGCGGCGCCGGTATGCGCGATCCAGGCCTCAATGCTGGCGAGCGCTTTGGGATCGGGATCGCTCGGCTGGAAGACGAGGCCGGGCAGCCGCTCCGCCAGCCATACCGCATGCTCGCCCGAGCCGCTGGCGATTTCCAGAACAAGCCCGCGTTCCGGCAAAACCCCGCGCAACACCTCGAAAATAGGTTCGCGGTTGCGCTGGGCGGCGGGCGCATAGTGGCGGGCATCCTTCACCGGCGGTTCCCCAGCATTTGCCGCGCGCGCTCAAGATCATGCGGCGTATCGACGCCGAGCGGGACTTCGCCGACGATGGCGGCATCGATCCGCATGCCCGCCTCCAGCGCGCGCAATTGCTCCAGCTTTTCGCGCAATTCCAGCGGCGATGGCGGCAGCGCCACGAAACGCGCCAGCGCGGCGCGCCGGTAAGCGTAGAGGCCGATATGGTGGAACAGCGGCCCCTCGCCCCAAGGCGCCGTGGCGCGGGTGAAATACAGCGCCCGCAGCCGGCCCGGCGAGACCGGACTGCCAATGACCTTCACCACATTGGGATCGGTTCGCTCCCCGGCGCGGCGGATTTCCGCCGCCACGGTCGCGATATCGACCAAGGGGTCGGCCAGCAGGGCGTGGGCAGCGCGAATACTGGCGGGCTCGACCGTGGGCAAATCGCCTTGGACGTTGACGATAATATCGCAGTTTCCCTGCGGGTCGGCGAGGCCGAGCGCCTCAAAAATCCGGTCAGACCCGGACTGATGGTGAAATCCGGTAAGCACCGCGCGCCCGCCGGCCTGTTCGACCGCCGACACAATCGCGGGATCGTCGGCGGCGACAACGACCGAACCCGCGTCCGCCTCCATCGCGCGGCGCCACACGTGGACAATCATCGGCTCGCCGGCGATATCCGCGAGCGGCTTGCCCGGCAGGCGCGTCGAGGCCATGCGGGCCGGGATCAGAATCAGGGTTTTGGCCATCGAGCGTCAATAAGTAGCAAGGGAGCCGGCTTATACGTGTTGCCAAGCGGGCGGCAAAGCCTGTATTCAGCGCCGCGAAGGTTTGGCCTTGACGCGGCGCCGCGGTGCTGGCGCGTTTTTTCAGGAAAGTGGAGCCCGCGGGCATGCATTCCCTCGAACTCAATAAAATCGCCGGCGCTTTGCTTGGCACCCTGCTGTTCGTAATGGCGCTGGGCATTATCGCCGACGGCTTTTTCGCCCGCCACAAGCTGGAGAAGGCGGGCTATGCCCTCGCCGGCTTCGTTGACAGCCATGGCGCGGGCCAAGCCGCCGCAGCGGCGCCGGACACGCCCTTGCCCGTGCTGCTGGCGAAAGCCGATGCCAAAAAGGGCGAGGGCGCGGCCAAAGTCTGCACCACCTGCCACACGCTGGAAAAGGGCGGGGCTGACAAGCCAACCGGCCCGAACCTTGCCGGCGTCGTCGGGCGCAAAATGGGCTCGACAGGTTATGCTTATTCCGACGGCATGAAGGGCATGGGCAACGAATGGACCTATGAGAACCTCAACAAGTTCCTGACGAATCCCAAGAGCCTCGTGGCCTCCACCAAGATGAGCTACGCGGGCGAGCGCGATCCGGCCAAGCGCGCCGATCTCATCGCCTTCCTGCGGACGATTTCCGACGGCGCGCCGCCGTTCCCCACGCCCTGAGGCTGGCATTCCCAGTATTCTTTCAAAAGGGCTGGCGCTTTGCCGGCCCTTGGTTTTTGGGGCGGGGTTTCCGCACGGCGCTGGCGGGCCGGCCAAAAAGCGACATAATCTCAGCGAATCAGTTGGCTGGCCGCGCCGCTTTCGCCTGCCCTTGGGATATCACGATGACCCACACGCGCCGACAAGCGGTCAAACTGGGCTCCGCCGCGCTGGGCGCGCTGGCTCTGCCGGGGCGCGCCGCCTTCGCGCAGGCAAGCGGCGACATCGAGACGTACGGCCTCTCCACCTTCGGCGAGCTGGCGGAGGCGCCGGACTTCAAGCATTTTCGTTATGTGAACCCAGGCGCGCCCAAGGGCGGAAGCCTCATTCTGCAAATCCGCAACACCTCGGGAAACCAGAATTTCGAAACCTTCGACACGTTCAACATTTATGTCTTCAAAGGCGACGGCGCCGCGGGCGTCGATGCGATGTTTGACACGCTGATGGCCGGCTCCGCCGACGAGCCCACGACGCAATACGGACTCGTGGCGCGCGCGGTGCGCATTTCCGCCGACAAGCTCACCTACCGCTTTTTGCTGCGCCCCGAGGCGCGCTTCCACGACGGCTCGCGGCTCACCGCCAAAGATGTGGCGTTTTCGCTGAACATTCTCAAAGCCAAGGGCCATCCGGTGTACCGCGCCATCCTCGCCGAATTCGCCGGCGCCGAGGCGGAAGCGGACGATATCTGCAAAGTGTCGTTCACGCCGGCGCGCAGCCGCGATATGCACCTGATCATCGGGGGGCTGCCGATTTTCTCGCAGGCTTATTACACCAAAAATGAATTCGACGCGGGCTCGCTTGAGCCGCCGCTGGGCTCGGGACCCTATAAGGTTTCGCGTTTTGAACAGGGGCGCTTTGTCGAATACGAGCGTGTGAAGGATTATTGGGGCGCGAATCTGCCCGTCATGGCGGGGCAAAACAATTTCGACCGGGTGCGCTGGGAATATTACCGCGAGCGGCAGATCGCCTTCGAGGACTTCAAATCCGGCAAGATCAATTACAACGAGGAATACACGGCGCGCTTCTGGGCGACGCAATATGATTTTCCCGCCGTTCGCGACGGGCGCGTCAAGCGCGAGGAGCTGCCGGGCCGCGCCGCGACGCCGGTGCAGGGCTGGCATTTCAATTTGCGGCGCCCGCAGTTCCAGGATCCGCGCGTGCGCGAGGCCATCGTCAATTGCTTCGATTTCGAATGGACCAGCAAAAACATCATGTATTCCGCGTACACGCGGCTGCATTCCTATTTCGACAATTCCGACATGAAGGCGGAAGGCGCGCCGGGCCCCGGCGAACTGGCCCTGCTGGAGCCGTTCCGCGCAGCGCTCCCCGCCGAGGTCTTCGGCGCGCCGTCGGTGCCGCCGGTTTCCGACGGCTCCGGCTCGGACCGCGTTCTGCTGCGCAAGGCCGACGAATTGCTGCGCGCCGCCGGCTGCAAGCGCGAGGGCAATCAGCTGCGGCTGCCCGACGGCAAGCCGTTCACCATCGAGTTCCTCGAATCCTCGACCATCATGCAGCCGCACACCGAGCCGTTCATCGCCAATCTCAAGCGCCTCGGCATCGACGCCCGCGAGCGGGTTGTCGATACCGTGCAATACAAGCGGCGCACCGACAGCTTTGATTTTGACATGGCAAGCTCCGCCATGGGCGGATCAACGACGCCGGGCGTTGAGCTGACGAATATCTACAGCTCCAAAGCAGCGGCGACGCCGGGCTCGCGCAATCTGCCGGGCATAGCGCATCCAGCCATCGACGCGCTGCTTGACGTGATCGCCAAAGCCGACAACCGTCAAAGCCTCAACACCGCCTGCCGGGCGCTTGACCGGGTGCTGCGCGCCGGGCGCTATATGGTGCCGATGTGGTATACCGGCAAATCGCGCATCGCCTACTGGGACGTTTTCTCCAGGCCCGCCGAGGGGCCCAAATACGGCTCCGGCGCGCCGGGCACCTGGTGGTGGGACGCTGAAAAGGCGAAGAAGACCGGCATTCCCGGCTAATTTTTCACGGCAGCCGGGCGGGATGGATGGGCGCTTACATTTCCAGACGAATGCTGATGATGCTGCCCACCCTGCTGGGGATATTGCTCATTTCCTTCGCCATTGTGCAGTTCGCTCCCGGCGGCCCGGTGGAGCGCGTGCTGGCGCAATTGCAGGGCCTCGACCAGAGCACGGCGGGCCGCGTCGGCGCCGGCGCGAATGATCTTGGCGCGGGCCTTGCGGCGCAATCGGCGGACGCGCGTTACCGGGGCTCGCAGGGGCTGGACCCGAAATTCATCGCCGAGCTGGAAAAGCAGTTCGGCTTTGACAAGCCGCCGGCGGAGCGCTTCTGGCTGATGCTGAAGAACTACGCGCGCTTTGATTTCGGCCGAAGCTTTTTCAAGGACAAGGATGTCCTGACGCTGATCCGCGAGAAGCTGCCGGTGTCGATCACGCTGGGCGTGTGGATGACGCTGCTCTCGTATTTGATTTCCATACCGCTCGGCATCCGCAAAGCCATGCGCGACGGCACGCGTTTCGACACCTGGACCTCCGCCATCGTCATTATCGGCTACGCCGTGCCCAGCTTTCTTTTTGCGGTTCTGCTGGTCATGGTCTTCGCTGGCGGCTCGTTCTGGCAGATTTTCCCCTCGCGCGGATTGTTCTCGGACGATTGGGCGGCGATGACGGCCGCGGGCAAAGCGGCGGATTATCTCTGGCACATCGTGCTGCCCGTCAGCGCGCTGGTGCTCGGCTCCTTCGCCACCTCGACGTTCCTGACCAAGAACTCCTTCCTTGATGAAATCCGCAAGCAATATGTGCTGACAGCGCGGATGAAGGGCCTCAGCGAGAGCCGGGTGCTCTACGGGCATGTGTTCCGCAACGCCATGCTGATCGTCATCGCCGGTTTTCCCGGCGCGTTTGTGCATGCGTTCTTCACGGGATCGCTGCTGATTGAAAGCATTTTCCAGCTCGACGGGCTGGGACTGCTCACCTACGAATCCGTGATGAACCGCGACTATCCCGTGGTCTTCGCCAATATTTTCATCTTCGCGCTGCTGGGTCTCGCGGTGAACCTTGTCTCCGATCTCACATATACGTGGATCGACCCGCGCATTGATTTTGAAACGCGGGAGGTGTGACGTGACCGGCGCCCCTCCGCAATCCGAATTATCGGCGGGCGCCAGCGCGCCGCTTGCCCCGGCCCCGCGGGCGGGCGGCTGGCTTCGGCTGGCCCCCGTCAACCGCCGCCGCCTCGATAATTTCCGCCGCAACCGGCGTGGATACTGGTCTTTCTGGCTGTTTCTCAGTCTTTTCGTCCTATCGCTGTTCGCCGAGCTTATCGCCAACGACCGGCCCATCGCGGTTTCCTATAAAGGCGAAATGCTGTTCCCGCTGTTTAAGGATTATCCCGAGGAGAAATTCGGCGGCTTTCTGGCGGAGACCCAGTACCGCGATCCCGTGATCGCCGATGAAATCAACGCGCACGGCTGGATGCTCTGGCCGCCCGTTCATTTCGCCGACCGCACTGCCAATCTTGAAGTGCCGACCCCCGCGCCCTCGCCGCCGACGTGGATGCTGAGCGAGGAGCAGTGCGCGCCGAAGCTGAAAAAGCTCTTTCCCGGCAGGCCGGAAGCAACTTGCCGCGATCTCGAAATGAACTGGCTGGGCACCGACGACGCGGCGCGGGACGTTGTGGCGCGTGTCATCCACGGGTTCCGCCTGTCGATTCTGTTCGGGCTGATTCTTGCCGGGGTCTCCTCGGTGATCGGCGTTGCCGCGGGCGCCGTTCAGGGCTTTTTCGGCGGCTGGCTGGATTTGATTTTCCAGCGCTTCATCGAGATATGGTCGTCGCTGCCGCATCTCTATATTCTGATCATCGTATCCTCGATTCTGACGCCGAGCTTTCTCGTGCTGCTGGGCATTCTGCTGCTGTTTTCCTGGGTGTCTCTCGTGCATGTCGTGCGCGCCGAATTTCTGCGCGCGCGCAATTTTGAATATGTCAGCGCGGCGCGCGCGCTCGGGCTCGGCAATGTCAAAATCATGTTCAAACATGTGCTGCCAAATGCCATGGTCGCGACGCTGACTTTCCTGCCTTTTGTCGTCAACGCCTCCGTGACGACTTTGACCTCGCTGGATTTTCTCGGCCTCGGCCTGCCGCCGGGCTCGCCCTCGCTGGGGGAAATGCTGCTGCAGGGAAAGGCCAATCTGCAGGCGCCGTGGCTCGGCCTCACCAGCTTTTTTGTGATCGCGGCGATGCTGTCGCTGCTGGTCTTCACCGGCGAGGCGGTGCGCGACGCGTTTGATCCCAGGAAGACATTTTCGTGAGCATGCGTTAATGTCCCGCCCGGAGGCTTGAGCCATGAACAAGATTGTCTTGCGTCATTTTCCCGCCGCGAAGCCGCCCGAAGTGGTCCGCGCGGGATGCCGATGACCACGCCGGTGCAAATTCCTGATCCGGGCATCGACGGCGCGGAAACAATCCGGCGCGCCCCCGGTGCCTGAGCCCCCCCTCCTCGATGTGCGCAATCTCTCTGTCGCCTTCGCGCAAAACGGCGCGGCGGCGCTGGCGGCGGACGGTGTTTCATTTTCGCTGGAGCGCGGGCGCACGCTGGCGCTGGTGGGCGAATCCGGCTCGGGCAAATCCGTCACCGCGCTGGCCATCACGCGGCTGCTGAGCGCCACCTCCGCAACCTTTCCCTCCGGAGAGGTTTTCTACAAGGGCGTGGACCTCCTGCGCGCCGCGGAGCGCGATCTGCAAAAGGTCCGCGGCGCCGAAATCACCATGGTTTTTCAGGAGCCGATGACCTCGCTGAACCCGCTGCACACCATCGAAAAGCAAATCGGCGAAATTCTCGAACTGCACGGAATGGCCGGCGAGGCTTCGCGGCGCGCGCGTGTCCTTGAACTGCTCGCGGAGACCGGCATTCCCGATGCCGCCTCGCGCCTCGGCGCCTATCCGCATCAGCTTTCCGGCGGCCAGCGCCAGCGCGTGATGATCGCCATGGCGCTCGCCAACCGGCCGGACCTCTTCATCGCGGACGAGCCGACGACGGCGCTCGATGTCACCGTGCAGGCGCAAATTCTTATTCTGTTGAAAGAGCTTCAGGCCAGGCTCGGCATGGCCATGCTGTTCATCACCCATGATCTTGGCATCGTGCGCCGCATCGCCGACGATGTCTGCGTCATGCAGCGCGGCAAAATTGTCGAGGCGGGGCCGGTGGAGAGCGTGTTCGGCAATCCGCGCCACGCCTACACGCGGGCGCTGCTGGCGGCCGAGCCCAAAGGCGATGCGCCCCCGTCCGACCCTTCCGCGAAGGCGGTTGTGACGGGAGAAAACATCCGTGTCTGGTTTCCCATCAAGCGGGGGTTTCTGCGCCGCGCGGCCGGCCATGTCAAAGCTGTCGACGGCATCGATCTTACCGTGCGCGAGGGCCAGACCCTCGGCGTCGTCGGCGAGTCGGGCTCTGGCAAGACAACTCTGGGGCTGGCGCTCCTGCGGCTGATCCGTTCTGAAGGCGCCATCGCCTATCTGGGCCGCCGCATAGACGGGCTCGGCTCGAAAGAGATGCGCCCTCTGCGGCGCGATATGCAGATTGTGTTTCAAGACCCATACGGCTCGCTGTCACCGCGGCTGTCGGTCGCCGACATCGTCGAAGAGGGCCTGCTTGTCCAAAACCGCGGCCTCTCCGCCGCGCGGCGGCGCGACATCGTGGCCCGCGCGCTGGCGGACACCGGGATCGACCCCGCGGCGATGGACCGCTACCCGCACGAGTTTTCCGGCGGCCAGCGCCAGCGCATCGCCATCGCCCGCGCCATGGCGCTGGAGCCGCGCTTTGTTGTGCTGGATGAGCCGACTTCGGCGCTCGACATGTCCGTGCAGGCGCAGATCGTCGATTTGTTGCGCGATCTGCAAAAGCGGCGCAATCTCGCGTATATGTTCATCAGCCATGACCTCAAAGTGGTGCGCGCGCTGGCGAGCGATCTGATCGTGATGCGCGGCGGCAGGGTTGTGGAAAGCGGCGCGGCGGCGGAGATTTTCGCCGCCCCGCGCAGCGAATACACAAGGGCCCTGTTCGCCGCGGCATTTCATATCGAGGCGGCGCCGGACGCCCTGCCGCAGGACACATAATGCCCCGCGCAATCCTCCTTGTGCTCGATTCCTTCGGCTGCGGCGGCGCTCCCGATGCGGCTGATTTCGGCGATGCCGGGGCGGACACGCTCGGCCATATCGCGCAGGCCTGCGCGATGGGGCGCGGCGACCGCGCGGGCCTCCGCAAGGGACCCCTGCGCCTGCCGTTTCTCGACGCGCTGGGGCTTGGCCTGGCGGCTGAAGCCTCAACCGCGCGCCTGCCGCCGGGCCTGACCCGCCCCGCCCGCCCCGGGGCTGCCTGGGGCTATGGCGTTGAAACCTCGAAGGGCAAGGACACGCCGTCCGGCCATTGGGAAATCGCCGGCGCGCCCGCCGATTTCGCCTGGGGCTATTTTCCCGACACGCGGCCGGCGTTCCCGCCCGGCCTGACAGCCGCCATCATCGCCGCCGGGCATCTGCCGGGCGTGCTCGGCGACAGGCACGCGCCCGGCACGGATATTATCGCCGAGCTTGGCGCGGAGCATATCGCGACAGGCAAGCCCATTCTCTACACGTCTGTTGATTCCGTGCTGCAAATCGCCGCGCATGAGCAAAGCTTCGGCCTTGAGCGGCTGTATGACCTGTGCCGCGCCGTCCGCGCGCTTGTGGACCCCCTCAACATCGGGCGCGTCATCGCCCGGCCCTTTGAAGGCGCGGGCCCGGGCGCGTTCAAACGCACCTCCAACCGGAAGGATTTCGCCATGCCGCCGGCCCATGGCAATCTGCTGGACCGCGCGGCTGAGGCGGGGCGCGCCATTGTCAGCATGGGCAAGACCGGCGATATATTCGCGCACCGAAACACCGGGCTTGAAATCAAAGGCTCCGGCCATGCCGATCTCATGGAAAAAACCATGCGCGCATTGCAAACATTGCCCGAAGGCGGGCTGCTGTTCGCCAATTATCTCGATCTCGACACCGATTTCGGCCACCGGCGCGATGTGCCCGGCGCCGCCGCCTGCGTGGAGGATTTCGATCAGCGCCTGGCGCGGCTCGCGGCGGAGCTCGCGCCCGGAGACCTTGCCGTGCTGACCGCCGATCACGGCAACGATCCAACCTGGCGCGGCACCGATCACACCCGCGAGAACGCGCCCATTCTCGCCTTTGGGCCGGGCGTTGAGGCGCGCCCGCTGGGGCGGCGCGAAACCTTCGCCGATATCGGCGCCAGCCTTGCCGCGCATCTCGGCTTGGCGCCGGTCAAATGCGGGAGGGCATGGCTGTGAGATTCGACACGGGCTGCTCCTGCTGCCGCGATGACTTTTACGATTTTGAGGCATGGCTGATGAAAAACGTCAACGTCGCCGCCCATCCGCTGATCCAGCACAAGCTGACGCTGATGCGCGACAAGACCTGTTCAACGAAAGGGTTCCGCCAGCTGCTCAACGAAATCGGCATGCTGCTGTGCTACGAGCTGACCCGCGATCTGCCGGTGGAGGCAGTGAAAATAGAAACGCCGATGGCGGAAATGATGGCGCCGAAGCTGGCCGGCAAGAAACTGGTTTTCGCGCCGATTCTGCGGGCGGGCACGGGCTTTCTGGAGGGCATGCTGGAGCTCGTGCCCTCGGCGCGCGTCGCCCATATCGGCCTCTACCGCGATCCTGAAACCCTCGAAGCGGTCGAATATTATTTCAAGGCTCCGCACGATATCGCCGACCGCCTCGTGATCCTGATCGACCCGATGCTGGCGACCGGCAATTCGGCCTGCGCCGCCGTCAAGCTGCTGTTGAAACACGGCGCGAGGGAAATCCGTTTCGCCTGTCTTCTCGCCGCGCCCGAGGGGATTGAGAAACTGCGCTGCATGCATCCGGATGTGCAGATATGGACCGCCGCCATCGATAACCATCTCGACACGCACGGCTACATCGTGCCCGGCCTCGGCGACGCCGGCGACCGGATGTTCGGCACCAAGTGAAGCGTCAGCGGGGGCGCGCATTCGCGCCCGCCGAAGGCATGAACAAGGCTCGCGCCCTGGGTTTGCGGCGGCGCTTTTCAACCGCGGCCCCGCGTTCTACACTCTCCTTAAAGTCAATGGGGAAAGCCGATGCGGTTTGCGCTGTTTTGCCTGCTGTTTGCCGCCGCGATCCCCGGCGCCGGCGCACAGGAGCATGGCCATGGCCCCGCCGATCTCAATGCGGCGCAGACCGAGGGGCGCCGCCTCTATCAGCAATCCTGCGGCGTTTGCCACACGAGGCCAACAATCACCGCGCCGCTGTTTGGGCCGCGGTTATCGCGCTTGGCGGTGGCAGGCCCGCAGGAGGCGGAGGCGAAAATCCGCATCGCAAAAGGCTCGCCCAATATGCCGGGATTTCAGTATCTCTACACGCCCGCCCAGATCGATTCCGTGGTGGAATTTTTGAAGCTGCTGCCGCCCGCAGGCGGTGAGGGTACACCGAAATGACCCCGCTCCGCCGCCTTTGCCTCGCCGCCGCGCTGACCGCGGGCCTCGCCGCGCCGTATTCGGCCTTTGGCGCGGAAGCGCTGCTTTCGGGCACGATCAAGTCAGCCTCCGGGCAAGCCATGGGCGGCGTCACTGTGTCGGCCAAAGCTATCGGATCGACGATCACCACCACGGTCTTCACCGACACCGCCGGCGAATATTACTTTCCGCCGCTCGCCGCCGGAGACTATGCCGTATGGGCGCAGGCGCTGACATTCGCGGGCGCCAAAGCCGATGTCAGTCTCGCCGCAAACCGCAGGCACGACCTCACGCTGGCGGCGACGGCGGACTGGCTGCGCCAGCTGCCCGGCGATGAATGGCTCAACGCGCTCCCCGGCGCGACGCAGGACGACCGCCGGATGAAAAACATCATCCGCAAAAACTGCACCGGCTGCCACACCGCGAGCTATCCGCTTCAGCACCGCTTTGATGAGGACGGCTGGTTCGCCGTGCTGAACCTGATGAAACAGGTCAATGTGCTCGGCGTTCACGTGCCCGGCCGCGCCGTCAACGGCACGATTGAGACGCACCAGCGGGAGCTTGCCGCCTATCTCGCCCGCGCCCGCGGCCCCGGCGAAACCTCGATGAAATTCAATTTGCGCCCCCGGCCCTCCGGCGAGGCGGCGCGCGTGGTGTTCCGTGAATATGATGTCCCCGTCGATCCCGGCGAGGGGCTGCCTTACCAATATTTGCCGCACAACGGCTCCGACTGGTCGCTGGGCACGCCGTCCGGCATGAACGGCGCAAACGGCGTCCACGACGCCGAGCTCGATCTCGACGGCAATATCTGGTGGACGCAGGCGCACCCGACCAAAACCACGACCGTCGCGCGCACGGATGCAAAGACCGGCGAAACCCGGATATTCGCGATGCGCGAGCCCAACGGCTACGCCAGCAACGCGCACGGCATCATCCGCGCGCCCGACGGCCATCTGTGGTTCAACTCGCGCCCGTCGGCGCCCAAAGGCTCGCGCCAGGGCCTTGTCCGCATTGATCCCAAATCGCAGACGCTGACCCAATACGTGCCGCCGGAGAGCATGTCCGTCACCGCCGGCTCGCTCGATTTTGACGGCAAAGGGCAAATCTGGGTGACCACTCCCGACGGCGGATTGCGGTTCGATCCGGTGCTGGAAAAATTCCGCGAGTTCAAATCCGTCACCTATAAAAGCGAGGCGGGCACCATCGCGGTCTACGGGATCGCCGCCGACCGCGACGGCAACGGCTGGTGGGCGGGCATGAATCTCGACCTCATCAATAAAGGCGATTCCGCCACCGGCAAAACGCTTGAATTGAAGCTGCCGCCGGACCGCAAAGAGCTGGACTTTCTGACGGCGGAGGAGAAGAATTTTTACGCCACCTTCGCGCCGCCGGATTTCAACACGCCTTACCCCTGGGCGCAGGGCCCGCGCCGCATGGGCACGGACAAGGCGGCGGATGTGTTGTGGGTTGCGAACTCTTTCGGCGGCAATTATGCGCGCATCGACACCAAGACCTCGGAAGTCCGGCTGATCGATCTGCCCAACCCCGAGACGCAGCAGCCCTACCACGTCGCCGTTGACACCCATCACGGCGCCTGGACCAATCTGTGGAGCACCGATCAGGTCGCCCGATACGATCCGGGCGCGGGCAAGTGGACGCTGTTTGACCTGCCCTCGCGCGGCACCGAAACCCGCTATATTTCCATCCTGGAAAAGCCCGGCGAGCCGATGCGGATCGCGATTCCCTATTCGCGGCTGCGCAAAATCGCGGTCATGTCGCCGCGCGGCGAGGATGAAATCGCGGCGCTGAAAGCGGCGGCGCGCTGACGCCATTGAATTGACCGCCGCCGCAAAGGCTGGTCTATGGGCCTCCCGCGCCGTATTTCGCGCGCGTCTTTATCGTCTCATTACTCCGTTTTTTGGACTCCAGGCTTATTCCCGGGGACAGCGGCCAATGAACGACTCCACGTCCGCGCGCGACGGCATGATCACGGATATGGAAAAGCGCGGCATCCGCGACGCCCGCATCCTCGACGCCATGCGCCACATACCGCGCGAAAAATTTGTCGATCCGCAACTCGCCGCGCAGGCCTATTGCGACATGCCGCTGCCCATTGGCGAGGGCCAAACAATCTCGCAGCCTTTGATGACCGCGATGATGATAGAGGCGGCGTGCATAGAGCCGCCGCACCGCGTGCTGGAGATTGGCGCGGGCTCCGGCTATTCGGCCGCCGTGCTCGGACGCCTGGCGCAGCGTGTCTGGACCATTGAGCGCCTTGCGCGCCTCGCGCGGTTCGCCGGCGCGCGCATCGCGGAACTCGGCCTCGCCAATGTCACGGTGCTGCGGGGCGACGGCACAGCGGGCTGGGCGCCCGCCGCTCCCTTCAACGCGATCCTTGTGACCGCATCAGGCCCGTCCGTGCCCGCGCCCCTGCGCCAGCAGCTTGCCATCGGCGGCAGGCTGATAATCCCCGTTGGGCCGGACGGGAATTCCCAGAGGCTGCTGAGAATTACCCGCAACAACAGGGATGATTTTGCCGAGGAGGACCTCGGCGCTGTGGCCTTCGTGCCGCTCATTGGAGAGCACGGCTTTGCCGAACCGGCGGGCCACCGGCAGCGCTGACGCCAGAGGCCGGCCGAGGGCCTTTCCTTCCGCGCGGGCCCGGCGTAGCCTCGCCTCAATGAACCATCCGGGAGGATTTGGCATGAAGCGTTTCGCCGTTTTGTTTTGCGCGTTTTTGTTTTGCGCGTTGTCGGCTTCCGCTCCAGCCCTGGCCCAGCCGGCCGTCGGCGAGGGCCAGCGCCTGTTCATTCAGCATTGCGGTCTCTGCCATTTAAAGCTTCAAATCAACATGGCCGCTCCTTTCGCCCCCGTGCTGTCCAAAGCGATTTTCGAGAACGGGCGCGACGCGCAAATTCGAACCTTCATCGCGGAGGGCACGCCGAACATGCCTGGATTCAAATATCTGTTCACCGAGGCGCAAACCGCCGCGATCGCCGACTATCTGAAAACCGTCGAGGCGCCGGCCAAGCCCGCGCCCGCCAACCGCTGACTTCAAGCACAGAAGGAAAATGTCATGACAAAACGGGACAGGAATATCCGGGGCCTGCGTGATTCCGCCGCTGTGCCCGCCTTATTGGCTGCGCTGGCCGCGGGACTGTGTGCGGCGGCGCCGGCCCTCGCAGCGGATGCGATTCTTTCCGGCGTTGTCAAAGATGCAGCCGGCGCGGCGATGGGCGGCGTGACGGTCACCGCCAAGGCCGCGGGATCAACGATTTCCACCAGTGTCTATACCGACGCGCAGGGCGCTTATTTTTTCCCCGCCCTGCCGGCCGGAGCCTATCGTGTGCGCGCGCAGGCCATGACCTTCGAATCCGCGCAGGCCAATGTGGCGGGCGACGGCAAATCATCGGCGGATTTCACCTTGAAACCCACGAAAGATTTTATCGCGCAGCTGCCCGGCGATGTGCTGCTGGCGGCCATGCCCCAGCAAACGCCCGGGGATGCGCGGCTGCACCGCGTGCTGCGCGCCAATTGCACGGGATGCCACACCATCAGTTATGTTTTGCAGCACCGCTTCGATGAAGAGGGCTGGAACAAAATTCTCAACATGATGAAACAGGTGAACGTGTTCGGTCTGCGCGTCGAGCGCGCGCCGCTGGCGGCCATCGACTACAATCAAAAGGAGCTTGCCGCCTATCTGACGCGGGCGCGGGGCCCCGGCCCAACCTCGATGAATTTCGACAATATGCGCCCGCGCCCCTCCGGCGAGGCCGCGCGCGTTGTGTTTCGCGAATATGACGTGCCGGTCAATCCGGAAGCCGGGCTTCCCGATAAGACCGCCAGCAACGACGGCTCGGACTGGGCGCTCGGCACCCCCTCCGGCATCGGCAATACCGTCCATGACGCCTGGCTGGACCGCGATTCCAACCTCTGGTTCACCTCAAACGCGCCGCAGCATGTCTCCTCTGTCGCCCGCATCGACACAAAAACCGGTGTGATCAAAAACTTCCGCCTGCCGGGGCCGGGCGGCTTTTCCGCGCCGACCCACGGCATGACCGTCGATCCCAAAGGCATTGTCTGGTTCAACGTCAACGTCGGCAAAGGAAGCCTCGGGCGCATCGATCCGAAGACCGAAAAAATCGATGTGTTCACGCCGCCCGACGGCATGATGCCGACCGGCGGCGCGACAACCGTTGACTACGACGGCAAGGGCAAAATCTGGTCTTCGGCGCCGGAGGGCGCGCTGCGGTTTGATCCCGACACGGAAAAATTCACCGAATTCAAATCGGAAACCTTCCGCACCCCCAACGGCAATGGCGTGACCTATGGGCTCGCCGCCGACCGCGACGGCAACGGCTGGTGGGCGCAAATGGCGATTGATGTGATCGGCAGGGGCGACGCCGCCACCGGCAAATCCTCCGGCGTCAATTTGCTGCCGATCAAATCCGAGCTCGATCTTCTGTCGCCGGAGGCGCGCGCCTTTTACGACAAGGCGGTGGCGCCGGACTTCAATGCGCCGGTTCCCTGGCAGCACGGGCCGCGGCGCATGGGAACCGATAAAAACGCCGACATTCTCTATGTCGCGGCGTCATGGGGCGGGCATCTCGTGCGCATCGACACCAAGACCAATGCGACGACGACGATTCCGCTGCCCAATCCGAAAGCGACGCTGCCCTATCACGTTCACGTCGATAACAGCGGCGCCGCGTGGACCAACCTTTGGATGACCGATCAGGTGGCGCGCTACAATCCAGCGGAGGGAAAATGGACGCTGTTCGATCTGCCGGTCCGGGGCAGCGAGGCGCGCTATGTTTCCGCAAGGGATGATGCCGCGGGGCAGCAGATCGTGCTTCCGTATTTCCGCGCCAACAAAGTCGCGGTGATGTCGTTCCGCAGCGAAGCCGATCTGGCGGCGGCGCGCGCCGCATCGCGCTGACTGCCCGAACGTAAACGCGGGCCGCGTTATCCCGCGGCTGAATTTTTAGCGCCATTCCGGCAACGGGATGGCGTTTTCGTTTGCCGCGGCGCGGGTTGTTTACCTTTCATGAACTTCGGGGGCCTCACAGTCGCGGACTGACGAAATCCAAGCCAAATTGTTGGGATCAAATGAACGTGCCACAGAGCGGAAGGCCCGTGTTTGACTTAAGTCTGCGCCGCGCGCGGCGGGCGGGCGGACGCTGCGTCAGCCTCGTCCTCGGCCGCTATTCAACATCCTCCGGCGACGCGGTCGGCGAGGAGCTCGCCGGGCGCATCCGCGCCGGGCAGGTGCGCAGCGTGCTGCGGCATATGGCGCCGATGACCGCGGTGACGGCGTTCAACGGCGCCGTTCTCGTGGCGTCGCTGCGGCGCGAGGCGGATACTTTGCTGCTCTGCCTGTTTGCCGCGCTGCTCGCCGGCCTCCTCGGACCGGCGGCCGCGCGCCGGCTGAATTCCAGCCGGAGCCGGCCGCGGGTCCGCGCTTCCGCCGGCGTGTTGCGCAGGCTCAACCGCAACGCTTTATTGCTGGGAACGCTTTGGGGCTCGGTCCCCGTTTTGTTTTTCGCGGATGCCTCGGAAAGCTCGCGCCTCGTGATCACCAGCCTTTGCGCCGGCATGATCGGCGGCGGCGCGTTCGTTTTCGCCAGTGTTCCTGGCGCGGCGCTGGCCATGATCCTGCCGATCGCCGGCGGCGCGGTTTTCGCGCTGGCGCGCGCCGGCGGCGCCGAATATCTCGCCGTCATGCTGCTGACCGCCGGCTATTGCGGCGCCCTCATTGCGGGCGTGCTCATGCATGCTATGGAAAACATGCGCCAGCTCATCGCGCGCGGCGAGATCGGCCGTCCCGGGCGGCGCGACCCGCTGACCGGCCTCGACAACCGCGCGGCCTTTCACGGCCATGTGGCCGAGGCGATGCTTCGTTTGGAGCGGTCACGCGGGTCCGCGGCGGTTTTTTTCGCCGATATTGATGATCTGAAAAAGCTCAATGAGCTGCACGGCCACGCCGCCGGCGACGCTGTGCTGATGGAAGCGGCGGCGCGCCTGCAAAATCTGATGCGAAGCACGGACCGCCTCGCCCGCCACGACGGCGGCCGGTTCGCGATTCTCGCGCCCGGGCTGGGCGGCGCGGCGACAGTGCGCGCCTATGCGGCGCGTCTCGCCGGAGCGTTCCTCGAACCGTTCATGCACGGCGGGGCGGCGCTGAAAGCATCGATGAGCGTCGGCGCCTTTATCGCCCGCGATGGCGAACGCGATGCCGGGACAGCGCTTCGCGGCGCGGAGCTGGCGCTGCGCCGGGCGCAGCGGAGCGGGCGCGGCGCGCACCATTTGTTCGGCCCCGAGGACGACACAGAGATGATGGACAAAACCGCGCTGGCCGATGATTTGGCGCTGGCGCTGGAGAAAGGCGAATTCAGCCTCGCGTTTCAGCCGATGCTGCGCATTTCAGGACAAAGCATCGAGGGTTTCGAGGCGCTGCTGCGCTGGCGCCATCCAACGCGCGGAAATGTGCCGCCGTCGGTCTTCATTCCTCTCGCCGAGGAAACGGGAATGATTGTCCCCATCGGCGCCTGGGTGATGCGCGAGGCCTGTCTCGCGGCCGGCGCCTGGCCAAGGGACATGCGCGTGTGCGTCAATGTTTCGGCGCACCAGCTTCGCACGGACGCGCTTTGCGCGCTCACCGCCGCGGCGCTGGAGGAGGCGCGGATCGAGCCCAGGCAGCTCGAAATCGAAATCACGGAGACGGTTCTCGTCGAGGATGATCCGGCCCCGCTTGCGGTGCTGACGCGGCTGCGCGCTTCCGGCGTGCGGCTGGCGCTTGACGATTTCGGCACCGGCCATTCCTCGCTAAGCTATCTGCGGCGGCTGCCGTTTGACCGGATCAAAATCGACCGCTCCTTTATCACCGACATCGTCACCAGCGCGGATTGCGCGGCGATTGTGAAATCGACCATCGGCCTCGCGCGGGATCTGGGCATGGAGGTGACCGCCGAGGGCATTGAGACCGCGGGGCAGTTGGCCAAGCTCGCCGCCCTCAACTGCCCGGAGGCGCAGGGCTATCTCATCGGCCGGCCGATGCCGGAGGCGCAAATCGCCGCCTATCTCACAACCGGATTCGCTTTCGAAACGGCGGCGTGAGCGCGGAGTTTCACTGCGACACGCGCACGCCCGTCAGATCGGCGCCGATTTTTGTGAAAGCCGCCTGCATGTCCGCGATGGTCGCGGAGTTAAAAAAATTGGCTGGCGCCGAGGCGCAGCCGGAGAGCACGCCCTGAATGGTCGGATCGCTGACCTGGAACGCGATCGTGTAAACGGAAATGCCCGCGGGCGCGGCTTTCATGGCCGCGCAGGTTTGCGACGTGAGTGAATTGGCGATGGCGGAATCGCTGCCGTCATGGGCGGGATAGGTGGGCGACACGGTGTTGGCGCCGTCGGTCATCAGAATGAGAATTTTTCTGGAGGCCCCGTAAGCGGAGCCGTCCGCAAAGGGAAGGTTTGGCGACAGCACGCGCCAGCCCCACAGAAGGCCGGATGGAATGTAAGTTTCGCCGGCGGGCAACAGCGCGTTGATCTGCGTTTTCACCGCGGCTTTGTCATTGGTCAGCCGCATCAGCGGTCCCGGGAGATCGCCGACATCGAAGATGGCCGGCGCGGGATTGCCGGCGCTAAGGGCGTCCTGAAGATCGGCGGGATAATTGCGGGAACCCACGGCGCCGCCCCAGACATGCGGCGTCATGCCCGAAGGATAGCAAGCGCTGACCGGCTCTCCATAGCTGATAACGGGCGTATCGGTATAAGTATAGGGCACGCCGTCATTGTATCCGGTCGCGGTAACCGGCGCGCCGTAAACGGCCGAGGGATACGTGTCATTGCAGTCGGCGGGATAGGGCGTTGAATAATCGCTGCTGGACGAAAGCCACGGCGCGCCGCGGTACGCCGTTCCGACATTGGCGTAATAATTGAACGGCACCAGGCCGACCTTCACTTTGGCGGCAGATCCCGGCGCGGCATAGAGGGTGTCGATTAGATTGTTGGCGGCGGCCTGGGCGGCCGCGAGCTTGGCGCCCGCCATGGAGCCCGTCGTGTCGAGGGCGATAACGACTTCAGCGTTGGTCAGGCCGAACATCGCCTCCGACGTCACGCTCATCGCCATATTGTTGGTGCCAAACACTCTCATGAAATTGGTCGGAACATTGATCTGCGCGGTGGCGGTCATTTTCCCGGAGGGGTCGCCGGTTGCGGTCACCGATGGCGAGGATGCGCCGGGCGAGGTGAATTTGGCGGAAACATAGCTCGCCACGACGCCCTCCGCATGGGCTTTTGTGCCGCCCTGCAAGAGATCGGCCGCGCCCGCGATCACGCCGGCGTCCAGCGCGATTTGCAGGCCCGCCTTGAAACGCAGCGCATTGGCATAATCGACCGCCGAGCCGCACATGCCCAGAAGCGGCAGCAAGGCGACTGCGAACAGCATCGCGGTGTTGCCGCGCTCATCCGCGCGAAAGCCCCTCCCCGGAGGAAAAGGGAGCGGTGCGAAGGCAATCCGGCGAAGGAGCTTTTTCATCAGCTTTAGCCTCGATGCGGGGACGGGCGGAAACGCCGCTTTCCCAAATCAAGCGCCCGGGTATTTAATGAACAGATAAAAAGCGGTATAGGCTGTTTTAAATATTAAATTTCAGATAATTTTTACTTTAATAAAAACAAACGGTCACTGCCGCCCCGCCGCTTGTCCCGCGTGCTTTCCCGGCGCGAATCCATATCCACAGCGCCTGAAAAGGCTTAAATGCCCGTATCGATTTCAGCATCGGACAAACCATGGCCTATTTTCACCAGCCGCTTTTCCCGCATGGCGCGGACACGACGCCGTGGCGCAAACTCTCCGCCGACGGGATCCAAACCGTCAGCATCGCGGGCGAAGAGCTGATCCATGTGCCGCGCGAAGCCATCCGCCTTTTGGCGGAACAGGCTATGATAGACATCAACCATCTCCTGCGCCCGGGCCATCTCGCCCAGCTCGCCAAAATTCTTGACGATCCCGAGGCCACCGCCAATGACCGTTTTGTCGCTTATGATCTGCTGAAGAATGCCAATATCGCCGCCGGCGGCGTTCTGCCCATGTGCCAGGACACCGGCACCGCCATTGTCATGGGCAAAAAGGGGCGGCGCGTGTGGACCGGCGGCGATGATGAGAGCGCCATCGCCGAGGGCATCCGCGACGCCTATGAAAAAAAAAATCTGCGCTATTCACAGGTGGCCGCGCTCTCCATGTTCGAGGAGAGGAACACGAAAAACAACCTTCCCGCGCAGATTGAAATTTATGCGGAGGGCGAGGATGCCTACAAATTTTTATTCGTCGCCAAGGGCGGCGGCTCCGCCAACAAAAGCTTCCTCTATCAGGCAACGCCGTCGCTGCTGACGCATGACCGGATGATGGCGTTCCTCAAGGAGAAAATCCTCACTCTGGGAACGGCGGCATGTCCGCCCTACCATTTAGCCATCGTCATCGGCGGCACTTCCGCTGAACAGACGATGAAGACTGTAAAGCTCGCCTCCACCCGCTATCTCGACGATCTCCCGGTCAGCGGCGGCGACGACGGCCACGCCTTCCGCGACCTTGCGATGGAGGCGGAAATCCACAAGCTCACGCAGAATCTCGGTGTCGGCGCGCAATTCGGCGGCAAATATTTCTGCCACGATGTGCGCGTCATCCGCCTGCCGCGCCATGGCGCCTCGCTGCCCATCGGCATTGGCGTTTCCTGCTCGGCGGACCGGCAGGCGCTTGGCAAAATCACGCGCGACGGCGTGTTTCTTGAGGAGCTGGAACACGACCCCGCGAAATATATTCCCGCCGTCGATGAGAAGACGCTTGGCGGCGACGCCGTCAACATCGATCTCAGCCGCCCCATGCGGGAAATTCTCGCGGCCCTGTCGAAATATCCGATCAAGACGCGGCTGTCGCTGACCGGGACCCTCGTTGTCGCGCGCGATATGGCCCATGCCAAGCTGCGCGAGCGGCTGGAGGCGGGCGAACCGCTGCCGGATTATTTTAAGAATCATCCGATCTATTACGCCGGTCCCGCCAAAACGCCCGCCGGCATGGCTTCGGGCTCGTTCGGGCCGACGACCGCGGGGCGGATGGATTCGTTTGTCGAAGCCTTTCAGGCGGCGGGCGGCTCGATGGTCATGCTGGCAAAGGGCAACCGCTCAAAAGAAGTGCGGCAGGCCTGTCAGACCCATGGCGGGTTCTACCTCGGCTCGATCGGCGGCCCCGCCGCGCGGCTCGCTCAGGACTGCATCAAAAAGGTTGAGACGCTCGCCTATCCCGAACTCGGCATGGAGGCTATCTGGCGCATTGAAGTTGAAAACTTCCCGGCCTTCATCGTCATTGACGACAAGGGGAACGACTTTTTCAAAGAGCTGAATCTGGGGTGAAAGCGCGGCTGTCATTCCAAAGGGCATAATGTCGGCGCATGTCCTTTGGCAGGCGCGAATGCGCGCCCGCGCCGACGCGCGGATTTCCACGGATCAAATATGCCAGCGGTACCCGAGGATGATCTGCGCCGCGCCGGCGAGGCCCACGAGCACGCCGACGATCACGGCGCGGGTGATCCATACCTTCGGCGGGGGCCGTTGGCGCTCGTCGTCATCGCTGAATCGAAACCGCTGGGCGCCCATTGGGACGAAGCTCCTTAACCCTTTTCAAGGCTGACGACAGCATTGTCGAAATTCGTTAACAATGTTTAAATTCGGGGCGCCGGCGCGGCGCGGAAATACGGGGAGAGACGGTGACATTCCCAACCATCACGCTCGATATTTCCGCGCTCGGCATCGCAGCGGTGACGCTCAACAGGCCGGAGCGCGGCAATGCGCTGAACCAGGCGCTGATCGACGACACCGCCGCCGCCTTCACCGCGCTGGCCGCCAATCCCGCCGCGCGGGTGATTGTGCTGCGCGGCGCCGGCAAACACTTTTGCGCCGGCGCCGATTTGGGCGGGCCCGCCCCGGGCGCGGGTCCGGCGCAATTCTCACTGCCCGGAATGATGGAGGCGATTGACCGTTGTCCCAAGCCCGTTATCGCGGCAGTGCAGGGCGCGGCCATCGGCGGCGGTTTTGCTCTGACCGCCTGCTGCGACATCATTCTGGCATCGCCCGACGCTTTCTTTTCAATTCCCGAGGCGAGGCTCGGCATCACGCCCTCGCCGGTTCTGCGAGCGCTGTTTCTGCGCGCCGTGGGTTACCGCCAATTTCGCCGCTATGGCCTGTCGGGCGAGCGCATTTCAGCGGAGCAGGCGCTGGCCTTCGGGCACGTCAGCGAAATATGCGGCGAAGGCGGGTTTGAGCCGCGCATCGCCGCCATCGCCGACGCTCTGCTGCACAGCGCGCCCGGCGCGGCCGCGGCGCTGAAAGCCGCCATTGCCGAATACGGCACGCCGCCGGCGGAGGTTCTTTATGATCCGAGAGAGCGCGATGCGAAACACGGGCGGAGCGCTGAGATGGAGGAGGGCGTCGCCGCGTTCCGGGAAAAGCGCAAGCCCAAGTGGTATCCGGGATAATGTCCCCGCTCACACCCGCGGAATCACGTCCACTTTCACTTCGACCTCCTGCTCGCCCGAGCCCAGAACGATTCCCGCGACCGGGGAGATGTCGGCGTAGTCGCGGCCGCGCGCCAGCAGGATATGGTCGTTGCCGATCATGATGGCGTTGGTGGGGTCGAGGCCCACCCAGCCGTGGCCGAGGCCGCACCAGATCGCGACCCAGGCATGCGTCGCGTCGGCGCCTTCAAGGCGCGGCTTGCCCGCCGGCGGAATGGTGCGGATATAGCCGGAAATATAAGCGGCGGGCAGACCAATGCCGCGCAGGCCCGCGATCATGATATGGGCGAAATCCTGACACACGCCGCGGCGTTTTTCGAATGCCTCCGACAGCGGCGTCGAGACAACCGTGGCTTTGGGATCGTATCGGAAATCCCGGCGGATGCGGCGCATCAGCTCCTCCGCGCCGGCCAGCACCGGCCGCAGCGGCGCAAAGCTCTCCCGCGCATAATCGGCCGCCGGCTGAAAGCGCGGCACAAAACGGCTCGGGTGCAGAAAATGCGCCGGCGAATCCGGCGTCAGATCGGCGCTGGCGAAGGCGGCCTCGCGCACATTCTCCCACGTTCTGGTCGTATCAGCGTCGGGCGGCGCGGCGCGGTCGATATCGACGCTGGAGCGCGCCTCGACTTCAAGCTCGCGGTGCGCGACGTCGATGGTGATGGAGGTCAGGCGGTTGCCGAAAAAACTGGCGCGGTCTTCCATCGCGGCGGGAACGGGATCAATCACGAGGCTCGATTTCAGCAAAAGCTGGCCGGGGCCGTCGACCGGCAAAAGACGCAGCGAGCAATGGGCGAAAGTCACCGGCGAGGCGTAGGTATAAGTAGTGAGGTGGCGGATGTCGTAGATCACGCGAG
>JANYFM010000139.1 GCA_025362655.1 Hyphomicrobiales bacterium | reverse complement strand
GCTCTGGCCGCGGCGCTGGCCGCCGTTGATGGCCTCGGGCTCAGCCTGACGGCATTGCGGGTGGATGCCATCCTGCTGCTAAAACCCGTGGCGCTGGGCGCCGGCCTTGCTGCTCTGGCATGGTTCTATAGGCGCAAGCGCCCCGAGCCCGCCATTGCCGCCGCGCTGGAAAGCGCCGCTTTTCTGGTGCTGTTCACCCTTGCACTGGCAATTTCGAGCTATATCGGAACTTCGCTGGGCCTGCCGCTGCAAGACCGGGTTTTCGATACGTTGGACAAAGCCATGGGCTTCAATTTCGAGGGCCATCTCGCCTATGTCGCGGCGCATCCGGCCCTCGCCATGCTGCTCGATTACGCTTACGCAACCTCCATGCCGCAAATCGCCGTCGTCGCGCTGGCGCTGGCCTTCACGCGGCGGTTGGACCGGCTGCGCGCCTATATGACGCTGTTCGCCCTCACCGCCTTTGCGACGATCCTCATCGCGACGCTGATCCCGACCATCGGCGCTTACGCGTTTTACAACGTGCCCGATGCGCTGCTGCCCGCCTTCCGCGATCCGCGCGCCGGCTGGGACCAGGTGCCGCATATTCTCGCCCTGCGCGGCGGCTCGATGCGCGAAATCCCGCTCGATGATCTGCGCGGCCTCGTGTCATTCCCTTCGTTTCATACGGCATTGGCGATCATCACGGTTTGGGCCGCGCTGCGCACGCGCTATCTCAATGCCGCCATCGCGGTCCTGAATTTTGTTTTGATTTTCGCGACACCCTCGAACGGCAGCCATTATCTCTGCGACATCCTGGGCGGCGCCTGCGTGGCGTTTGCGGCGCTCCTGCTGGTTTCAGGCTATGAACGGCGCGCGCCGCGGACCGCGCGGGGACCGGAGCCGGCGGCAGCTTAGCCTAACAGCGGGTTTGCCCGCCCGTCCGCCATGCCGTAAATCTTCGGGCGCTGAACAAACCCGGAGGCCGCCCGTGACCAGCCCCTATGACCGCGATCTCGGCCGCAATCCCGCGAATTTCCAGCCGCTCTCGCCGGTGGGCTTTCTGGAGCGCTCGGCGGCGATTTTTCCTGATCGCATAGCCGTCGTCCACGGCCCGCTGCGGCGCAATTACAGGGATTTTTACGCCCGCTCGCGCCGCCTCGCCTCGGCGCTGGCGCGCCACGGGGTCACCCGCGGCAGCACCGTCACCGCCATGCTCGCCAACACGCCGGCCATGCTCGAATGCCATTACGGCGTGCCGATGGCGGGCGGCGTGCTCAACACGCTCAACACGCGCCTTGATGCGCCGATCCTTGCCTTCGGCCTCGATCATGCGGAAACCGAAATCGTCATCATCGACCGCGAATTCTCCGGCGTGATGAAAGAGGCGCTGGCGCTGGCGAAAGTGAAACCTCTCGTCATCGATTATAATGATCCCGAATATTCCGGCCCCGGCGAAAGCCTCGGCTCCATCGAATACGAGGCCTTCCTCGCCTCGGGCGATCCGGATTTTGCCTGGAGCCCGCCCGCCGATGAATGGGATGCCATCGCGCTTAACTACACCTCGGGCACGACAGGCGATCCCAAAGGCGTCGTCTATCACCATCGCGGCGCCTATCTGCTGGCCGCCGGCAATCTGTTGACCGGCAATCTCGGCCGCCATCCCGTTTATCTCTGGACGCTGCCGATGTTTCATTGCAACGGCTGGTGTTTCCCCTGGTCCATCGTGCTGGCGGCGGGCGTTCAGGTGTGTCTGCGCCAGGTGCGGGCCGCGCATATGTTTGATCTCATCGCCGCGCATAAAGTGACGCACATGTGCGGCGCGCCGGTGGTGATGTCGATGCTGCTGAATGCGCCGGAGGCCGAAAAACAGCCGCTGCCGCACAAGGTGGAGTTTTTCACCGCCGCCGCGCCGCCGCCCGAAGCCGTGCTGGCCGCAATGAAAGAGGCCGGTTTCAATGTCACCCATCTCTACGGACTGACCGAATGTTACGGCCCCGCCGTCGTCAACGAATGGCACGCGGAATGGAACGATCTGCCCGCCGCGGAACAGGCCGCGAAAAAATCGCGGCAGGGCGTCCGCTATCCGGTGCTGGAGGGGCTCGATGTGATGGACCCCGACACCATGCAAAGCGCCCCCGCCGACGGGGAGACGCTGGGCGAAGTCATGTTCCGCGGCAATGTCGTGATGAAGGGCTATCTGAAAAACAAGGCATCGACCGAAGCGGCTTTTGCCGGCGGCTGGTTTCATTCGGGCGATCTCGGCGTCAAACACCCGGACGGGTATGTGCAGCTAAAGGACCGCTCGAAAGACATTATCATATCCGGCGGCGAGAATATTTCCTCGATTGAGGTGGAGGACGCGCTGTACAAACACCCCGCTGTGCAGGCGGCGGCGGTCGTCGCCAAGCCCGACGAGCGCTGGGGCGAGACGCCCTGCGCCTTCGTCGAACTGCGGCCGGGAAAAACCGCCACGGCGGATGAGTTGATGGAATGGTGCCGGCAGCATTTGGCGCGGTTCAAATGCCCCAAGCACATCGTCTTCCTGGAACTGCCGAAAACCTCGACCGGCAAAATCCAGAAATTCCGCCTGCGCGAAATGGCACGCGGCGGCGCGTGAAACAGCGTTATCCGTTCCGCGCGGCAGCGGGGAAGGAAAGCGCGTTCTAAAACAGCGGTTTGGGGCGCCTAATGAACCGAGGCGGCCTTGAGGCCGTCCCGCACCCGCTCGATTTCGTCCTTGAGAATCAGTTTTTTGCGCTTCAATTCGGCCACTTTAAGATCGCTTGCGCCGGGGTGAACCTTTTCAGTCTCGATTTGCTTTTCCAGCGTCTGATGACGGCGTTCCAGTTCGACGAGATGATTTTGCAGCGACATGCATCGACTCCCGGTTGGATGGAGCTAACCGGGCAAGTGTGCCACAGGCTGTGAATCGGGCAAGCGAAAAAACGTCATCGCACTGTCATTTGAAAACGGCGGTTAACATTTTACGCGGGGCCGCGCCCCGCTTGCCTTGTCCGCCGGGCCTGACATAATTCGCTTCCGGCGAATCCGCCGCGCTTTCGAGCCGATCCATGCCCGACAAACTGAGCGATGAGGAGAGAAAAGCCTTCCGCGCGGAATTGGAGCGGCTGCGCGAGGAGCACCGCGATCTCGATGTCGCCATTGAGGCGCTGCACCGTGTCGGCGCCTTCGATCAATTGCAGCTCCAGCGCCTGAAAAAGCGCAAACTGACGCTGCGCGACCGGGTTTCGTTTCTGGGCGACCAGTTAACCCCCGATATCATCGCTTGAAGGCCGGCCTTAGGATAGACGGGTGATGCGGCTTGGTCTATGTCGCGGGCTTTCCGCAAGAGAGGGGCCTGAGCTTGGCCAGAAGCGCGCAGCCGGTGGCGATTATCATGGGAAGCCAGTCTGACTGGGCCACCATGCGCCATGCCGCGATGACGCTGGAGACGCTCGGCATCGGCCATCTCGCGCGCATCGTCTCCGCCCACCGCACGCCGGACCGGCTTGTCGCCTTCGCCAAGGGGGCAAAGAGCGCCGGGTTTAAGGTAATCATCGCCGGCGCGGGCGGCGCCGCGCATCTGCCGGGCATGACCGCCGCGATGACCGCCCTGCCGGTGTTTGGCGTGCCGGTTGAATCCAAAGCCTTGTCGGGGCAGGATTCGCTGCTGTCCATCGTGCAAATGCCCGCCGGCATTCCCGTGGGCACTTTGGCTATCGGCAAGGCCGGCGCCATTAACGCTGCCCTGCTGGCCGCCGCCGTTCTGGCCCTCAACGACGAGGCGCTGGCCGCCCGGCTGGAGGCTTGGCGCGCCGCGCAGACCGCCGCTGTCGCCGAGACACCCGCCGACGAGCCGGGCGCCCCGGCATGAACTCGGGCAAGGCGGTCGCTCCCGGCGATATGATCGGCATTCTCGGCTCCGGCCAGCTGGGGCGGATGCTGGCCATGGCGGCGGCGCGCCTCGGCATCAGCGTACACGTCTATTGCCCTGAAAGCGGCCCCGCCTTTGATGTTTGCGCCAAACGCACCCGCGCCGCCTATGACGACGACGAAGCCTTGGCGAAATTCGCCGACAGCGTGCGGCTCGTCACCTACGAGTTCGAGAACGTGCCCGCCCACACCGCTGAATTTCTGGCGCGGCGCGTGCCGGTGCGCCCCAACCCTGGGGCGCTCGCGGTGTCGCAGGACCGTTTTGCCGAAAAAAGCTTTCTCAATTCGCTGGGCATCGCCACCGCGCCCTTCGCCCCTATCGACTGTCCCGCCGATCTGGTGACGGCAGCGGCGCGGCTGGGGCGGCCCTCGATCCTCAAAACCCGCCGCTTTGGCTATGACGGCAAGGGCCAGGTGACGATCCGTGACGGCGACGATGCCTCAGCTTGTTTTGCCGCCGTGGGGGCAGCGCCCTCGATTCTTGAGGGCTTCGTGCCCTTTTCCCGCGAAATCTCCGTCATCGCCGCGCGCGGACTGGACGGGTCCATCGCCGCCTATGACGTCAACGAAAACGTCCACGCCGACCATATCCTCTCGACGACAACGGTTCCTGCGCGGATCGCGCCCGCCACCGCCGCCGCCGCCGTGGCCATGACAGCGCAAATCCTCAACGCGCTGGATTATGCCGGTGTGATCGCGGTCGAAATGTTCGTCGTGGGCGAAGGCGCCGCCGAAACTCTCGTCGTCAATGAAATGGCCCCCCGCGTCCACAATTCCGGCCATTGGACCCTTGATGGCGCGCTCACCAGCCAGTTTGAGCAGCATATCCGCGCCATCTCAGGCTTTCCATTGGGCTCGCCCCGCCGCCACGGACGCATCGAAATGCGCAATCTCATCGGCGGGCAAGCCTCCGCCTGGCGCGAATGGCTGGCCGAACCCGGCGCTTGCGTGCATCTATACGGCAAGCACGAGGCCCGCGAGGGCCGGAAAATGGGGCATGTGACGCGGGTTTTTGACGGAAATGAACGGGTTTAGGCCGCTGGCGCCGCTGGACAAGGACACCTCCTTCTGGTACTCGCCCCCTTGGTAGCGGCTGCCCCGGATGCGGCCCGCTGTTCCCATAATCGGCTAGGATATTGGCGTCGATCCGGAACGCCAATCCGTGACAGGAGCGCTCGTGCAAGTTCTCGTTCGTGACAACAATGTTGATCAGGCCCTCAAGGCTCTGAAAAAGAAAATGCAGCGCGAAGGCATTTTCCGCGAGATGAAACTGCGCGGCCACTACGAGAAGCCCTCTGAAAAGCGCGCCCGCGAACAGGCCGAGGCGATCCGCCGCGCCCGCAAGCTCGCCCGCAAGAAAATGCAGCGCGAAGGCCTGCTGCCGATGAAGCCGAAGCCGGAAATCGGCGCGCGCCGCTAAGCGGCAAGCTTTCCTCCCGGAAATCCAATCCGCGCCCGGTCTTTGGCCGGGCGCTTTCTTTTGGGTGACAGGGAGCGGCAAAAATGCCATCTTTTCCCGTCAAGAAAGTCCTTATTTCACCCTATTAAGCTTGCATTAACCAGTTTCACCGACTTCTGGCGGGAGAATTCCTCCCAGCCAACGCGTAGAGTGACGTCAATTATGCCAATAGCCGTTTTTTTGCCGCGCCTTGCGCCCTTGGCCGCCCTTCTGGCGGGCCTCGCGCTCGCCGGCTGCGACACCACGACCGGCGCTGTCGGCCTCACCGGTCCGCGCATCGCCGAAGTGGAGGCGCCGGATGCCTCTTTTGCCGACAATATCGGTTCGCTGACCGAAGTCGTTCGCCGCAATCCCGATAAAGCCGAGCCGTTGAACACCCGCGGTTCCGCTTTCGCCCGCGCCGGCCGTTATCCCGACGCCATCGCCGATTTCACCGCTGCGGTAAAAATCAACCCGGACTACGCCGCGGCCTACACAAACCGCGCGCTGGCCCTGCGCCAAAGCGGCCGCAACGACGCCGCGCTGGCCGATTTTGGGCGCGCCATCAGCGCCGAACCCAACAATGCCGGCGCCTACCTCGGCCGCGCCAATCTGCTGCGCACGCAGGGCAATTTGCAGGATGCGATGGCCGATCTGGACCGCGCCATCAAGCTCAACCCCGAGGGCGCGCAGGCCTATCACGCGCGCGGGCTGATCCACCAGCGCAACGGCGACCACCCCCGCGCCATCACCGATTTCGACAACGCGATTGACCGCGACCCCTTCTCCGCGCCGCCCTATCAGGCGCGCGGCCAGAGCCTGACCGTCACAGCCAAATACGATCTCGCCATTGAGGACTTCAACGCTGTCCTCAACATCGACAACCGCAACGCCGAAGCCTGGGCCGGGCTCGGCCTCGCCTATGAGCGCCAGGGCAACAAAGCCAAAGCCCAGGAATCCTACGGCCGCGCGCTGGTGGTTGACCCCAATAACCGCACCGCCCGCGACGGCCAGGGCCGCAACGGCCGGGCGTGAAGGGGCCGGCAATGCCCCTCGCCGCCTCGGCTGAAAATACCATCCGCTGGAGCGCAAGCGATGTCGGACAAACCCAAAATCCCGCCCAAAATCACGCCCAAAATCACACCCTGCCTTTGGTTTAATTTCAACGCCGAAGAGGCGGTTCATTTCTACCTCGGTCTGTTCAAAAATTCACGCATCCTGGAGACGAGCCGCTATGGCGCATCGACACCGGGGCTTGAAGGCAAAGTGCTTGGAATGACGTTTGATCTCGATGGACAGCGCTTCCGCGCGCTCAACGCGGGGCCGCAGTTTCCTTTCACCGAAGCGGTCTCCATGAGTGTCGATTGCGAAGACGGGGCCGAGGTCGATCGATTGTGGGGAAGTCTATGCGAAGGCGGCTCTCCCGGCCGGTGCGGCTGGCTGAAAGACAAATACGGCCTTTCATGGCAGATCGTGCCGCGCGAGCTGGCCGGCCTGCTCAGCGGCCCCGGCGGCGGCCGCGCGATGCAGGCGATGATGAAGATGGGCAAGCTTGATGTCGCCGCGCTGCGCGAGGCGGCGGGCCAAGCCTCACCCTGACGAACAAGCATCAGCCTGACGAAAACGAAAATCCCTCCCGCGCTGTCGCGCGGAAGGGATTAACTTTTCAACAGCCGTTTAAAATCTCACGCCGCCTGCTGGATCGCGGAGAGCTGCCAGGCGTTTGCCGCCGTGCCCACGGGGCGCAGAAAGGTCCACACTTCCGTCGCCTCGACCGGCTTGGCCGGATCGCCCTCGACGGTGCGGCCGGTGGCGCGGTCAACTGTCACATCGACGAGGCTGAAGCGCATGGCCACAGTCGCATATTCATCGCGGCCCTCGCGCCAGGCTTCCGAGAGATCGCCCTGCAAAAGCTTCACGTCGGAGATTTTGCTGGCGACGCCCTTTTTCTTGGATTCGTCGATGTCGGCCTGGAAATAATAGACCATCTCCTCGGTCGAGAGCTTGCGCAGTTTGGACATATCCTCGGCGCCATAGGCAAGCTGCGTCTCTGTCAGCAGGCGTTCGAAGGCGGGGAAATCCTCGTCCTTCAGTTTAATCGGCACGGTCTGCGCCGCCTGCGGCGCGCCGCCGGCGATGCCGCTGCCAAAACCGGCGCTTTGCACAGGCTGCGGAGCGCCGCCGAACGCATTCTGCTGGCCGCCCATCATGCCGCCCGCCATCGCGGGCTGCCCTTGGCGGCGGCGCGCGAACCAGCTCCACGCGAACATGATCAGGCCGCCAATCAGCGCCACTTGGAGCAGCAGGCCCAGCATCGACATGATGCCGCCCAAGCCGCCCATCATGCCATGACCCATGAACATGCCGATCAGGCCGGCGCCGAGCAGGCCGCCGAGCAAGCCGCGGCCAAAGCCGCCGCTCAGAAACCCGCCTGAGGGAGCGGGCGCCGCCTGCGGACGCGCGGCGGCCGAGGGCGAAGCCTGCGGCGTGGTGGTTCGCTGCATCGGCTGCGCGGCCGAAGGCGCGGTTTGCGTGGGCGCGGGCGCTGACTGGGTGCGCGCGCCGCGGCTGCCCGAACTGGAGCCGCCGCCGAGACGCGCCTCGGCCATGGCCGGAGCCAGCGCGAGAAATGCCGCAAGCCCGGCTTTGAGCAGAGTGTTGCGGCTGAAAGGTTTCGACGAGGACATGAAGAACCTCAAACGTTCGCGGGCGGGATCGCCCGGCACGCGTTTATATAGGAAGCCGCGCTCTGTGCCAAAACACTCGGCAATAAATATTTTTCTCCCGCAACGCAGCAAAACATACGGTTAATCGCCCCTGCGCGGGTCAAAAAATTTGCGGAAGAAGTCCGCAAACAACACCGGGAAAAGCCAACGCCGCCCCGAAGGGCGGCGCGGCGGTTTCCAGTGATACGCATCGGGCCTTACAGGGCGCCGAAAACAATGGCGCCGACGAATGCGAAGGCGGCGCACATCGCCACAATATCCAGCGCCCGTGAGTTGGCCATCACCATTTGTATCTCCTGCATTTAGGAATGTTGGAACTCAAGCAAGCCGCGCGCCATTTCGCCGGGTACATCCGCCGGTGCGTTTGACACGCCACAGAAGGAAACGTTCGCGGCGGGAAAGAGTTCCCTGCGGCTGTTCCGACCACACTCGCCTTTCGCCCGCCCACACCCTATTCTCCGGAACAGTTAGCGAGCGGTTAACGATCAAATGGTTGGCAAGCACTCCTTTTTCAAGAGCGCCCTGCGGGAGGGCGGCCGGCGCGCCTATCATCACGGCAGGCTGAAAGATGCCCTTGTGGAGGCGGCGCGCGGGCTGATCGCCGAACGCGGACCTGCCGGCTTTACCTTGGCCGAAGCCGCCAAACGCGTCGGCGTCACTCCTGCCGCGCCCTACCGGCACTTCCCGGACCGAAGCGCGCTGCTGGCGGAACTGGCGCGGCGCGGCTTTGATCTGTTCGGACAGCGCCTCTCGGGGGCTTGGAACAACGGGACGCCCAATCCCCTCGAAGCGCTTCGCCGCATGGGTTCCGCCTATCTGGATTTCGCGCGGCAGGAGCCGGGCCTCTACGGCGCGATGTTCGACAACGTCGGGGCTCTCGCCTCGCCGGACGCTGGCGCTGCGGCCAATGAGGCGCTGTCGCTGCTGCGCCTTGCCTGCGACAGCGTGCTGCGCGCCCGCGGAGCCAGCGAGGCCCATGGACGGCTGCTGGCGCTGCAAATCTGGTCGTTGTCCCACGGGGTTGCAATGCTGACCCTGGCTGGCCACCTAAGCGAGGCAAATGAGGGCTGCGACCCCGTGCCGATCCTCGAATCGGGGGTCTCAGCCCTGATCGAAACGGCGGCGCGCCGGCCCGGTGCGAAATAAAGCGCCGGAAAATAAATTCGGCCCCTCCCCTCGACAAAACCACAATGTAAATTTAAATTACATTCACATCGTCCCGCCCTTTGGCGCGCGATGAGGTCTGCAACAGAGAGACTGACCCATGTCCTGCTCAAGCTCAGCAACGAACGACTCCCGTGACTGGCGCGCCCAGCGCTGCGGAAATCCTTGGCGGCCGCTCGAAATCGTCGCCATGATCCTCGGCTTTGTCCTGTTCTGGCCGGTTGGCCTTGCCATCCTCGCCTTCAAAATCTGGCAGTCGAAGACCGGCCACCGGGGCGATCTCACCGCCTTCGTCCAGCAAAAGGCCGATTGGGCGCGCGACGCCTCGCGCGGCTGGCAGCCGGGACAATGGGCGACGCGCGCCACTTCGTGGTCAATGCAGGCCGGCGGCCCCGCGGCGCGCACCGGCGGCGGCTGGAACATGCGCTCCAGCGGCAATGCGGCCTTCGATGACTGGCGCGGACAGGAGCTCGCCCGGCTCGAAGCCGAGCGCCGCAAGCTCGAAGAGGCCGAGCGCGAGTTCACCGAACATATCGATGAGCTGCGCCGCGCCCGCGATGCGGAGGAGTTCGAGCGCTTTATGAAAGCGCGCCGCGACCGCGCGGCCGGCCCTCCCCCCGCCGCCTCATAAGGATGGAGCCCGTCCAGGCGGCTCCCGCGATAACGCAGGCGCGCATCGCGCTTGCGTTATCGCTCCCGCCTGCGGAGCCGGCGCGCTCTTTGCAAAGCAGGGCGCGCCGTTGGCTCGGAAACCCGGCGGGGTTTTCTCCGCCGCGGTGCTTGGCTCCGCGCTGAGCAATAAACCCCGCCCGCGCCATTCCGTTAACTCCAATTCTTTAACGGCGGTTAGGAATTTGCGGGCATTGCTGCCGGCATGGCGCGTAGAGTTTTGCCAGCGGCCGCCGCGACGGCTTTGATCGCGTTTCTCTCCGGGTGCGGCGTTATCGAGCGCGCGCAACGCCCGGCTTGGCGCGCGCAGGCGGAGAACATTTGCCTCGCCCAAAAGCTCGTGCGTGTCTCCTCCTACGTGCAAACCGCCCCGGCTATCGAAGGCCCCGGCATTTGCGGCTCCGAGCATCCTTTCAAGGTCACCGCCCTTCAAGAGGGCGCGGTCACGCTTAGCGGCAAACAGACTTTTGGCTGCCCGATGATCGCCGCCCTCGACCAATGGCTTGCCGAAGTCGTGCAGCCATCGGCCATGGCGCGCTTTGGCGCGAATGTGACGGAGCTGACTTCAGTCGGCTCGTTTAGCTGCCGGCCCGCCAACAATGTGCCGGGCGCGAATCTGTCAGAGCATTCGTTCGCCAATGCCGCTGACATCGGCGGCTTCAAACTCGGCGACGGGCGCGTCATCAACATCGCCAAAGACTGGCCGCGCGGCGGCGAGCAGGAAAAGGCGTTTCTGCGCGAGGCGCTGGCCGGCGCCTGCAATGTTTTCACCACTGTCCTGGGGCCGGGCTACAACGCCCTGCACTACAATCATTTCCATCTCGATCTCGCCCAGCACGGCCGCTCCTCCACGGGCCCGCGCCGCATTTGCAAACCGCATCCCTCGCCGCAACTGACGCCCGCTCCGCAATCGCGCGACATCATGCCGGATGCGCCGGACATCGAGGACGACAGCGATCTCGATGTGGCGCAGGCCCGCCCTGTGCCGGCGGCGCCGCGGCAGGCGCTGGCGCTGGGCTCCCTTGACGCCGGGCTGCCGCCCGCCGCGCCGCGCGCGCCGGTCCAAAGCCGCCGCGACTACAATCCCTATGGCCTCAGCCCGCCCGCCCCGATCGGCGCGCCGCGCGATCTCCGCGGGACCGCCGCGCCGCGCGCGCCCTCCGCCGGCCCCGCCACGATGAGCGCCGACGGGATATTCACGCCGGAGGGGAATCCCGAGGACTGGGATGCGACTTCGTCGATCACGCGGCGCAAACGCTGAATGTGTTTGCCGGACTTGCGTGAGCCCGCCCGCGTGCTAAACGGGCGTCATGAGCTCCTGCGCCACGATCCTCCGCCCGCGACGAATCTGACGCCGAACCCGCGCATTCGCGCGCGCCCTTTCGTCTCCCGCCGCACAGACCCGTGACATGAACCACCTTTCGCTAGACCTTTCGCCGCTCGTTGCCGCCGACCTCCCGGCCATCGACAAGCTCGACGACCGCGCTTTCGGGCCGGGCCGTTTCGCGCTCTCCGCCTACCGTCTGCGCGAAGGCGTTGTGCCGGATTTCAATCTCTCCTGCGCCGCCCGCGTCGGCACCCTGCTGGTCGCGGCCTGCCGCATGACCCCGGTGCGCTGCGGCGAAACGCCGGCGATCCTGCTCGGCCCCCTGACAGTGGATCCGCCGTTTCGCTCGCGCGGCATCGCCAAAGCCATGATTGAGCGCTCGCTCGAGACGGCTCGCGCCGCCGGCCACGCGCTGGTGATTCTCGTCGGTGATGAGCCCTATTACAAACGTCACGGCTTCAAACGCGCCCCCGGCGGCCGCCTCGTCATGCCCGGCCCGGTCGATCCCTCGCGAGTGCTCTATTGCGAACTGACCGCGGGGGCGTTTGAAGGTGTCAGGGGAGCGGTGGCGAGAGCTCGGTGAGAACCTTCCCCTCGCCCCACCGAACGGCCGGCCCTCAGCCCGCCAGCAGCTTCATCGCCTCGTCATAAACCCGCCGGTCGCCGGCGGCGATCACGCTGCCGCCGTTTGCCGCGCTGCCGCCGTCCCACGCCGTGATCACGCCGCCCGCGCCCTCAACTATGGGGATCAGCGCGGCAATGTCATAGGCATTGAGCCCGCTCTCAATGACAACGTCGACGAGGCCCGAGGCCAGCATGCAATAGGCATAGCAATCACAGCCATAGCGTGACAGGCGCACCCGCGCCTCAACGCGGCGGAACGGCTCCAGCGTGCCCTCCGCCAGCAGCGCCGGATGCGTCGTCATCAGCGTCGCCTGCGCCAGCGCCGGGCAGGCGCGCGTGTGCAGGCGCCGCTCGGCGGGCTGGCCGCCCGGCCCGATGCCGCGCCAAAGCGCGCTGCTGCCGTCGCCGGAGAATTTCTCCCGCGTGAATGGCTGATGCATCATGCCGTAGACGGGCCGGCCGTTATGCTGAAGGCCGATCAACGTGCCCCACACCGGCACGCCGCAAATAAAACTCTTGGTTCCGTCGATGGGATCGAGCACCCAGACATATTCCGCGTCCGCGCGAAGATTGCCGAATTCCTCGCCGATGATGCCGTGCGTCGGGAAGGCGTCCTGGATCATCCGGCGCATGACGTTTTCCGCCGCGCGGTCAGCCTCGGTCACCGGATCAAACACGCCGCCGCGCGATTTATCCTGCGCGCCGATGGCGGTGCGGAAAAACGGCAGGATGGTTTCGCCCGAGGCCGCCGCAAGGTCCTCGACGAAATGGGCGAAATCGACTGGCCGCATGATTCCGCCGCGCCCCTGTTGCCGCGCCGCGCGCCCGTGTATGGGAGATTCGGCTTGGAGCAAACATACAGGACCCCGATGTCACAAGCGAGCCGGGAGAACGGCAAAACCGGCGATGCCGCCCTGGCGGTGGCGGCTGTGGCCGCGCCGCTGATCGCGATCTATGCGATCAGCCAGTTTTTCCGCAATTCCATCGGCGTCATCGGCCCCGATCTTGCGCGCGAGTTTGATCTCGACGCGCGCGGCCTCAGCCTGCTCGCCTCGATCTTCTTCCTCGCTTTTGCCGCGCTGCAAATTCCGCTCGGCGTGATCATCGACCGCTACGGCCCCAAAACCGCCATCGTCGCCACAGCCTTGATCGCGGTCGCCGGCACGGCTCTGTTCGCGCTGGCGGATTCCTATGCCGCGCTTCTGGCGGGCCGGCTGCTGATCGGCGCGGGCTGTTCGAGTTTTTTTATGGGCGCGCTGGCCATTTACGCCGAGCGTTTCCCGCCGGCGCGCTTTTCCACCATGACCGGCATTCAATTGGGCGCGGGCACCATGGGCGCGCTGCTGGCGACCGCGCCGCTGGCATGGTCCACCGCGCTTTACGGCTGGCGCGCGTCGTTCCTGATGATCGGCGCGCTCACGCTGGCGTTTACAGTGCTGGTTATGTTTGCGGTCCGCGAAGGCGAAGCCGGCAAAACGCGGCGGGCGGCGCGCGCGGAAAGCTGGGGCGCGCTGTTTGCCGGCGTGCTCGCGGCGGCGCGCGTTCGCTCGTTCTGGCCGGTGTTTTTCATGCAGGCCGCCACTTATTCCTCCATCGCGGCGGTGCTCGGCTTATGGGGCGGCCCGTGGCTCGCCCACGTCTACGGCATGGACCTCGCCTCGCGCGGGAATGTGCTGTTCGCCATGGTCGTCGTGCAGATTATCGGCCTGTTTATACAAGGCCCAAGCGACCGATGGTTCGCAAGCTACCGCACACCCGGCCTGATCGGGGGAGCGTTCGCGCTTGCCGTCGTGCTGATCGGCGCGCTTGTCACGCTGCCGCCCTCCCTCGCCGCGCCCTGGC
>JANYFM010000116.1 GCA_025362655.1 Hyphomicrobiales bacterium | reverse complement strand
CCGACGGGCTGCTGCTCGGCCCCGCCGCCACTTACGAGTTCAAGGACGAGGCGCGCGGCGAGATCAATCCGTCCATGTATTTCCGCAAGAACCTCGATCTCTTCGCCAACATCCGGCCGGCGCGCACCTACAAGGGCTTTCCCGGCCCCGTCGGCGAATTTGATCTCGTCGTCGTGCGCGAAAACACGGAAGGGTTTTACGCCGACCGCAACATGGAGCGGGGCAACAGCGAACTGCTGGTGACCCCCGATGTCGTGATTTCCCTGCGCCGCATCACACGGGCCTGCTGCGCGCGGGTGGCGCGCGCGGCGTTTGAACTGGCGATGGGCCGAAAGCGCCGTGTCACCATCGTCCACAAAGCCAACGTGCTGAAAATCGGCGACGGCATGTTTATCGAGGAATGCAACCGGGCGGCAAAAGACTTTCCCGGCGTGAGCGTCGATGATGTCATCGTCGATGCCATGATGGCGCATGTGGTGCGCGAGCCCGCAAGGTTCGACGTGATCGTCACCACCAACATGTTCGGTGACATTCTCTCCGATTTAACGGCGGAGCTTTCCGGCAGCATCGGCCTCGGCGGCTCGCTGAACGCCGGCGCCGCGCATGCCATGGCTCAGGCGGCGCATGGCTCGGCGCCCGATATCGCCGGGCTTGATTGCGCCAATCCTTTCTCGCTGGTTTTGTCCGCCGCGCAATTGCTGGCCTGGCACGGCGCGCGCATCCAGTCGCGGCCGCTCGCCGATGCGGCGCGCGCAATCGAGGCCGGCGTCGCCGGGGCTGTCGAGGCGGGCGAGGCAACGCGCGACATCGGCGGGCGCCTCGGCACCCGCGCCGCCGGCGGGGCGCTGGCCGCGCGCCTGCTTTCATCCTGAGGTTCAGCCATGCGTTGTGACGCCCATGTCCACATCGTCGGCCCAACGGATCAATATCCGCTGGCGCCAAACCGGCCCTATCTGCCGGCCCCCGCGCCGCTGTCGGCGCTGCGGGAAAACGCGGCGCGGCGCGGCATCGGGCGTTTCGTGCTGGTGCAGCCCTCGTTCTACGGCGCGGATAACCGCCTGCTGATGCACAGCCTGCTGGAGCTGGGCGGCGCCGGCCGGGGCGTTGCCGCGATTGACCCGGACACCTGCGATCTGGAGACGCTCAACGATCTCGCGCGCTGCGGCGTGCGCGGCCTGCGGGTCAATCTGTACACTCATCCCCACGGCAGCGGCCTGCCGGCGTTTGAGGAGGCATTCCAGCCTTGCGCCGACGCGGCAAGGGGAATGGGCTGGCACGTCGAGATGATCGCGCCGATGGCTGTGCTCGCGCGGCATCTTGACGCGCTGGCGCGGGCGAGCGTGGATATAGTGATCGACCATTATGCCCTGCACGAGGGTTTTGACCCCGCCCGCGGCGAGGGACGCGCTGTCCTCAGCCTCGTTGGCCAGAAGAATGTCTGGGTCAAACTATCGGCGCCCTACCGCAGCGGCGGCGGCGATCTGGCCACCCGCCCGGACCGTCTCTGGCTGGAGGCGCTGCTCGACGCCGCGCCCGACCGCTGCCTGTGGGGCAGCGACTGGCCCTTCACGCCCGATGGCGCCCATCACGCCGGTCCCGCCGCCGCCGCCGCCTACCGGGCGCTGCGCTATGAGGATGTCTACGATGGTTTTGCCGCCTCAATGCCATCAGGCGAGGGGTTGCGGCGGGTGACGGAGGACAATCCCGCGCGGCTCTATGGGTTTGACGGCCCAGCGGTCAGCCAGGGCGCGTGAGCGCGCCGGGTTCGCGTCCGGCGCGAATGCCGCTATAGTCGCGCGCTTCCCGGAGAAACCCATCTGGAGAAACCCGTCTGGAGAAACCCTTTTGTCCCCGATTCGTCTTTTCCATTGCGCCGCTGCCGTGTGCCTGATCGCCCTTTCCGGCTGCGGGCGCCGGGGCGCGACAGAGCCGCCGCCGGAGGCAGGCGTCAGCGCCCGCGCGGCCCGCGAGCAGGCGGCCCAGCACGAGGGAGTCCAGACCGATCCGATCGAAAACAACCGCCGGGTGCGTGGTGTGGTCCCGCCCAAGGATCCGTTTGTTCTCGATCCGCTTCTCTAAAACCAAGACCCGGGGATCGGCTCCGATCCATGGGTCTTGGCTAGCGCGAATGCGCGCCGGCGCTCATGCGCTGTTTCTGCCGCAATGAATAAGGCGCCGGATCGATGCATCATTTCCACTATAAAAATGGCGTCATGCATGCCGAGGATGTCAGCCTGGACACGCTGGCGCGGGCTGTCGGGACGCCCTTTTACTGTTATTCCACGGCAACGCTGACGCGTCATTACAATGTGTTCGCGGGCGCGTTCGCGGGCATGAACGCGCTGATCTGCTATGCCATGAAAGCCAACTCCAATCAGGCCGTGCTGACAACGCTGGCGCGGCTCGGCGCGGGGATGGATGTCGTATCCGAGGGCGAGCTTTTGCGGGCGCTGGCGGCGGGCGCGCCGGCCGCGAAAATCACCTTCTCCGGCGTCGGCAAAACCGCCCGGGAGATGGCGCTGGCGCTCGACGCGGATATTCTGTGCTTCAACGTTGAATCCGAGCCGGAGCTGCATGAGCTCTCGGCCGTCGCGGTCTCAAAAGGCCGCCGCGCCCGCGTCGCATTGCGCGTCAATCCCGACGTCGATGCCAAGACCCATCACAAGATCGCCACCGGGAAGTCCGAGAATAAATTCGGCATTCCCATCTCCCGCGCGCGGGCTGTTTACGCTGAAGCCGCCGCGCTTTCCGGCATTGAAGTCACCGGCGTTGACATGCACATCGGCTCGCAGATCACCGACCTCCAGCCCTTCGATGACGCCTTCGGGCGGCTCGCCGGCTTCGTGCGGGAACTGCGCGCCGACGGCCATGCGATTGAGCACGCCGATCTCGGCGGCGGCCTCGGCATTCCCTACCGCGAGGGGGAGGATGGCGCTTCCTACAGCCCGGAGAATTATGCGGCCATCGTCAGAAAACATGCCAATTCGCTCGGCTGCAAATTGATTTTCGAGCCCGGACGGCTGATCGCCGGCAATGCCGGAATCCTCGTCGCTTCGGTGATCCGCGTGAAGCGCGGCGAGAACAAGAGTTTCGTCATCGTCGATGCCGCCATGAACGATCTCATCCGTCCGACGCTCTACGAGGCCCACCACGAGGTGAAGCCCGCCCGGCAGCCCGCTTCCGGCGCGCCTGTCATAACCGCCGATGTCGTCGGGCCCGTTTGCGAGACCGGCGATTACCTTGCCTTGGCGCGCCAAATGAGCGAGCCCGCGCCGGGCGACCTCCTCGCGGTCATGACCGCCGGCGCCTACGGGGCGGCGCAGGCCGGCACCTACAATTCGCGTTTGCTGATCCCCGAAGTCATGGTCCACGGCGCGCAATGGGCTGTGGCGCGGCCGCGCGGGTCGTTTGAGGAACTGATCGGGCTCGACCGCCTCCCCGGCTGGCTGGGCTGACCGGCGGCTTTTTGCCCGAATAACGCCTTTATTCTGGGCTCGAAATTGCCGGTGAAATGCCTGCGGCTGTGTGCTATTCTGCGCTGCCGCACAGGAGACGCGCTTGACGGAGACTCCGAAGACGACGCAACCGCCGCCGAAGAGCCGCCTCGACGCGCTGGCCGCCCGTGCCGGACTGGCGCTTGGCTGGGAGCGGCTGTGGCCGGGTTTGGCCGCGCTCCTGACTGTCGGCGCTGTGTTTTTGACCCTGTCTTTTCTGGGCCTCTGGCTGGAACTGCCGCGATGGGGCCGGATTTCCGGCGTCCTCCTCTTTGCTGCCGCCCTTGTGGCGCTGCTGGCGCCGATGCTGCGCGGCGGCAGGTCCACGCAAGCTGAGCGCCTGTCGAGGCTGGACCGTGATTCGGGCCTGCCCCACCGCCCAGCGACGGCGCTGGGAGACAATCTTGCCAATTCCGCCGATCCCGCCACGCGGGCGATCTGGGACCTGCACCGCAAGCGCGCCGAGGCGGCGGCCGCGGCCCTGCGGGTGGCCGTGCCCTCGCCGCGCCTCGTCGACCGCGACAAATTCGCCCTGCGCGGCCTTGCCCTGATGGCGGCGGCGGCGGCGGCTTTCATTGCCGGCCCTGAGAAATACGCCCGCACGCTGGCGGCCTTCGACTGGCGCACTCAAGGCGCGTTGTCGCAGGGCTACCGCCTCGACGCCTGGATCGATCCGCCCGCCTATACGGGCCGGCCCCCGGTCATCCTGAATTTGCGCGAGGAGACGGCGGGGCTGGCCAAGCCGGGCGGCGCACGCCGCTTTTCGGCCCCCGTTGGCTCAGCGATCATCGTGCGCGCCTCCGAGGCGGCTAATCTTACCATCGAAACCGAAGGCGCGCTGGCACCGGCCGACGCGGACAAGCCGGACGCCAAAGGCGCCGCGCCGAAGGCCGCCGCCGTGCGCCAGGGGGATGCCGCCGACACTGAAAACCGTCTCATTCTCAAAGGCGATTCGCGCCTGATCCTGAAGCGCTTCGGCTCGATCGTGGCGGCGTTCGAGCTGCTATCGATTCCGGACCTGGCGCCCGTCATCACCCTGAAAGAACCGCCGAAATACAATGTCCGGGGCTCGCTGACCCTCGCCTACAAAATCGAAGACGATTACGGCGTCATCGGCGCCGATGCCAGTTTTTCCAAACCCGTCGTCGCCGGGCGCGCCGTGACCGGCCGCTCCCTGGTCGAGCCGCCCAAAATGGCGTTGGGCTTGCCCTCCGGGCCGGGCGGGCTTGGTGAGGGGGAAACCACCGCCGATCTCTCGGAGCATCCCTGGGCCGGCGCGCGCGTCACCATGATTCTCAGCGCCCGCGACGAGGGCGGCAACGAAGGCGTCAGCGCGCCCTCCGAGGTGAATTTGCCGCAGCGGACTTTCGTCAAGCCGCTGGCCAAAGCTCTGGTTGAGCAGCGCCGCAATCTCGTTCTCGCTCCCGATGACCGCAAGCGCGTGGCGATGGCGCTGGAGGCCCTGCTGGTCGCGCCTGACACTTTCAATGTGCCCCCCAGCCATTACCTTGGCTTGAAAAGCATCGAAACGCGGCTGGCGCGGGCGCGAAATGACGCGGACCTTCTCGATACCGCCGACCTCCTCTGGGAAATGGCGTTGCGCATCGAGGACGGCGGCCTGTCCGACGCCGAGCGCGATCTGCGCGCCGCCCAGCAGGAATTGCGCGACGCGATGCAGCGCGGCGCCACCGATGAGGAACTGCGCAAGCTGATGGAAAATTTACGCGCCGCGATGGATAAATTCCTGGAGGAAATGTCCCGCCAAGCCCAGCAGAATCCAACCGCGCCCGACCAAAACCGCAATGACGATTCGCGCACCATCACCTCGCAGGACCTCAAATCCATGCTCGACCGCATGGAGGAGATGATGAAAAACGGCAGCATGGCCGACGCCCAGCGGATGCTCGACCAATTGCAGAACATGCTGGAGAATCTGCAAACAGCCCGCCGCCCGCAGAACAGCCGCGACAATCAGGCGGCCCGCGAGATGAACCGCGCGCTGGATGAGCTCGACCAGATGACCCGCGATGAGCAGGCCCTGCGCGACGAGACGTTCCAACAGGGGCAAAAGCAGCGCGAACGCGCCCAGCGTAATCAGCAGCGTCAGCGCGGGCAGAACCAGCAAAACCAGCAGAGCCGCCCGGGACAGCCGCGGCAGCCCGGCGAGCCGCAGGATGGCGATGACGGAGACGACGACGGCGAGCAAAGCGCCGAGAACGGCCAGCCGGGCCAAAATGGCAAAGCCGACAAGGAATCCCTTCAGCAGCGCCAGCAGGCTTTGCGCCAGCGCCTCGAAAGTCTCAAAAACCGCATGAAGCAAAACGGCATGAAAGGCGGCGAGGGCCTTGATGAAGCCGAAGGCGCGATGAATGAAGCCGAGGGCGAGCTTGGCAAAGGAGCGCCCGGCAGCGGCAAAGCCGTCGATGCCGAGGGCCGCGCTGTCGAGGGATTGCGCAAAGGCGCGCAGGCGCTGGCCCAGCAGATGCAGCAGCAGGGCAATCAGCCCGGCGAAGGCGAGGGCGAACAAGCCGGCCCGGGCGGGCCCCGCAACGGCCAGCCGCGCGAGGCGCGCCCGAACGCCAATGCCGATCCGCTCGGCCGCGAAGCCCGCGACAAGCGCGACAACAATCTTCAGCGGTACGATCCCCTCGGTGTCCCCGCCGCCCAGCGCGCCCAGCGCGTGCTGGAGGAACTGCGCAAACGCCTCGGCGAAACCTTCCGGCCGCGCGAGGAACTGGATTATCTGGAGCGCTTGCTGAAACGCTATTAATCCGGGACAAACCGCCCGCCGCCGCCCGCCGCCGCCCGGCACGAAATCAGGACTCCATGGATCAAACCTCCAATATCGTGGTCGCCGTTGCCGTTGGCGCGGTGTTCGTCGTGCTTCTGCTCGGCTTGTTCAACATGATGCGCGGCGGCAGCCCGGACCTCTCGCAAAAACTGATGCGCTGGCGGGTCGGCCTGCAATTCGCGGCGGTGTTGCTGATCATCGGCGTGGTGTGGATGCGCGGCGGAACCGGGACGAACTGACATGGTCACCCTCAACCGCATTTACACGCGCACCGGAGACGCCGGCGAAACCTCGCTGGGCAATGGCGAGCGCCGCCCGAAATACGATCTGCGCGTCGAAGCCTTCGGCACGGTCGATGAGGCCAATTGCGCCATCGGCGCGGCGCGGCTAGCGACAAAATCCGCGCATCCGGGCCTCGATGCGATGCTGGCGCGGATTCAAAACGATATGTTTGATTTGGGCGCCGATCTCTGCACGCCCGACACCGGCGCCAGGCTCGACTATGAGCCGCTGCGCATGATCAGCCCTCAGGTTGACCGTTTGGAGCGGGAGATCGACACGCTCAACGCCGTTTTGCCGCCGCTAAAGTCTTTCGTTCTGCCGGGAGGCTCGCCGGCCGCGGCGGCGCTGCACGTCGCGCGCACCGTCACCCGCCGCGCCGAGCGCCTGATGACGGAGCTGGCCCGCGAACCGAACGAAAAAGTCGGAGAGGCGGCTCTGAAATACATCAACCGGCTCTCGGACTTTCTTTTCGTCGCCTCGCGCCACGCCAACCGCGATGGCGCGGACGATGTGCTTTGGGTTCCCGGCGCCAACCGTTGACGCGGCCCGCCGCCCGCGCCAAGCTGTGGCTCTGATCCGGCCGGGCTGGCATTGCGATGTTTCTCCCCCTGTATGACGGCGTGGCGCTGCGGTTCCTGAAACGGCCGTCCGTCACCTGGGCGCTGATCGCCGCCAATATCGCGGTTTTCGCGCTGACAGGCATGGGGCTGTTCGGCGGCGATGAAAAAATGGATTTGGCCTTCGGTTTCATCCCCGCGGTTTTCTTTGATCACGCGGCTCTCGCCAAGGGTCTCGAAATCGTGCCGTCTCCGATAACGCTTCTGACCGGCATGTTCCTGCACGGAAGCTTCGTGCATCTCGCCGGCAATATGCTGTTCCTGTGGGTTTTCGGCGACAATGTCGAGGACGCCATGGGCTCGCCGCGGTTTCTGATTTTCTACCTCGCGGCGGGCATCGGCGCCGCCCTGCTGCACGGTTTCCTGAATGCCGATTCCGAAGCGCCGCTGATCGGGGCGTCCGGGGCCATCGCGGGTGTCATCGCCGCCTATTTGCTGCTTTATCCCAAAGTGAAAGTATGGGGCCTGGCTTTCCAGGTGATCCCCCTGTTTATTCCCGCCCTGTGGTTTCTGGGCTTCTGGTTCCTGTTCCAGATTTACTCGGCGTTCACCGATCACACGTCGGAAGTCGGCTTTTGGGCGCATGTCGGGGGCTTTGTCATCGGCGCGGCGCTGACGCCGCTGCTGCGCCGCCCGGAAGTGCCGATATTCGGCGCGCGCACGGCGTGAAACGAGGCGCCCGGAATTGACTAAGGCAAGCCCCGCGATTACCAAACCGGGTCCGCGAACCGCTATCGCGAAACGGAGCCGCGCCGAATGAAAATCCTAGTGCCGGTCAAGCGTGTCGTTGATTACAACGTCAAAGCGCGCGTCAAGAGCGACGGTTCCGGCGTCGAACTGGCCAATGTCAAAATGTCGATGAACCCATTCGACGAAATCGCCGTCGAAGAGGCCCTGCGCCTGCGCGAAGCCGGCAAGGCAACCGAGGTGATCATTATTTCCATCGGCCCGGCGCAGGCCTCCGAGACCATCCGCACCGCGCTGGCGATGGGCGCCGACCGCGGCATTCTCGTCAAAACCGACGCCGCCGTCGAACCGCTCGCCGTCGCAAAAATCATTAAAGCCGCGGCCCTGGCGGAAAAGCCCGGCCTGATCATTCTCGGCAAACAGGCCATTGACGATGATTGCAATCAAACCGGCCAAATGCTGGCGGCGCTGCTCGGCTGGGGACAGGGCACTTTCGCCTCAAAGGTCGATCTTGCCGGGGACAGCGCCGACGTGACCCGCGAGGTCGATGGCGGCATGCAAACGGTCACGCTGAAACTGCCCGCCGTCGTCACCACGGATTTGCGCCTCAACGAGCCGCGTTATGCCTCGCTGCCCAACATCATGAAGGCCAAGAAGAAACCAATCGATGAGAAAACCCCCGGAGATTACGGCGTTGACGCGGCGCCGCGGCTGACCGTGCTGAAAACCAGCGAGCCGCCGGGCCGCAAAGGCGGCGTCAAAGTCGCTTCGGTAGCCGAGCTCGTCTCCAAACTCAAAAACGAAGCGGGAGTTCTGTGATGGCAACGCTCGTCTTCGCCGATGTCGTCAAGGGCCGGCTGGGCGATGCCCTCGCCAAAACCATCACCGCCGCCAAAGCGCTCGGCGCGCCGGTTCACGTGCTTGTCGCCGGGCAGGATTGCCGCGCGGCGGCGGAGGCGGCGGCCAAATTCGACGGCGTCGAAAAAGTGCTGCTGGCGGACGCTCCGGCCTACGCGCATCAGCTGGCGGAGCCCGCCGCCGCCCTGCTGGTGTCGCTGGCGCCCGGTTACACCGCGATCGTTTCCAGCGCGACGCCGGCGTCCAAAAACGTCATGCCCCGCGCCGCCGCGCTGCTCGACGTGATGCAAATCTCCGAAATCACCAAAGTCGTCTCCCCCGACACATTCGAGCGCCCGATTTATGCGGGCAACGCGGTGCAGACTGTGAAATCGTCTGACGCGGTCAAGATCATCACCGTCCGCACCACGGCCTTCCAGGCGGCCGGGGAGGGCGGCGCGGCGCCCATTGAGGCGATAGGGGCGGCGGCGGACCCAGGCCTCTCCGCTTTCAGGAGCGAGGCCATCGCCAGCAGCGACCGCCCGGAACTGACGGCGGCGCGGATCATCATTTCCGGCGGCCGCGCCATGCAAAACGCCGAAAACTTCAAAACCTACATCGAGCCCGTCGCTGACAAGCTGGGCGCGGCCATGGGCGCCTCCCGCGCCGCGGTCGATGCGGGATACGCCCCCAACGACTGGCAGGTCGGCCAGACCGGCAAAGTGGTCGCGCCCGAGCTTTACATCGCGGTCGGCATTTCCGGCGCGATCCAGCATCTGGCGGGCATGAAGGATTCCAAAGTCATCGTCGCCATCAACAAAGACGAAGAGGCGCCGATTTTCCAGGTTGCGGATTATGGGCTGGTCGCCGATCTCTACAAAGCCCTGCCCGAACTCGACGCCGAGCTTGCCAGGCTCAAAGGTTAGGCACAGAGTCTGGACGGCGGCGGAACTTGGCTTATGATGGCTCAGGCGCCGGGCGCCGGAGGGGATCCAGGACCGAATGACGATGGAGATTCATAAAGTTGGCGTCATCGGCGCGGGCCAGATGGGCAATGGCATCGCCATTGTCTGTTCCGTGGCGGGCATGAAAGTCATGCTCAATGACGTCTCCGCCGACCGCATCAACGCGGGCCTTGCCACCGTCGATGGCATCCTCGCCCGGCATGTGCTGCGGGGCACGCTGACCGAGGCGGACCGCAAGGCCGCCCTCGAGCGGATCACGCCGGCCCCGGGGTTTGAGGCCCTTGGGGATTGCGACCTCGTGATCGAGGCCGCCACGGAAAACGAGGAGATCAAGCGCAAGATTTTCTCCCGGCTTTGCCCCTCGCTGAAGCCGGAAGCCATGCTGGGCACGAACACGTCGTCGATCTCGATCACGCGCCTTGCCTCCGTCACCGACCGGCCTGAAAAATTCATCGGCATTCATTTTATGAATCCTGTGCCGCGCATGCAGCTCGTCGAGCTGATCCGCGGCATCGCCACCGATGACGACACGTTTCAGTCGGCCAAAGCGCTGATCGCCAAGCTCGGCAAAACCTCAACGGTCGCCGAGGATTTCCCCGCCTTCATCGTCAACCGTATTCTGCTGCCGATGATTAATGAGGCGATTTACACGCTTTACGAGGGCGTCGGCTCTGTCGAAGCCATCGACACCGCGATGAAACTGGGCGCCAATCATCCCATGGGTCCGCTCCAGCTGGCCGATTTCATCGGTTTGGACACCTGCCTGTCGGTCATGCAGGTTCTGCACGAGGGCTTGGCGGATTCGAAATACCGGCCCTGCCCGCTGCTGGTGAAATATGTCGAGGCCGGCTGGCTCGGGCGCAAGACGCGCCGGGGCTTTTACGACTATCGCAGCGGCACGCCGATCCCGACGCGCTAGAGCGCCGATACCCCCTTCACAAGCCTGTCATCCCATGGGTACACTGACTCCGGGGAGAGGTTCGCCGTTGCCGGCGCCGCTCCGCCGGAAAGAGGTGCCCGGAATTGACGGTTCACTTTCAGCCTGTTGTTTCGCCGGAGGCGTGCCCGGCGCTTGTTCTCAACGCTGACTTTCGTCCGTTGAGCTATTACCCCTTGTCGCTGTGGTCCTGGCAGGACTCGATCAAGGCGGTCTTTCTCGACCGCGTGAACATCGTGTCGAACTACGAAAAATGCGTGCGAAGCCCGTCCTTCGAAATGCGGCTTCCCTCGGTGGTCTCGCTGAAAACCTATATCCGGCCCTCGCGGCATCCCGCGTTCACGCGCTTCAACGTGTTCCTGCGCGACCGCTTCTCCTGTCAGTATTGCGGCGCGCGCGAGGATCTGACCTTCGATCACGTGACGCCGCGCTCAAAGGGCGGCACAACCGTCTGGGAGAATGTTGTCGCGGCCTGTTCGCCCTGCAATCTGCGCAAAGCGGACCGGCTGCCGAAGGAGGCGCGCATGTTCCCCTATCACGCGCCGTTTCAGCCGACGGTCAGCGATCTCCACAGCAACGGCCGCCTGTTCCCGCCCAATTATCTGCACGAAAGCTGGATGGATTATCTTTACTGGGATTCGCCGCTCGAACCCTGATGGGATCGCCCGCCGCAATTTGCCCGGATCGTTTTGCATCCAGCCAGCCGTGCCAATCCGGGGCCATCATGCGCGTCGCCGTCACCATACCCTATTTCGATTTCTTCCCCGAGCTGAGGGCCGAGCTTGCGGGCGCCTTTCCCGGCGCGAAATTCCGCTCCGACCGCAAGCGCTTCGAGGAGGACGATCTCATCAGCTACCTGAAAGGCTTTGACGCCGCCGTCATCGGCCTCGACCGGTTCACGGACCGCGTCTGCGCCGCGCTGCCTGAGCTCAAGGTTGTCTCGCTCTGTTCCGCCGGCGTTGATCACATCGATCCGGCCATATTAAAAAAACACGGCATCAAAATGTGGTGGGCCGCCGGTATCAATAAATTTTCCGTATCGGAGCTTGCCGTCTGTTACATGGTGCTGACGCTGCGGCGCGTCCACGAATTCGCATCGCTGCTCCAGCGCGGCGTCTGGACAGGACCTGTCGGCTTCGGCGCGGATTTGCGCGGCAAGACCGTCGGCATCCACGGCTGCGGCTTTATCGGCAAAGAGGTGGTGAAACTGCTGCGCCCTTACGGCGTTAAAACGCTGGCCTGCGACCGCGTCGATATCGGCGAATTCTGCGATGAATGGGACGTCGAGCCGGTCGGCGAGGATGAGCTGTGGGCGCGCTCGGACGTGCTGACAATCCATCTCTCCATCAACAAATCAACGATGGGGATGTACACCGGCGCGGTGCTCGACAAAATGAAACCGGGAGCGGTGCTGATCAATTGCGCGCGCGGCAACATGGTCGATGAGGCCGCGCTGAAAACGCGGCTCGAAAGCGGGCATATCGCCGGCGCGGCGTTTGACGTCTTCGCCGTGGAGCCCGCCAACGGCAATGAGCTTCTGAAAATTCCCACGTTCTTCGCCTCGCCGCATATCGGCGCGACGACGCGCGATTCATGGAAGGCGATGCTGCGCTCGGGCATGCATGGCATCACCCATGCGAGGGACTGGGAGCCGGGGACCTATCCCTTCGACTGAATGGACGGTGGAATTATTCAAGAAGGAAAAACCGATGAAACTCGACTCCGCAATTTCCGCCATCGTCACCGGCGGCGCCTCCGGCCTCGGCGAAGCGACATCGCGGATGCTGGCCGGCCGCGGCGTGCGCGTCGCCATCCTTGATCTGCAAAGAGAGCGCGGCGAAAAGGTCGCGCGCGAAATCGGCGGCGTGTTTTTCGAGACCGATGTGACCAGCGAGGCCTCGGTCGACGCGGCGCTGGCGGGAGCGCGCTCGGCGCACGGCGCGGAGCGCGTTCTCATCAATTGCGCGGGCATTGCGACGGGCCGGCGGACTGTATCGAAGAAACGCGACTCTGAGGATTTGCTCGCCCACGATCTCGCCAGTTTCCAGAAGACGGTCATGATCAACCTCGTCGGCACTTTTCATATGATTGCCAAATCCGCTGTGGCGATGGCGGCTTTGGCGCCGGTCGACGCCGACGGCCAGCGCGGCGTTATCGTCACAACCGCGTCGGTCGCC
>JANYFM010000111.1 GCA_025362655.1 Hyphomicrobiales bacterium | reverse complement strand
CGAACGCTGGCCTTGGCCTTGCCCCTGATTGGGCGATCCCGGGCGTCCCGGCATTCCCGGCATGCCATTCTGGCCTTCGCCGAAGCGGCGGAAGAAGCGCTCCAGGGGATCGCCCGGCTGCATGCCAGGGCCCTCCTCCTGGTCATCGCCGGCGGCAATCTTCGTCTCCAGCACTTTTACTTTGACTGAGACAACCGCGCCGCGCACATGCTCAACGGTGTCAGCGAAAGAAACCGGACTGGCGGACAGGTTCTGCGCCAGCGCAAAAGCCGGCGCGGGGGGCAGCGCCGTCTGGACAGCGGCGCCGCCAACGACAAGCGCCGCGGCCGCGCCGAGCAGAAGGCCGCGCAGGGAGACGCGGGGACGAACAGATGAATTCAGCATCACAATCTCTCCAGGACAGAGGTTCCGGCGCGGGGTTCCCGCCGCTGTCTGGAGTGGATATGGGACATGGCGGCTTACGCGCGCATGGCCCGCTGATGAAAGTTTGGTAAGGTTGGGGCTAGCGGCCCCGTGAGCCGCGCCACGCGGCCCAGTCCAGCGGCTGCCATTCGGTCCCGCGCAGATCGAGCCGGTCCGGTGTGACACGTTCCGTGAAAATCATCGTGTTCGCGCAACTCCATCGCGCGCTCGGGGCGACGATGCCGTCAAAGCCAAGGAAGAAGGCCGCGTCCGCTATTTCCTGCGTCCGCTTATAACCGCGGCTGGAATAGCCGGGCGTGTCCACCCCTAGGGCCGCAAGAGCATCGATGTTGGCGAAGGTCAGGCTGGCGTTTAGACATGTATGCAGCCGATGCGCGAACCAGCGGGGTTTCGAAGGAAAGACCGGCTGCATCGATAGCAGCGCGTGAATTTCGGCCAGCGCTCCGTCACGCTCCGCGCAGGTGTAGAGCACGTCGAAGTCGCCATTGCACCAGCGGCTCAGGGAACGGCCCGCCGCCAAGGGGTCCCGCCCCTCCCGCGTCACCCGCCAAACCTCCCCGGCAAAGGAAACACGCGGCGCCGCATCGATCTCGTCGAGCAGGGCCAGTTCGCGCGAGCGGTGCGGAGCCACGGATTAGACGTAAGCCCCGGACTCCAGACTGTCGATCACGCCGAGCACTTCCTGAATGCGTCCCGCGTGTATCAGATCGATAGCGCGCTCCCCTGACAGCATGGGGTGCGCGGCGTGCAGCCAAAGCCGCGCCTCATCGGGGGTGTAGAAATCGCTGAGCCGCTCGACAACATAGCGCAATCCCGCGATCCTTGTCTGGGTTTCGAGGCCCGGCGCGGACTTGCCGCTGGACCAGCGGGACACCGTCGCCGTTGAGACATCCATTATATTGGCAATATCCTTGCCCTGAAGGCCGCCGCCGGTCTTCAATTGATCGAGAATTCTCGCCACCGCGCCTGACACACGAAACTCCTGCTCCAATCGATCTTTGCCATTAGTTGCATATCGGTTTCATTTTGTCAATTTATGAAATCAACTTGTCATCTTCGTCGATCCAGCCCCGCCCCAAAACTTCTCTCGCCAGCAGCGGCACAAGCGCCAGAATGCCTATAACAGCGAAATTGAGCCCGACGAGGCTCGAAATCCAAATTCCCGGCGGCAGGAAGGACAGAATCAGGAAGGCCGCCCAGTCGCCGGCCCCGCCTTGCCCGCGCCAGATGCGCATCGCCAGAAAGGCGGCGGGCAGCGACCACAGGGCGAAATCATACTCATAGAGATAGGGCGTCGAAAGCGGCAGCGCGACACAGAAAGCAAAGGCGCGGACGAAGACATCGCCGCTGCGCCGCCAGCATGCATAGACCATCGCCCAGGCCGCCAGCGTCGAAATGCCCTGGCCGATCCGGGCGATGGTTTCGCTGGCGGTGGTGTCGAGCAGAAAAATGAAAATCGTGGCGAACCGTTTTCGCGGCATGCGGCCGCTGACGACGTAAGACATCTGATCCGGCAGATGCTCGAAAAACATTCGCCACATATCCGGCCCGAACAGCAACAGCCCCGCCAGCGGCAGGCCGAGCCCGGAAACCGCGAGGCCGGCAAAGGCGCGCGGACTGCGGCAGGCGAGCAGACAAATCGGCGCGAGAACAAACACCTGCGGCTTATAGACGAGGCACCCGAAAAGCAGTCCGCCGAGAAAATTCCGCCGCGCTGCAAGCGCCGCAATCGCGCCCGCCGCCAGCGATGCCGTCAGCGCGCCGTTTTGGCCCGATATAGTGTTCTGGATGAGCGGCGGCAGGATCAGCGCCGCCAGCAGCGGCGCCCCTGAGAGCTTGCGGATCAGCAGGATCAGCGGCGCTGTCGTGACCGCAAGCCAGGCGAACAGCGCGGGAATGTAGGAGAGCAGCGCGAGGGGCGCGATCAACAGCAGCAAATGCGGCGGATAGGCCCAGGGGAACTGGAGCCGCTGTCCGGCGATGGATTCCTGCAAATCGAAAAACCGCGCTTGGTCAAATACCATTTGCGGCGTTCCCGCCAGCACCAGTTTCGAGGCGGAATAGAAAAACAGAAAATCGTTGCCCAGCACGCCGCCCGAAGCGTTGTGCACACCGTCCCCGGTGGGGACCAGCGTGAAGCGGATGGCGAGAACCGTGTAGAAAATGGCCAGCGACGCGCATGCCATCAGCGCGATGCGCGGGGCGGTCCAGGAAATGCCGCTCGCATCCGCCGCGCGGGTTTCGCCAATCATGCGCCGTCTCGCCTCCATGCGGCAGTCAGCGGCAACCGCTACAGGATTCGCGGCGAAGGGTCAGCCGGGTTTATTTTGACCGCCGCCGTCCAGCAGCCGGCTGAGCGTTTCGTTTTCCCCGGGCGAAAGCGGGTTCGCCTCCGCCGGCTCAAGCCTTCGGCGCCGCTGCGCCAGCCACAGGCCCGCAAGCCCCGCCAGCAACGCCAGAACCGGGGTGCCCCACAACAAAAGCGTGCCCGCTTTGAAGGGCGGCTTCAGCAGGATGAAATCGCCGTAGCGGGCGACGACGAAGCCGCGCACCTGCGCGTCGGTCTCGCCGGCGGTCAGGCGTTCGCGAACCAGCAGCCGCAAATCTTTTGCCAGCGGCGCCTGGGAATCGTCGATCGACTGATTCTGGCAGACAAGGCAGCGAAACTCGCCCGAAAGCGCGCGCGCGCGGGTCTCCAGCGCCGGGTCGGACAAAGCTTCGCCCGGCTCGATGGCGAGCGCGGGCGCGGCGAGCAGCGCCAAACCAAGGAGGACTGAACGAACGGCAAATCTCATGGCTCTGTGCTTCCCGGAAGGCGCGCGGCAATAAAAACGGGGCGCGAAACCGCCAATCAACCGCGTCGCATCGGCAGTTGAGTCCGACACAAATATGTATGCTTATCCCGGCGGCGGTTGAACGAACTCCCCGGCAACGGCAGCCAGCCAGCGTTGCTTCGATCTCGAAAAAATTCCCCAAACCTCTCCATGGTAAGGATTTTCCGTCAACGGGTCGTACCCGACGTGGAATCCCCCACCTCGCAACATGCCAGCGGTGAAGCGAACCGCTCCGACGAATGGCGGTCTGACTACGAAAACTCTCGCGTCCAGTCCGGCTTCCTCGATCAATCGCTCCAAATCGACGGACATTCCGGCATTTTGTCCCGAAGATGCCTGAAACGCCATACTGGATATACGCCGACCGCTGGGGACCTTGGGATCCGGCACTATATGATCACGTACAACGCGCCGAATGATTCCGTCATTTGGTCCGATACCGTTATGGTCGTGTGGGACGATTTTGCCGTGTTTATCACGCGGCGGCGGGGCGAGCGGCAACCTCGGCCTCCGACAAGTCAGAGAGCCAGCGGGTTACCAGCGTGTAATCGAACGTAAGCTCCCCTTCGTTCTCTTCGTCCCCATTTACCTGTCGACGCCACGCATGGACGTCATATGGCTTCCTCACGTGAAGCTCTATGTCCAGATTTTCGGTGTGCCATTCCAATTGCAAGTCGCCGTCCGGCCCGGGAACCACATTTGGCGCCGGAACGTGCTCGGGGCATGTTTGCTCAAGCATCTTGAGAGCAAAATTGGCAACTTCAAAAGCGACCGGAGGTGCCCCATAGCCGTCCCAGCCGGGCGGCAAGGCGCAGACGTTGTTCAACAAACGACGCACTTCGTCGCGCCACGCGCGATTAATTTCCGGGATCGCACCGGACGAAAACGCCGGATGCGATATGACCGATTTGTCCATCGAGAACTGCGTATGCGCGGAAAAGGCTGAATTGGCGGGCTGAACCGTCATGATCTCCTCTCCCAGGCTAAATGAGCCGAATCAGTCGTACGCGCGGTAAATTCAGTTATGATGAATTCGCGGCCTTTCTTCAAGAAGTCCAAGGCCGATGGGATGTTAGGCTCACGCGGGGCCCCTCGCATCGTGAAAATCAGAACGTATTTTCGCTTGGCTTGAATGTCGGCAGCTGTGCCAAGTTGGCAGTGCAGACGACCTAGCGGCGAGCCATCGTCGCCCACAATTGTACGGCGAAAGGACATGGAAACATCATCCGGCTCCTCAGAACCGAAATCAAGAACACGCAGCCATTTCGAGATTTCGGTCGGGGTCCCTACGTGACCTGCCTCGATATGATTGATGTAGGAAATCTCCACTTGGTTACAAGAGATTGCCTGCGGCGACAAACCGCCGAAAAAAATTTCGAGACGCTTCAACTCGCTCTCAAATTTATCGATCATTGACTCAAAACGAGGATAAGCGTTGGCTCCATCGCCAACTTTGCGCCAGTTGTGCAACAAACGATCATTCTGGAATTGTATGAGCTCCGATTTGTCTGGCGAGAGGAACCAGAATCGGTCGTGTTGAGCTCCTGCGACCATGCCAAAATCTAAAATCGGATTCACCGCGTGGAGTCCGTATGTCTCAAACGCCGGCGCAATGGGCGGCATTTCTTGCGTCAACGGGAAATCCGATTTGTACAGCGCCCAGACCGCGCCTGCGGAAAGCTGGGTGTATCCACGCGCCGGCGCGAATTGAACACCCAACACCACTTCATTTAGGGGCGGGTTCCCGAAGTCTGGCAAGTGAGAAGGGCGCAACGATTCAGTCATTCTGATATCCAAAGTGAACATTCGCCTAAATGGTAAACCCCGGCTTAATGTATCCAGCCCTAGGAATTTCGCATGCCCTACTCCGCCGGCTGAACGGCGGCGGGCGCGCGCGCGCGTTTGGCAACGCCGATGCGCAGGCGCCGGTCGCTCAGCGACAACAGCCCGCCGAACGCCATGAACAGCGCGCCGATCCAGATCAGCGACACCCACGGCTTCCAGTAAATGCGCCCGTCGAGCGAGCCGTCGGCGTTCTCGCCGGACAGGCTGACGTAAAGCTGGCCGAGGCCGATGGTGACGATGCCCGCCTCCGTCGTCGACATTTGCCGCGTCGGGAAATAGCGGCGCGCCGGCTCAATCACAGCAATTTCGCGCCCGCCCGAAGTCACGCTCGCCCGCGCCACAGTCGCGCGGAAGTTGGGGCCGGGTTTCGTCTCGACATCGAGAAAGCGCACTTCATAAGGGCCGGCCTTGACATTGTCTCCGGCGCGGATCGCCAGCACCTCTTCGATGCCCCAGCCCGTCGCCGCCAGGCCAAACAGCGTCACGCCCATTCCCGCATGGGCAAACGCCGCGCCCCAGGCCGAGCGCGGCAGGCCAAGCGCCCGCGCCAGCGCGACCGATGCGCTGACGCCGCGGGCAAATATTCTGCCGGCGATTTCAACAAACGAGCCGACGATCAGGTAAGCGGCGATCATCACGCCGACAATCGACAGAACCGGGCCGCCGTGGATGGCGCCGAGCCCGAGCGCGGTGACGAAGCCGGCCGCTGCCGCGAGCGTGAGCCGCTGCGCCGCGCCGAGGAGATCGCCGCGTTTCCACGCCAGCATCTGCGCGACCGGCATAAGAATAAGAATGGGCAGAAAGATCGGCCCGAATGTCAGATTGAAAAACGGCGCGCCGACGGAGATTTTCTCCCCCGTCAGCGCTTCCAGCGCCAGCGGATAGAGCGTGCCGACAAACACTGTCGCGCAGCTTGCGGTCAGCAGAAGATTGTTGAGCACCAGCGAGCCTTCGCGGGAAACCGGGGCGAAAATGCCCCCCGGTTTCAATTGCGGCGCGCGCCACGCGAAAAGCGCCAGCGATCCGCCGATGAAAAACACGAGGATCGCCAGAATGAACACGCCGCGCTGGGGATCGCTGGCAAAGGAATGGACCGAGGTCAGCACCCCCGAGCGCACCAAAAACGTGCCGAGCAGCGACAGCGAAAAAGCGAGGATCGCCAGAAAAATAGTCCAGACTTTCAGGGCGCCGCGTTTTTCCATGACGGTGGCGGAATGCAGCAGCGCGGTGCCCGCCAGCCACGGCATCAGCGAGGCGTTCTCCACCGGGTCCCAGAACCAGAAGCCGCCCCACCCCAATGTGTAATAGGCCCAGTAAGAGCCCATGGCGATGCCGAGCGTCAGAAACATCCAGGCCAGCAGGGTCCACGGCCGGACGAACCGCGCCCAGGCCGCGTCAATGCGCCCGCAGATCAGCGCGCCCGCCGCAAAGGAGTAGGAGATGGAAAAACCAACGTAGCCGAAATAGAGCAGCGGCGGATGGATCGCGAGGCCGATGTCCTGAAGAATCGGATTGAGATCGCGCCCCTCTATCGGCGCGGGGAAAACCCGCGCGAAGGGATTGGATGTCAGCAGAATGAACAGAATGAACGCGCCGGAAATCCACCCCTGCACGGCCAGCGTCGCGGCGCGCAGGTCATCAGGCATGGCGCGCGAGAACGCCGCGACGAGCGCGCCGAACACGACGAGAATCAGCACCCACAAAAGCATCGAGCCTTCGTGATTGCCCCACACCCCCGAAATTTTATAAATCAGCGGCTTGGCCGAATGCGAGTTTTCAACAACATTGGCGAGCGAAAAATCCGACGCCAGGTGCGCATAGGTGAGCGCGGCAAAAGACAGCGCGATCATCGCGAACTGCATCAGCGCGGCGGGAGCCGCAATGCCCATCAGCGCCGCATCGCCGCGCCGCACGCCCCACAGCGGCGCCGTCGCCTGCGCCGCGGCCAAAGCCAAAGCCAGCACCAAGGCATAATGCCCGGCTTCGATGATATGGCCGGTGAATTCGCCGATCATTCCCTCTGCCTCATTTTGTCACACCCGCGGGCTTGGGCGCGCCCTCGTTCCAGACACCCTGTTTTTTTAGCGCGTCGGCGACATCGCGCGGCATGTAGGTTTCGTCGTGTTTGGCCAGAACCGTATCGGCGCGGAATTGTCCGGGCGCCGTCAGAATGCCCTCGGTGACAACGCCCTGGCCCTCGCGGAAGAGATCGGGAAGCTGGCCTGAATAGCTCACAGCCACATCTTTTTTTGTGTCGGTGATGATGAAAGTGATCGATTTTTCCGCGCCGCGGGTCACCGAGCCCTGTTTGACCAGCCCGCCGATGCGCAGGCGCGCGCCGGGCGCGGGGGCCTTTTCGGCGAGCTCGCTGGGTCCGTAAAAAAACACGATATTGTCGCGCATGGCGTAGAGCACAAGGCCCAAGGCGGCGCCAAGCGTGCCGAGCGCGGATGCGATCAGGGTCAGGCGGCGTCCCTTGCGCGTCATCGCCTCAGCCTCCAATTCCAAGTTCGCGCGCCAGCATGTCGAGCTTGTCGATGGCGCCGGCGTCGCTGGTCATGGCCTTCCTCGCGTCGGCCAGCGCGGCGCGGGCTTTGTCGGGCTCGCGCAGCACCGTATAGGCGCGCACCAGCCTTAACCAGCCTTCTATATCGCCGCCATTTTGCGCGAGGCGGGCAGCCAGCCCGGCAACCATGCCGCGGATGGCCTGATCGCGCTCGCCCGCCGGCATGGCGGCGATGGCGGCGGCTTGATTGGACGGCGCATCCGCCGGCGCGGCTTCCGGAGCGCCTTTCAGTTTGGCGATGCGTTCGCGCACAATGTCGAGCCAGGGCGCATCCGCGGGCGTGTCATTCAGCAGCCGGGTGAAAGCCTCGATGGCGCGGGGGCGGTCGCCCGCCTGCTCCAAGGCCAGCGCCAGAAAGAACCGCGCCTGCGGCCAGCTTGCGTCTTCTTTAAGCGCGGCCTCGAAGGCGGCTCTGGCCGCCGGGCTCACCTGGCCCCCCGCTGCATAGGTCAGCGCCTCGCCATAGGCGCTGGCGCGCTGGGCCGAGGGTCCGAGAAGGCGGATTTGCTGGCGGAACGCCTCCGCCGCATCGTCGGCGCGGCCGAGCTTCATATAGACGGGCGCGACAATTTCCCAGCCGCGCGCGTCGTCAGGATTATCGGCCAGATGCCGCTCGATTTTGGCGAGCGCCGCATTGACGTCCATCCCGTCCGGCGGCGCATTGAGCCGCGCCGCAAGGGGCTGATCGGAATAATCGGGATTGCCGGTGTAATAATAGAGGCCGAGGGTCAGCGCGGGGATCAGGACAACGGCCGCCAGCGCCGCAATGCGCAGACGCGGGCGGGAGGCGCTTTGCGCGGGAGCCGAGGCGGCGGAAGCAATCAGCCGCCGGGCCGCCTCCACCCTCGCCGCCTCCGCGTCCCCGGGGGTCGTCAAGCCGCGCTCAAGATCGCGGTCAATGCCTGAAATGGCGGTCTGGTAGAACCCGCGGTCAGCCGCTTGCCGGACGGACGGGCGCGGCGCCCGCATGAGCGGCCAGAGAACCGCCAGCACGGCGGCACCGGTGAGGAATGCGAAGTGGACCCAGATCATGGGGGTGGTTTAGCCGGAATGGGGGTGCGATGGGAAGCGGCGGAAAGGTCGCGGCACGGCAGCGCCGCCCTCACCCCCGCCAAGCCCCGTCCGCCCCCCGGCAGCCCTGCCCCTTGCCGCTTTGCGGGCGTCCATCGACATAAATCGTATGCGTGTAATCCCGGCACGCGCCGCTCTCAGCGCCCGGCTCAACAAACCCGAAGGTCGTGCCGGTTTTTGCCTTCCACGATTTGCGCTGGCCTTTTTCCAGAGCCTCAATCTGCGCATCGGCGGCGATGCGGCGATCCGCCTCCGACAGCGATGCCCCAAGCGGCCCCGCGATGACGCCTGACACCGGCGGCGGGCCGGCGGAAATCGCCGGTGTCAGCGGCGGAGCGGGCGGAGTCGCCGTCGGGCCGCAGGCGGCGAGGACGGCAAATGCCGGCAGGACAATGAAATGGCGCGCGGAAATTTTCATGGCGTCCCTCGAAATCCCCTATTGACCGCCAACAACAATCCGCAAGGCGTAAGCCCGCCTTACGCCGAAGGCAACCTCAGCCGTGCCCGCAGTCCTCCCAGCGGCGAAACCTCCAAGGTGAGCGCGCCGCCGTAGAGCGCGGCCAGATCCGCCACGATGGAGAGGCCGAGGCCCGAGCCTGGTTTGGTCTCGTCCAGCCGCCGGCCCCGGGTCAACGCCTCAGCGCGCTGTCCGGCCGGCAGGCCCGGCCCGTCATCGTCGATGGTGACTTCCAGCGTGGATTGAGCCGGGCCGGGCGCGGCGGCGGCGTGTATCTCCACCGCGGACTTCGCCCATTTTCCCGCGTTGTCCGCGAGATTGCCGATCATCTCCTCTAAATCCTGCCGCTCGCCGCGAAACCGCAGGCCCGGCGGCGCCTCAAGAGTGAATTCAACCGCCCGCGCATCATATATCTTGGCGAAGGCGCGCGTCAGGCCCGCCGCGACAGGCTCAACCTCCGTCACCGCCCCGATGACGCCGGAGCGCCCGGCGGCCCTCGCGCGGTCGAGATACCAAGTCATCTGAACGCGCATGATTTCCGACTGTTCGGAAACCTTCGCGGCGAGCGGCGAGGCATCGGCGCGCGTCTCGTTGGCGATCACGCTCAGGGGCGTCTTCAACGCATGGGCGAGATTGCCGACCTGCGTGCGCGCCCGCTCCAGAATTTCGCGGTTGGAATCGATCAGCAGATTGAGCTCGCCCGCCAGCGGCGCAATATCAAGCGGAAACGCGCCCGCGATCTTTTCGCTTTCGCCCCGGCGGATGGCGCCGACCTCTTCGCGCAGGCGGCGCAACGGGCGAAGTCCGAAACGCACCTGCAACACCGTCGCGCCCGCCAGCGCCAGCGCCAGCACGCTAAAGGTCGCCGCCAAGGCGGCGCGGAACCGCGAGATGTCATATTCCACATCGTCCGTCGCCGCCGCCACCTGCACGAGATAACTGGCGGAATCCGCCACTTCGATTTCCCGCTCGACGATACGGATGGGCTGATTATCCGGCCCGTTGGCAAGGCCGCGCCGCGAGCCGCCGATGCCGGCGGGAACGCCGAGATCAGCGAGACTTGGCAGCGTCACGGCAAATAGAGAGCGGGAGGTTTTGATCTCGGGCTTCAGCGTATCGAGCCGCGTGATTTGCCAGTACCAGCCTGACAGCGGCAGTTCGAATTGCGGCTCGCCGAGCTGGCCGGGCTCCGTGCGCGTGTCGTCGCCGGGGCTCGCGATATCCGCGACGATGGAGCGCAGATAGGCGTCGAGGCGCTGGTCGAAAGCCTGTTCGCTGGCGCGGCGGTGGAGATTGGAGAGGAGGACGCCGGCGATCACCAGCACAAGAACGCTGCACGCGATGGCGGATAACAACAGCCGCGCCGCAATGGACCCGTTTTGGCGGAAGGCGCCAAACATCTCAGCGCGCGGGCTTGGAGGCGGGCGCCGCCGGCTCGGGCGGCGTCATCAAATAGCCGAGGCCGCGCACGGTCTGTATCATGTCAACGCCGAGCTTTTTGCGCAGCCGCCCGACGAAGACCTCGATGGTGTTGGAGTCGCGGTCGAAGTCCTGGTCGTAGAGATGCTCGACCAGCTCGGTGCGCGAAATCACCCGGCCCGTGTGGTGCATGAGATAGGCCAGCAGCCGGTATTCGTGCGAGGTGAGTTTGACGGCGGCGCCATCAACGACAACCCGGCCGGCGCGCGTGTCGAGCCGCACCGGACCGCAGACAATGTCGCTTGTCGCATGGCCGGCGGCGCGGCGCAGCAGGGCGCGGATGCGCGCCAGCACCTCCTCCATATGGAAGGGTTTGGCGACGTAATCGTCGGCGCCGGAATCAAAACCCTGCACCTTGTCGCTCCAGCGGTCGCGCGCGGTCAGGATCAGCACGGGCATTTTACGGCCCGCAGCGCGCCATTCCTGGAGAACGGCGATGCCGTCTTTTTTCGGCAGGCCAATATCGAGCACAACCGCGTCATAGGGCTCGGTGTCGCCGAGAAAATGCCCCTCCTCGCCGTCATAGGCGCGGTCGACGGCATAGCCCGCCTCCTCCAGCGCTGACACGATCTGGCGGTTCAGGTCCCTGTCGTCCTCGACCACGAGAAGGCGCAAGCGTTTCACTCCGGGCCGGCGGCGTCACTCGCCCGCTGTGTTGACGATCATTCCGTCGGCCGCTTTGACGAAAACATGCGTGACCTTCCCGTCGCGGCGCAGCAGCGTTATGTCATAAACAAATTCCGTGTTCCAGCGGCAGAGGCGGCTGCGCAGAGGCTCGGCTTGCGCGTGGGCCGCCGCCTCGCGCTGCGCTTTGCCGGGCCGGGCGAGATTGTGCTGCGCCACCGCCTCGCGCGATTCAGCCGGGGTCAGGCAGGTCTGGTCGGGCTTGGCGGCGGCAGGCAAGACTACCGCAGGCAAGACCGTGGCAGGCAAGACGGCGGCCCAAAGCAGCGCGGCGGCGGTTGGGAAGCGAGGAGGTTTCATCCCGCAGCCTGCCTCCGCCGCGCTGAACGGCGGATGAACGCGTTTAAGTCAGTGCAACTGCCCCGGCGCCGAGGTCGTGACGGTGCGCATCGCCGCCATCAGCGCGGCGGAGCCCAGCGCGACTATGCCCGCTTTGGGATTGGCGAGAAACGCCAGCCAGTCCGTCTGGGCAACGAGCCCCCCGGCAGCGACGATAGCGGCGGCGATATAGGTGCGGTAACCTTTCATGGGTGTCATCCTTGTTGGAGCCGGCCGGTCTTGGGATTGGGCATGCGCGTCCGCCGGCGCGGAGACGGCAATTTTTGAGCGCCCGGCCATGGCCAGCGCCTTTGTCAGCAAATCGTTCTCGCGCTCCATCCAGCCGCGTCCGAACACAGCGAAAGCCGCAAGGCCGCGGTAAAATCCGCGGCGGCGCGCGTCGAGGGCGCGGATGCGCTCCTCCGCGCGGCCCTGAGAACATTCCCGCCCCCATTGCAGCGCGCGCGCCGGGCCGGAATTCACGGCGATATCGAACAGCATCGCGTCAACCCCCGGCGGGAGCGCGCCCGCGCCGATGCGGTCCCAGTATCGTTTGCGATATATCGCCGCCGCCTGTCCGCGCGTCAGCGCTCGCACCTCGGCGGGCGATGCGGACCGGCCAAGCTCGGCCGAGAGCGCCGCGATTGTGATCCCCATATTGGTGGCGCCGCCGGGATCGCGGGGATTGTTGACGTAGCCGCCCTCGTATTTCAGCGTAAGCGCGAGGCAGCTTTCAAAATTATCGTTCATCGCGGGCCTCCGGCGGGGGCTGAGAGAAGGACGCGCGTCGTCACGGATATATGCGGAACAGGCTGTCGGAGAGCGTAAAAACGCCCTCCGCCTGAATGCTCACCGCGCCGCCTGGTGTCGAGACTTTCAGCTCGTAAAGATGATCGCCCGGCGGCACGTTCGCCCCGGCCTGCATGGCGGGGGTGATATTGATCCGGCATTTGCCGGCGGCGGCGTCGGTGATCGCCACGCCGTAGCCCAGCACCGCGTCGAGAAGAAACGCGCTGCGGCTGGCGAGGCGGAACACAATGACCGCGCCCGCCAAATTGATCGGCAGGCCGTCGGCATCGGCGCAGGTCACGTCGATCGTGATGGTTTCGCCGACATGGATAATTTCATCGGACAGATTGACGTGCGTGCTCATGCGATCAGTCTCCGGCGGCATTGCTGGCCCGTGATGGAAATGCCCGGGGCGCGTCCGCCCGCGCGCCGGCGGGATTGCGCGCCGGAAAGGGCGATGGGCTGGGGCGAGGGCGAAGGAACCGTGCCGGCTGCGTTAAGCCGCGCGCCCGGCAACAGATCAAACGCGGCGATCCGCACGGCGCCGCGGGCGGATGCCAAAACAATCGCGGGGCCTGAAGGCGCGGCGCCGTTGACGCGGGCGGCGATCCGCAGGAGTCCCGCGGCGCTTGAGGACGCCGTGGCGGGAGCGGCCGCGCCGCGCGCGGACACCGGCGGCCGCGCCGCCGCGGTTTGCTGCGCCGGACCCGCCGCCGCCGCCGCGAAAGCTTTGGCCGATG
>JANYFM010000088.1 GCA_025362655.1 Hyphomicrobiales bacterium | reverse complement strand
CCCGGCCACCCCGAGCACACGCGCATCAATGTCATGCCGATCACCCCCGCGACATCGCGGATGCATTACCATTTTCTCACCATGACCACGTCCTACCCCGAGGAACACCCGCAATCCCTGCGCGATGCCATGGACAGTGTGCTCAACGAGGACAAAGTGGTGCTCGAGGCGATTCAGAAAATCTACGACCAGCGGGGCGAAGACCTCCCCGAGGTCAGCGTGCGCGCCGACCAGGCCGCCCTGCGCGCGAGGCGCATTGTCGCGAATATGGTCGAGGCTGAGCGGGCGGGGGGGTAAGCCCCGGCTCCGACCTTCGCCTCGACAGAATCACCTTTGCGCTATAGCGAAATTCCGCACCCCTGCGGAGACGCGCCTTGGAGACCAGCCTTTATCCGCCGGTAAAACGCTTCCTTGAAAGCCTTGGTTTTGAGGCCAAGGGCGAGGTTTGCGGCTGCGACGTCGTGGCGCTGGATAAGGGCGAGCCCGCGGCCCTCATCATCGCTGAATTGAAAGTCAGCTTTACGCTGGAGCTTGTGTTGCAGGCGGTGGAGCGCACGCCGGTCTGCGATGAGGTATGGCTGGCGGTGCGCGCCTCGCTGCGGGGCAGGGGCCGCGAGGCCGATCCGCGGGTCAAAAAACTTTGCCGCATGCTCGGCTTTGGACTGCTCAGTGTTTTCAACTCGGGCCGGGTGGAACTGCTGGTCGAGCCCGTGCCCTGGCGCCCGCGCATCGACAAAAAGCGCCGTTCGCGCATCGCTGACGAGCACCGCCGCCGGCGCGGCGATCCAACCGCCGGCGGCAGCACGCGGCGGCCGATAATGACCGCCTACCGCCAGCAGGCGCTCGACTGCGCGGCGGCGCTTTCGGACCATCCCGCCCGCCCGCGCGATCTCAAAGCGGAAATGCCCGACGCGGCCAAAATATTGCTCGACAATGTCTACGGCTGGTTCGAGCGGGTGGAGCGCGGTGTCTACACGCTGAGCGATGCCGGGCGCGCCGCGCTGGCGGCGTGGAGCGCTGAAATTCCGCCGCCCCTCAAATTGTCAGCCGGCTGCGCGGTATAAGCTTATGCGTCCACGGCAATTGCTGCCGCCAAAGCAGGCAATCGCGCTCGCGCCGCGGAAGCGGCGCTGCAAGCTCGGCGATCTGGCGGCGTGACAGCGGCGAGCGCTCGCAATACCAGGGATGACTCGGCCGCCGCGAAAAATAGGAGTGAAACACCGCCGTGCGGTCGCGGTCCGTCGGCGGCTTTCCGCGGTGATGGCAGCGAGCGGTATCCACAAAAATCACTGTTCCCCGCGCGCCGGTGATGCTGCGCACGCCCTCCGCCCAGTCGCTTTCGCGGATGCTGGTGCCGAGCTTGGCTTGATCCATGGCGGCATAGCGCCAGCTCGCGCGCTGATCGACCTTGGCTTGCAAATCGGGCGTCAGCGTCTGGAAGGGGCCGCCGTCCTCATCGACATCATTCAGATAGACCGCAACTTTCAGCATCCGCGTGTCCTCGCGGTCCCGGTGCCAGCGCCGCACGCCTGCCTCCCGCCCATCGGCGAGACTGCGGTAAAACAGGGGGCAGTCATAAGCGGCGGGCGCGCCAATATAAGCTTCTGCGATATCCAGCAGCCGCGCATCAAGGCCCCAGCGCAGAACGCTCTGCCAGCGCAGGAGATCGCCGCCGCGGGCTGTCACATTCTGCCGGCCTGCCGGAGGGGAAAGCCGCGCCCGCTCCTCCAGCGCCGCGCACATCACGTCGGCGTCGCTGAGCATCGCGCTGGTGTCCGCCAAATTCAGAGCATCCAGCGACGTGACGTGAAAGCCGTCGCGGACGATGGCTGCCAAGACATCGGCATCGCCCCCGCGCAGCGCCGGGAGAAGTTCGCGCGGCGCCTCGGGAGTGACGCGCGGCAAGCGTCCCGACGCGTGAAGGCTGCGCAGCGCCAACTCGGCGGGCACGCTGAGAAGCCGCCGGCCCTGCCGCGCGGCGCCGGCAACGAGAAGCGGTAAAAAGCCTGACGTAACGTTCAGTCGCATGGCGGTTTTCATGGGCAATCTCTGTTTGAAGCGGAGCGGCGAAACGTGCTTCGAAACAATGGCCGGAGGGAATGAAGAATCGATTGAAAAATCGTGTCCGATCTTAGGCGGCTGCGGCCGCCGCAGGATTTTTCCGCCGCTTGCGGCTTGGCCCGCGCTGCAATAGTTTCCCGCGAAGGGAGAAACATCATGACAAATCCGCGCCGGGATTTTCTGAAGCTTGCCGGCGCCGCGCTGGCCGCGCCTGCGCTGATCCGTTCCGCGCGCGCGCAAGCCTGGCCCGAACGCGCTATCCGCGCGATGATTCCATTCTCCGCCGGAAGTTCCGTCGATGTTGTCGGGCGCATTGTGCTTGACGCGATGTCGCGCTCCCTCGGGCAAACGATCATCGTTGAAAACCGCGGCGGCGCGGGCGGCGTCATCGGCACAGCGCAAGTGGCGCTTGCGGCGCCGGATGGCTACACCATGCTGATCAACGCCTCCGCCCATTCAGCCGCGCCGGCGGCGTATCCCAATATCCCCTACGATCCCGTCCGCGATTTCGCCTCTGTCGCTTCGTTCGGCAGCATTCCCAACGTCACCATCGCCGCGCCCGAAAAAGGCTTTCGCACGCTGCGGGAGCTTGTCGCCGCCGCCCGCGCCGGCTCGTTCAACTATTCCTCAGCCGGGGTTGGCAGCGCCACTCACTGGGCCGCCGAACGGCTGCGGCTTTCGGCGGGCTTTAAAGCCACCCACGTTCCCTTCCGCGGCGGGCCGGAGGCGACGATGGAGGTGGTGTCCGGCCGGGTCGATTTCGCCTGCATGGGGATGTCGACAGCGCTGCCTTTGATCGGCGACGGCAAGCTCGTGGCGCTCGCCGTGAGCACGCCCAAGCGCTCCTCCGCTCTGCCAAACGTGCCGACGACGCTGGAGGCGGGTTTCGCCGATTCTGATTACACTTTCTGGAACGGCATGTTCATGCCCGCCAAAACGCCGCCCGCTATTATCGCCAGGCTGGCGGCGGAGACGCAAAAGGCGCTTGCCCTGCCTGAGGTCCAAGCCAAATTCCGCCCTCAGGGAATCGAGCCCATGCCGCTGACACCCGCCGAGTTCGATGCGCTGATCGTAAAAGAAGTCGCGCTCAATCTGGCGCTGGTGAAGGCGGCGGGCCTGAAGTTCGATTGATCCGGTGGGAATGCGCCGCTTTTGCCCCTTCTCACCCCGTCATCCCGTTGCTATAGAGCCGGGCACGGCGGCGGGCCGGAGCGGGTGGAACCCGGTCCGGTGCGTTGTCGCGGGCCTGCGGGCGTGGCGGAACTGGTAGACGCAGTGGATTTAGGTTCCACCGCTTAACGGCGTGGGGGTTCGAGTCCCTCCGCCCGCACCAGATCCGGCCCGCTTTAGGTCTTTGAATGAATTTTGCGCCGGCGGCGGGTTTTGCCCGGGCCGTGCGGCATTGAAAAAGGTTTGAGACGATGCAAGTGACCGAAACCCTCTCCGAAGGCCTGCTGCGGGCTTATAAAGTCGTTATGCCCGCCGGCGATCTCGCGGCCCGCCTCGACGGGCAGCTGACGGAAATGAAGGGCAAGGCGCGTATCAACGGCTTTCGTCCCGGCAAAGTGCCGATGGCGCATTTGAAGAAGCTCTATGGCAAGTCGGTCATGGCCGATGTCGTGCAAAGCGCCGTCAACGAGGTCAACCAAAAGATCGTCAAGGACCATTCGCTCCGGCTCGCGGGCGAGCCGAAAATCGAATTCCCCAAGGATCAGGCCGAAGTCGAGCGCGCGCTGGCCGCCGAGGGCGACCTTGCCTACACCGTCAATCTCGAAATTCTGCCGAAATTCGACGTTGGCGCTTTCGATGATGTGACGCTGGAGCGCCTCGTGGCGCGGGTTTCCGATGCGGAAGTTGATGAAGCCATACAGAAAATGGGCGAGCGCAACCGCCCCTTCACGGCGCGGGCCGAAGGTGCTGCCGCGGAAAAGGGCGACAAAGTCACCATCGATTTTCTCGGCCGCATCGGCGGCGAGGCGTTTTCGGGCGGCGAGGGCAAGGACACCGATCTGGTCATCGGCTCCAGCACCTTCATTCCGGGCTTTGAAGACCAGCTTACCGGCGTCAAAGCCGGGGAAACCCGGCTGGTCAAAGTCACCTTCCCCGCCGAATACGGAGCGGAGCATCTGGCTGGCAAAGATGCCGAATTTGACGTGACGGCGAAAACCATTGCCGCCCCCGGCGATCTCAAAATTGACGACGAATTCGCCAAGGGCTTCGGCCTCGAGGGCTTGGACAAGCTGAAAGAGGCCGTGCGCGCCAATATCGAGGGCGAATATACCAAGGCTTCGCGCGGCAAATTGAAGCGCAATCTTCTGGACGCGCTTGATAAGCGCTATTCCTTCGATCTGCCCCCGAGCCTCGTCGAACAGGAATTCTCCGGCATTTGGGGCCAGGTTGAGGCGGAGCAAAAGCGCACCGGCAAGACCTTTGAGGACGAGAAAACCACCGAGGAGGCCGCCCGCGCCGATTACCGCAAAATCGCTGAGCGCCGCGTGCGTCTGGGCCTGTTATTGGCGGAGGTCGGTGAAAAAGCCGAGATCAAAATCACCGAGGACGAATTGTCGGCGGCTCTCGTCGAGCGTGCCCGGCAGTATCCCGGCCAAGAGAAGGCGGTCTGGGACTATTACCGCAAGAACGCCGAGGCGCTGGCCTCTGTCCGCGCGCCGCTTTTCGAGGAAAAGGTTGTCGATCACGTTATCGCCTTGGCGAAAGTGACCGACAAAGTGGTGCCAAAGGACGAATTGCTGAAGCAGGAAGAGGAAGACGAGGCGGCCTGAGGCGGCAAACAAGCATCCCCCTCGGTTTCAGCCCGGGGCCGCCCTTTTCGAATGGCGCCGGCGTCACTATGTTGTGATTCGCAGGGCGGCGCGAGCCGTCTCCGATTCGCTCGAGGACCCCAACAAAATGCGCGATCCCATTGACGTCTATAATAGCTTCGTCATCCCCTCCGTCGAGGAGACGACTTCGCGCGGCTCCTACCGTTACGACATTTTCTCGCGCCTTCTGAAAGAGCGGATCGTTTTCCTTGCGGGCGCCGTCGATGATCAGACGGCGACGCTGGTTGTGGCGCAATTGCTGTTTCTCGAAGCGGACAATCCAAAGCGGGAAATATCCTTTTATATCAACAGCCCCGGCGGCGTCGTCACCTCGGGCCTGTCGATTTACGACACGATGCAATTCATCCGCTGCCCGGTCTCGACCCTCTGCGTCGGCCAAGCCGCGTCGATGGGTTCGCTGCTGCTTTGCGCCGGCCATAAAGATATGCGCTTCAGCCTGCCCAATTCGCGCATCATGGTGCATCAGCCATCAGGCGGCTTTCAGGGCCAGGCCTCGGACATTCTGCGCCACGCCGAGGATATTATGAAGATTAAGCGCCGGCTCAACGAAATCTACGTGAAGCATACCGGCCAAGACTATGACACCATAGATAAAACCCTAGACCGTGATCATTTCATGTCGGCGGATGAGGCGATGGCTTTCGGCCTCGTGGATAAAGTGCTGGAAAAGCGCCCGGATGAGACGGCTCCCGCGCGCTGAGGCGAAGCGGGTTCCGCGATGCAGGCGCGCGACTGTTGCTGTTAAGCAACAAACTTTAGCACGGTCGGGAGAAAACACTCTCGAACGGGTTGATCCCGGCCTCCGGGCATGATTGGATTCATGACTGGTTCGGTTATCCTGGCTGAATCCAAAGCCGGCGGAGCGGCAACGGGGCGCGCGGCCCCGAATTTCCAAGTGAATACAAAACGCCGGCAGGCGGCTCCCGGCTACGATTTGTTAGGGCGTCGCCTTTAACCTTGTTGATGGCCTGCCGCGTGATTCACGCTGGCAAAGGCCGGACGGAGAATAGAATGCCCAGAGCTGAAGGCGACTCGAAGAACACGCTCTATTGCTCATTTTGCGGCAAGAGCCAGCACGAGGTTCGCAAGCTGATCGCCGGCCCGACCGTGTTCATCTGCGATGAATGCGTCGAGCTTTGCATGGATATTATCCGCGAGGAGAACAAGTCTTCGCTGGTGAAAACCAAGGACGGCATCCCCACGCCGCGCGAAATCTGCAAGGTGCTGGACGATTATGTGATCGGCCAGCCGCAGGCCAAGCGCGTTCTGTCGGTCGCGGTCCACAACCATTACAAGCGGCTTAATCACGCCACCAAACATCACGATGTCGAACTCGCCAAATCAAACATCCTGCTGATTGGCCCAACCGGCACCGGCAAGACGCTGCTCGCCCAAACCCTGGCGCGCATTCTCGACGTGCCCTTCACCATGGCCGACGCGACGACGCTGACAGAAGCCGGATACGTCGGCGAGGACGTCGAAAACATCATCCTGAAACTGCTTCAGGCCTCTGATTATAACGTCGAGCGCGCCCAGCGCGGCATCGTCTATATTGACGAGATCGACAAAATCAGCCGCAAATCCGACAATCCCTCGATCACCCGCGATGTCTCGGGCGAGGGCGTCCAGCAGGCCCTGCTGAAAATCATGGAAGGCACGGTCGCCAGCGTGCCCCCGCAGGGCGGCCGCAAACATCCCCAGCAGGAGTTCCTGCAAGTGGACACCACCAACATCCTGTTCATCTGCGGCGGCGCGTTTTCCGGCCTTGAAAAGATCATCTCGGCGCGCGGCAAGGGCACGTCCATCGGCTTTCACGCCAAAGTTCAAGGCCCCGAGGAGCGCCGCACCGGCGAAGTGTTCCGCCAAGTGGAGCCCGAGGATCTGCTGAAATTCGGCCTCATTCCCGAATTCGTCGGCCGCTTGCCGGTGATCGCCACGCTGGAGGACCTTGACGAGGACGCGCTGAAGAAAATCCTTACCGAGCCCAAGAACGCGCTGGTCAAGCAATACCAGCGCCTGTTCGAGATGGAGAACACCGAGCTGACCTTCCAGGACGAGGCGCTCAACGTCGTCGCTAAAAAGGCCATCGAGCGCAAAACCGGCGCGCGCGGCCTGCGCTCGCTCATGGAGGGCATTTTGCTTGACACCATGTTCGATCTGCCTGGCTTGGAGGGCGTCGAACAGGTGGTCATCGGCCCTGAGGTCATCGAAGGCAAGGCTCGCCCGCTCTATATTTATTCCGAGCGGAACGAGAAAGCCGGCGCGGCCAGCGCTTGAAACGATCGGGGCCCGAAATCCCTGTCCGGGCAATCTTGAAACCGGGCCATGCCCCCGCCATTTAAGTGATGTGCGGCCGGGCATGCTTGTGAGGTTTCCTTGGAGTTGAGCCGGGGAGGGACCAGGCAGGTTCGGAGCGGACGGGCCGGATGCGCCTTCAGGGCCTTGCGGCGGAGACCGCGATCCACAGGCCGGGCATCGCGTTTAGCGCGAATCGTGCTTTTGTATGCCGGATGTTTGGCGGGTTGGCGTTTTGCGTTTGCGGGCTGCTCAAAGCGGGTCCGCGGATGCCAGGAGACAG
>JANYFM010000086.1 GCA_025362655.1 Hyphomicrobiales bacterium | reverse complement strand
GGGCAGTTTGCGCCAAAGCACCGGCGAGAGGTTGAAGCCCACGAGGTAATCCAGCGCCCGGCGCGCCAGATAGGCGTCCACCAGCGCGGCATCGATGATCCTCGGGCTTTTCATCGCCTCCAGCACCGCCGATTTGGTGATGGCGTTGAACACCACCCGCTCAACCGGCATGTCTTTGAGCACTTTCTTGGCCCGCAGCACCTCCAGCACGTGCCACGAGATGGCTTCGCCCTCGCGGTCAGGATCGGTCGCCAGGATCAGCTTGTCCGCGCCTTTGACGGCTTGGGCGATTTCCGAAAGCCGCTTGGAAGCCTTGGCGTCGACCTCCCAAAGCATTTTGAAATCGTCCGCGGGATCGACCGAGCCGTCCTTCGCCGGCAGATCCCGGACATGACCGAAGGAGGCGTAAACCTCATAGTCGCGGCCAAGGTATTTGTTGATCGTCTGTGCCTTCGACGGCGATTCAACGATAACGATGTTCATTCGAAACCGGCCTCAATCTGAGCGGAGCGTGCCACATAATCACAAGCAAAATCAAGCGCATGGCGTTAACAATGCGCCGCTCGCGGCCTGCGGCGGGAGGGAATTTGACGGGCCGGAACATGGTGGAGGGGGCTGGCGATGTCAAATGGGGACGACCGCAAACCCCTCCGGGCCGCTGTCCGCAATTGGGCCGGCGGACTGGAATTTGCTCAAACGGACGGCGGAAACTCCCGGGCAAACCTGCATCCTTGGCGGCCGGCGCCGCGGCGCGGGCGCGGTATGAGCGGCGGCACACGCTTCACGGCCGAAAAAATGTGAAATTATACCAAAGGGCATGAGCTTTGACTCATGACCTTTGGCAAGCGCGAACGCGCGCGCGCGCTGACGCGCGGAACTCCATGGATTGACCACAGGTCAATTCATGGAGCCCTTGGTATTAAAGGCCCCCCTCCTAAAGAACGCCCGCCGCGCATGCCCGCCGCGCATTGCGCGCCGCCTTGCGCTCCTTTACACCGCGCTTCGCGCTTTGAGCGCTCGATCCAATGACCGAGGGTGGAAATGACCGACGCCGCGACAACGCCAGCCCTCCCCGCGGCGCCGCCGATCCGCTGGGTCCAGCTTGCCATCGGCGTGCTTTGCATGGCGATGATCGCCAATTTGCAATACGGCTGGACCCTCTTTGTTGATCCCATCGAGGCGAAATATCATTGGGGCCGCGCCGCCATTCAGGTGGCTTTCTCCATATTCGTGCTGACCGAGACTTGGCTGGTGCCGGTTGAGGCCTGGTTCGTCGATAAATACGGCCCGCGCATTGTCGTCATGTTCGGCGGCGTGATGATCGCCCTGTCGTGGTGGATCAACTCCTTCGCATCCTCGCTGTTCATGCTCTATCTCGCCGCGGTCATCGGCGGCATCGGCGCGGGCGCGGTCTATGGCACCTGCGTCGGCAACGCGCTGAAATGGTTCCCCGACAGGCGGGGCCTCGCGGCGGGCTGCACAGCGGCGGGCTTTGGCGCCGGCGCGGCGCTGACTGTCATTCCCATTTCCCGCATGATTGCCAGCAGCGGCTATGAGTCTGCGTTTTTCTACTTCGGTCTTGGCCAGGGCCTTGTTGTGCTGGTGCTTTCGTTTTTTCTCATGGCTCCCAAGCAGGCCTATGCCGGCCAGAAGAAGAATGTGCGCGTGCCGCAGTCGCGCTCCTTCGCGCGGCCCATGCAGGTTGTGCGCAATCCCCTGTTCTGGCTGATTTATCTGACCTTTGTTTTGGTCGCGACCGGCGGGCTGATGACGGCGGCGCAGATCGGCCCCATCGCCCGCGACTATAAAATCGCGGATGTGCCGGTGAATCTCATGGGGATTGAGCTGGCGGCGCTGACTTTCGCCATCTCGCTGGACCGAATTTTCGACGGGTTTGGCCGGCCCTTTTTTGGTTGGCTTTCCGACCGCATCGGCCGCGAACACACCATGTTCGGCGCCTTCTCCGGCGCGGCGCTGGCAATGTATGCGCTGGCAAACTGGGGCACGAACCCAATCGTGTTCATTCTCGCCTCCGCCGTGTTCTTTGGTCTGTTCGGCGAGATTTACAGCTTGTTTCCCGCCACATGCAGCGACACGTTCGGAACCAAATTCGCGGCGACCAACGCGGGAATGCTCTACACCGCCAAAGGCACCGCCTCGCTGCTGGTGCCGCTGGCCAGCCTCGTCGCGGCCTCCTACGGCTGGAGCGCGGTTTTCGGCGTGATTATTGCCCTCAACGTGACGGCGGCGTGCCTTGCGCTGTTCGTGATCAAGCCCCTGCGCGCCAAATATATTGCCCGCAGCAACGAGATCGTGCCGGCCCACGCGGCTATGGCCGCGGGGGCCTCGCTATAGGGGAGGGGAAATGACCCTCTGGGCGCGGTTTGAGCGCGGCGGCGGCGCGGAAGGTTTTGGAACGCTGACGGACGACGGCGCGCGCATCGACGTCCATACCGGCGATATGTTCGCCGCGCCCGCCGCGGCGGGCGAGGTTCTTGAGGCGGAAAGCGTGCGCCTTCTCGCGCCCGTCCGCCCGCGCGTTTTTGCGGGCCTGTGGAACAATTTCCACGAGGCGGCGAAAAAGCAAAATCTCGCGGCGCCGCAAAACCCGCTGTATTTTCTCAAAAGCCCGCATTGCGTCAGCGATCCCGGCGCGGTCATCCATCAGCCCCACGCCGGCGCCGGGCGAATTTTCTTCGAGGGCGAACTGGCGGTGGTTATCGGCCGCAAAGTCCGCCATGCTGACGAGGCGCGGGCGCAGGCTTCGATCTTCGGCTACACGGCGGTCAACGATGTCACCGCCTTTGAATTGTTAAGCGCGGACACGGGCTTTGCGCAATGGGCGCGCGCCAAAAGCTGCGACACCTTTGGACCCCTCGGCCCGGCGATTGCCACAAACCTTGATCTTTCGACGGCCCGTGTGCGCACCCTCGTAAACGGCCGCGAACGGCAGAATTACGCGCTCGCCGACATGATCTTTCCGCCCGCGCAAATCGTCGCGTTTTTGTCGCGGGAGATGACGCTGTATCCCGGCGATGTCATCGCTTGCGGCACGTCGCTCGGCGCCCTGCCGATGCGCGCGGGACAGAGCGTGGAAATCATGATTGACGGCCTGCCCGCGCTGCGCAACATCTATGAAGCCGCGGGCGAGGAGGCCTGAGCCCCATGAAATTCTGCATCGTCGGCGCCGGCGCCATCGGCGGCCTGCTCGCCGCAAGACTCGCCCATGCGGGCCACGAAACCTCCGTCATCGCGCGCGGCGCGCATCTGGCGGCGATCCGCGCGGACGGGCTGAAGCTGATCGAGGCTGACGGCAGCCAATTCACCGCCCGCGTCAAAGCCACGGATACAATGTCCGGGGCCGGCGCGCAGGATGTGGTGATCCTCGGCGTCAAAGCCCATCAGGTCGCTGATGTCGTGCGCGCTCTCCCGGCGATGTACGGGGCGGAAACGATGGTGCTGACGGCGCAAAACGGCATCCCCTGGTGGTACTTTTTCCGCAACGGCGGAAAGTTTGAAAACCATCGCCTCGAAAGCGTCGATCCCGGCGGCGTTGTCGCGGACAATCTGCCGATCCATCGCGTCATTGCGTCAGTCGTTTATCCCGCCGCGGAGATCGCCGCGCCGGGAACCATCCGTCACATCGAGGGCAACCGGTTTTCGCTGGCGGAAATCGACAATTCCGACAGCCCGCGCCTCCAGGGCGTCTCCGCCGCTTTCAAAGAGGCGGGTTTCAAAGCGCCTGTCGTCTCCGATGTGCGCGCCGAAATCTGGACCAAGCTGTGGGGCAATCTCAGCTTCAATCCGATCAGCGCGCTGACGCATGCGACGCTGGAAGACCTCTGCCGCTATCCGCTGACGCGGGAGCTGGCGACCCAAATGATGACGGAGGCGCAGGCCATCGGCGAAGCGCTCGGCATCCGTTTCCGCATTCCCATCGCCAAACGCATCGCCGGCGGCGAGGCCGTCGGCCCGCATAAAACATCCATGCTGCAGGATATTGAAGCCGGCCGCGGGATCGAGGCGGACGCGCTGATCGGGTCCGTGCTGGAGCTTGGCCGCCTCGCCGGCGTTCCCGCGCCCCATATCGGCGCGGTCTATTCGCTGGTGAAGCTCCTGTCTCAAACCCTTCAGACCCAGCGCGGAAAACTTGCGGTTCAGCCGGCCTGACCGCCCGGATACGCTTATTATAATGAGGATGCCATGACCCAGTCTCCCGCGCGTGTTTCAACCCTTTTGCAATTGGCCGCCGGCGGCGCGGAAAATGCCTCCGCCATCGGCGCGCCCGATCTGCCCGATCTCAGCTACGGCGCGCTGCGGGCGCTGATCGGCCGCACCCTCGCAAGCCTCAACAGCGCGGGCATCGGCCGCGGCGACCGCGTCGCCATCGTCGTGCCCAACGGCCCCGAGGCCGCGACAAGCTTTGTCGCCATCGCCTGCGCCGCGACAGCCGCGCCGTTGAACCCGACCTATCGCGCCGATGAGTTTGAATTCTATATGAGCGATCTCAGCGCCAAAGCGCTCGTCGTGCAAAACGGCAGCACCTCTCCCGCCATCGGGGTGGCGCGCAAAATCGGCGTGCGCATTATCACGCTGACGCCCGATCCCGCCGCCGCCGGCCTGTTCACGCTGGAGGCGGAGGGCGAAGCGGGGGCCTGCGTCAAAGGCTATGCGGAGCCCGGCGACACCGCGCTGATCCTGCACACATCCGGCACCACATCGCGGCCGAAAATTGTGCCCTTGTCCCAGCGCAATGTCGCGGTTTCCGCCGGCAATATCGCTGCGACGCTGCATCTGACGGCCGGAGACTGCGGCCTCAATGTGATGCCGCTGTTTCATATTCACGGGCTGATAGCCGGCGTGCTCGCGCCGCTCGGCGCCGGCGGGCGCATTTACTGCACGCCGGGCTTCAACGCGCTGAAATTCTTCGCGTGGATGACCGATTCGAAACCGACCTGGTACACCGCGGTTCCCACCATGCATCAGGCGATCCTCACGCGCGCGTCGCAGAACAGGCACGTGATTGCCGCGCATCCCCTGCGCTTTGTCCGCTCGTCCTCCTCCTCCCTGCCGCCGCAGGTCATCACCGAATTGGAGGCGGTGTTTAAAACGCCGGTCATCGAGGCCTATGGCATGACCGAAGCCTCTCACCAGATGGCGTCCAATCCGCTCAACGGCGTGCGCAAGCCCGGCGCTGTCGGCATTCCCGCGGGCCCGGAAATCGGCATCATGGACGAGGACGGAAAGCTGCTGGGGCGCGATGAGATCGGCGAGATCGTTATCCGCGGCGATAACGTGACGGCGGGCTACGAGAAGAACGACAAAGCCAATGCGGAGGGCTTCACCCTCGGCTGGTTCCGCACCGGCGACCAGGGCGTGATCGACTCCGACGGCTATGTGAGCCTGACCGGGCGGCTGAAGGAAATCATCAACCGCGGGGGAGAAAAAATCTCGCCCCGCGAGGTCGATGAGGTCCTGATGGACCATCCCGCCGTTCGCCAGGTCGTGGTCTTCGCCATGCCGCATCCCAAACTCGGTGAAGAGGTTGCCGCGGCCATCGTGCTGCGTGAGGGCGCCTCCGCCGACGAGGCCGAGATTCGCGCCTTCGCGGGCACGCGCCTCGCGCCTTTCAAAGTGCCGCGCAAAGTGATGTTTGTGGCGGAGATACCGCTCGGCGCGACCGGCAAGCTGGCGCGCATCGGGCTGGCGGAGAAGCTGGGACTTGCCTGACGCGCGGCTTCGCATCAAACTGGCGGGCGCGCTTAAGACGCGCTTTTAAAAAACCGCCGGGAGCGAAGCCTATGACCAGCAATCGACGCGCATTTCTAAAAGCGGCGGGCCTCGCGGGCGCAGCCGCGGCCGCCCCAGCGGCGGCGCAGACAGCCGCGCCGATGCAGGCCAACCCCGCCCAGTCCCTGCCGAAAAACATGACGCTCGCCACCATTGAGCGCGGCGGCAAGCTCAGCCTTGGCATCCGCACTCCCGCCGGCGTGCTCGATGTCGCCGCCGCCGAGGCGGAATTCAAGACCGGCGCGCCAACGCTCATGGAAGACCTCATCGCCCGCAAAGGCGACATTTCCGGCCTGCAAAAGCTCAGCGATATCGCCAAGGGCGGCCAGGCTGCAAAGCACCTTATCGCCGAGACCGCGGTCAAATTCGGCCCGCTGGTGTCCACCGCGCCGAAAATTCTCTGTATCGGCCTCAACTACCGGGCTCACGTCGCCGAGGCCAATCAGACGATCCCGGCGAACCAGATTTTCTTCAATAAGTTCAATTCGTCGTTGAACGCCCACGGCGGCACGATTGCTGTCTCGAAAGAAAGCGCCAAAGCCTTCGACTACGAGGCTGAACTCGTTGTCATCATGGGCAGGGGCGGGCGCAATATATCCGAAGCCGACGCGCTGGATTATGTCTTTGGCTATGCGGTCGGCCAGGATTTTTCCGCCCGCGATCTGCAAATGCTGACGAGCCAATGGATGATGGGCAAAGCCGGCGACGGCTGGGGCCCGATCGGCCCCTGGCTCGTCACCGCCGACCAGATTGATCCGCAGACCCTCGACATCGAATGTTTCGTCAATGGCGAAAAGCGCCAGTCCTCGAACACCAAAAACATGATTTTCAACATCCGCCAGCAGATCGCTTTCCTGTCGAAAAACCTAACGCTGTCGCCCGGCGATGTGATTTTCACCGGCACGCCCGAGGGCGTCATCGGCGGCTATCCCAAGGACAAACAGGTCTGGCTGAAAGCCGGTGATAAACTGACGACGGTGATCTCGAAACTCGGCGAGCAGGTGGTGACGCTGACCTGAACGGCGGGGGCGGGGGCGTTTTCCATGTTCCCCGCTCCCGCTTGGCGCCCCGCGCGGGCCGGCCTATACAGCGCCTCGCATGGCTTTGCCCCAGACCCCCGCGCCCTTTCCGCACCGCCATCTCCTCGGCATTGAGGGGCTGTCGGCGGGCGATATCACGGGCCTGCTCGATCAGGCTGACGATGCCGTGGTGCATTCGCGCCAAATCGACAAGAAGCGCAACGTCCTGCGCGGGCGCACGCAGATCAATCTGTTTTTCGAGGCATCGACCCGCACACAGGCCTCGTTTGAAATCGCCGGCAAGCGCCTCGGCGCCGACGTGATGAACATGGCGGTGGCCAATTCAAGTGTCAAAAAAGGCGAAACCCTCGTTGATACCGCCGTGACTTTGAACGCCATGCGGCCCGATATTCTCATCGTTCGCCACCATCAGTCCGGCGCCGTCGATCTGCTGGCGCAAAAAGTCGATTGCCGCGTCGTCAACGCCGGCGACGGCTCGCACGAGCACCCGACGCAGGCCTTGCTTGACGCTCTCACCATCCGCCGCCGCAAGGGACGCATCGAGGGCCTCACCGTCGCCATTTGCGGCGATGTTGCGCATTCCCGCGTGGCGCGCTCCAACATTATCCTGCTCAACGCCCTTGGCGCGCGGGTGCGGGTGATCGCGCCCTCCACGCTGCTGCCTTCGGGCATTGAAGCCATGGGCGTCGAAGTTTTCCGCGATATGCGCAAAGGGCTGGAGGGCGCTGACATAGTGATGATGCTGCGGCTTCAGCTGGAGCGCATGAGCGGCGCTTTTGTTCCCTCCCTGCGGGAATACGCGCGGTTTTACGGGCTCGACGCGGAGAAGCTCGGCTTCGCCAAAGCCGATGCGCTCGTCATGCATCCCGGTCCGATGAACCGCGGCGTCGAGATCGATTCCGCGGTTGCCGACGGGCCGCGCTCGCTGATCAGCGAACAGGTGGAAATGGGCGTCGCCGTGCGCATGGCGGTGCTGGAGGCTTTGGCTGGCGGCCTGCCGAACGCGGCCTGACAGGAACCAACAGACGAACATGCAAAACCAGCCGCTGGCTCTCATCAACGCCCGCCTGATCGATCCCGCCGCCGGGACCGAAACCCGCGGCGGCGTGTTTATCGAGGACGGCGTCATCCGCGACGCCGGCGCAAGGGTCACCAAAGCCGAAGTCGGCTCGCGCACGCTGGTTGTTGACTGCGGCGGCGACGTGGTTTGCCCCGGCCTTATCGACATGCGCGTTTTTGTCGGTGAGCCCGGCGCCGAACACCGCGAAACCATCGCCACCGTCAGCGCGGCCGCGGCCGCCGGCGGCGTCACCACCATCGTCGCTTTGCCCGACACCAGTCCGCCCGTCGATGATCCCGCTGTGGTTGACTTTCTGCTGCGCCGGGCGCGGGACACCGCGCGGGTGCGCGTGCTGCCGTCGGCCGCCATCACCAAGGGCCTGCGCGGGCTTGAGATTGCTGAAATCGGCCTGCTGCGCGAGGCCGGCGCCATCGCATTCACCGACGGGTTCAAATCGATCCGCAACGCGCAGGTGATGCGCCGCGCGCTGACCTATGCGCGCGATTTCGACGCGCTGATCATTCACTACGCCGAGGACGCGGACCTCGCGGGGACCGGCGTTATGAACGCCGGAGAACTCGCCACAAGGCTGGGGCTGGGCGGCATTCCCGCCGAAGCGGAATCGATCATGCTCGACCGCGATCTGCGGCTCGCGGGCATGACCGGCGCGCGCTATCACGCCGCGCTGGTCTCGACGCGCCAAGGGCTGGCGGCGCTGGCGGCCTCCAAAGCGGCGGGGCTGCCGGTGACCTGCGGCGTCTCGATCAATCATCTCACGCTGAATGAGAATGACATTGGGGACTACCGCACTTTCTTCAAACTCGCGCCGCCACTGCGCGGCGAGGATGAGCGCCTCGCGCTTGTTGAAGCGCTGGCCTCCGGCCTGATCGATGTCATCGTCTCCGATCACAATCCCCAGGATGTCGATACCAAACGGCTGCCCTTCGGCGAGGCTGAGGCCGGCGCCATCGGGCTTGAGACGATGCTGGCGGCGGGGTTGCGGCTGGTTCATGCCGGCCATGTGCCGCTGCCGCGCCTGCTGGCGGCCATGACAACAGGGCCGGCGGATATTCTGCGCCTGCCGCAGGGCCGCCTTGCGGCGGGCGCGCCGGCGGACATCATCCGTTTTGATCCCGATGAACCCTTTTTGGTGGATCCCGCCAAACTTCATTCCCGCAGCAAGAACACCCCGTTCGATGAGGCCCGCCTTCAGGGCCGGGTGAAATTGACTGTGGTTGCGGGCGAAGTGGTCTGGGAATAGTCTATAGGCGATTGTGTCGGCGCGCCTGGGAGTTCGGGGGCTTTTTTGCTGTCTGCGTCCATTTTTGCGTGTCTCGCGCTGGGTTATCTTCTCGGCTCCATCCCCTTTGGCATGGTGCTGACGAAAGCCTCGGGAATGGAGGACCTGCGCTCCATCGGCTCCGGCAATATCGGCGCGACCAATGTGCTGCGCACCGGGCGCAAGGATTTGGCGGCGGCGACGCTGTTGCTGGATGGATTGAAGGGCACGCTGGCGGTTTGGATCGGCCTGTATTGGGGACTTCCCGCCGGCATCGCGGCGGCGCTCGGGGCGTTTCTGGGCCATCTCTTTCCGGTCTGGCTCAAATTTAAAGGCGGCAAGGGTGTCGCCACCTATCTGGGCTGTCTGCTCGGTCTCTATTGGCCGGGGGCGCTGTTTTTTGCGGCGCTTTGGCTGGGGATCGCCGCGGCCACACGCTATTCATCGGCCGCCGCCATCGGCGCCGGCGCCATGACGCCGGGGTTTTTGCTGGCTTTCAGCCGAACGGAGGAAGCGGCGCTGTTCCTCTTTCTCGCGCTGCTGCTGATCTGGAAACACCGCGAAAACATCGCCCGCCTCAAGGCGGGCACGGAAAGCCGGATCGGCAACAGCTCATGAACGCCGCGCCGCCACCCGAACTCTCGGGAGTGCGTCTCAGCGATGCGCAAAAGCTCGATTGGCTCCGCCTGATCCGCAGCGAAAGCATCGGGCCGCAAACATTTCGCGCGCTGATCAATCGCTATAACGGAGCGGCGGCGGCGCTGGATGCCCTGCCTCAGCTGGCCGCGCAGCGGGGCAAGCCGATCCGCGTCACGACGCGCGAGGAAGCGGAGCGCGAGATGGATACGCTCCGGCGCATCGGCGCGCGCCTCGTGGCGCTTGGCGAGCCCGATTATCCCGCCAGCCTGCGCGCCATTCACGCGCCGCCGCCGGTTATCGCCATGCGGGGCGAGGCGGCGGCCCTCGGCCGCCCGATGGTGGCCTTCGTCGGCTCGCGCAACGCCTCCGCCGCCGGACTTGCCTTCACCGAACGGCTGGTGCGCGATCTCGCGGCGGCAGGGTTCGTTATCGTTTCGGGTCTGGCGCGCGGCATAGACGCGCGGGCGCACCGTTCCAGCGTCGGCACCGGCACGATCGCCGTCCTCGCCGGCGGGCTCGACAAAATCTATCCGTCCGAGCATGCGGGCCTTGCGGACGAAATCACGGAGCGCGGCGCGCTGCTCAGCGAAATGCCGGCGGGATGGGAGCCGCGCGGGCGCGATTTTCCGCGCCGCAACCGCCTCGTGTCAGGGCTGGCGCTGGGCGTCGTGGTGGTCGAGGCGGCGCACCGCTCGGGCTCGCTGATCACGGCGCGTTTCGCCAATGAGCAGGGCCGCGAAATTTTCGCCGTGCCCGGCTCGCCGCTGGACCCGCGCGCCGCGGGCCCCAATGAGTTGCTGCGTCAGGGCGCGACGCTTTGCGTCAAGTCCCAGGATATTTTAAGCGTGCTGGAGCCGATGGTCGCCGGCGGGCCATCCGCCGGACCCCTGTTTCGTGAAGAGGAGCGCGGCGAGCCGGCCGAGCCCCTGTGGGACGAGCTTGATGCGCTGGCGTCAGGCTCGACGCCGCAGACCCAGCCAGGCCACGAATTCGACGAGCCCGCCGGCGGCGCTCCGCGGGATTTTCCCGCCGTTGCCGCGCCGCAAAGTCCGGCCCGCGCGGGTAATGCGCGCGAAAAGATCGAAGCCCTGCTGGGTCCCTCGCCGGTCCCGGTGGACGATCTCGTGCGCGCCGCCGGCGTCGGCGTTTCCGATGTGCAAATCGCGCTGCTGGAACTGGAGATGGACGGCTTGCTGGAGCGGCACGGCGGCAATCTCGTGTCGCTGACGCCGCGTTGACCGGGGTTACGGTGATTCCAAGTCTTCCATTATGTGCCGGCGCGCCACGGTCTCGGCCTCCATTTTCGCCAGTGATAAAAAGTAGGCGACCAGATCCAGCCGCGCCGCGCTTGCCATAGCCCCCATCTCGGCGGTCAACTGGGCAATATAGGTTGCGACCTCGGCCTCGCTTTCGCGCCGCTCCTGACGGGTCTGGGCAGGCGTTCGGGGGGCGGGAGCCTCAATCCGGGCGGGCGCGCCGGCGGCGGTTTTCAACATTCTGGCAATGGGCACGGGGGACCTCGACTGTGCGGCCTCGAAGGGCCAAACGGCACTTCCAAAGTAACACAACCTATGCGTGTATCAACATAAATTTGCGATTTTTTTAACTTTCCTGCGCTTTTTCGGATGAAAGCCCGATACGGGCCAGACGATCAAGCGCCCCCTGTAGAATATAGGCGGCGGCCATGCGGTCGACGACTTCAGCGCGCTTGGCCCGCGAAGCGTCCTGCTCGATCAGCGCGCGCGTTACCGCAGCGGTCGAAAGCCGCTCATCCCAGAAGATGAAAGGCAGGGCGGTCAGCGCCGCGCAGCTTCGCACGAAGGCGCGCGTCGATTGCGCCCGCGGCCCCTCGCTGGCATCCATATTCAGCGGCAGACCAATGACAAAGGCCGCGATCCCCTGCGCGTCAGCCGCCGAGATCATCCGCGCCGCGTCTTCCCGGAATTTGAGGCGGCGGATGGTTTCAAAGGGCGTGGCGATGCGGCGCTCGATATCGGACACGGCGAGACCTATGGTCTTTGTGCCGAGATCAAGCCCCATCAGCCGCGCTTTGGCTGGCAGTTGTTGCGCGAGGGCTTCGAGGGCGAGGATATTGGCGGCCATGCGCGCCCGATTTACAGGCATCGCGGGGGCAAGTCACGCAGGCAAGTCACGGGGCGCCGCGGCTTTCTTTTGCAAATCGATCCGCCGCAGCAGAAACACCTGATGCGGATCGATCCGATAGGTCGAGCCCGCGCGCAGCGACACGTCGCCGCGCCGCGCCACTTTGATCGACAGCGAATCAAAGAACCGCAGAGTGCGCGGCGTCACGTTGGTCAGCACGGTCCAGTGCTCCCAGGGCTCTTTCAGGCCGACCAGCAGCACACGGTCGGGCGCTGTCAGCAATTCACCCAGCCTCGTCCAATAGAGATCGTCGTTCTTGGGCGCGCGTTTTAAAAGAGGCTCGCCGCGGGCCAGCGCGAAGCCGTAATGGAGCCGCGCCCATTCGTCGGCGGCGTCGAGGATTTTGCGCAGCTCGGGCATCCCCGTTCCGTCCCACAGAAGCTCCGGCAGTTTGCCGCGCACCGCTCCAATGAGGTGTTTGAACAGTGCGGCCGCCGGCGCCTCTTCAAGCCCGCGGCCGCGCAGATGCTGGAGCGCGTTGATGGTCGCATAGATGCCGCACAGGCCATCAAGGCCGCCCTGGGTATAGGCACGGCGCGGCAGGAACGGCTGCGTGCGTTTTTTCTTGCCGGATGCCTTTGCCATCGCCGATTCGTCCCCTTGGGGGCCGAGCATAGCGCCGGCGGCCTTGTTGGAAAGGCCTGGACGAAAGTTACCCGCCCCGTGAAATTATACCAAAGGGCATGAGCTTTGCCTCATGACCTTTGGCAAGATTAGCCGCGTTGCCTGCCTGAAGCGCGCGATGCTATAGGCTGCGCCTGTCTTAGCGCCCCGGAGTCAGCATGTCCGTTGATCAGGAACAGGTCCGCCGCATCGCCCGTTTGGCGCGCATCGCTGTGAGCGATGAGGAAGTGCCGCGTCTGCAAAACGAGCTCAACGCCATGCTCGGCTTTGTCGCGCAGCTTCAGAAAATCCCCGTCGATGGCGTCGAGCCCATGACATCGGTCATTCCCATGCGCATGAAGTGGCGCGTTGACGAGGTCCGCGGCCAGGCCGGCGCGGACATTATTGTCGCCAACGCCCCCGCGGGCGAGGGGCATTTTTTCAGCGTGCCGAAAGTGATTGAATAGGAATGAGCGATCCAACGCGCCTCACCATTGCGCAGGCCCGCGCGGCGCTGAAATCCCGCTCCCTGTCAGCGGCTGAGCTTGCCGGCGCGCATCTGTCCGCCATAGAAAAAGCCCGCGGCCTCAATGCCTTTATTGTGGAAACGCCGGAGAAGGCGCTGGCCATGGCCGCCGCCAGCGACGGGCGCCTGCGGCGCGGCGAAGCGCTGCCGCTGGAGGGCATCCCGATCGGCGTCAAAGACCTCTACGCGACACGCGGCATTCACACGCAGGCGTGCAGCCATATCCTCGATGGCTTCAAGCCCGATTATGAATCAACCGTCACCGCGCGGCTCTGGGACGACGGCGCGGTCATGCTGGGCAAGCTCAATATGGACGAGTTTGCCATGGGCTCGTCGAACGAGACATCTTATTACGGACCCGTGGCCTCGCCTTGGCTGCCGCCCGGCCGCGACGCCGCTTGGGCGCGCGCCGCGCTGGCCGGCGACAAACA
>JANYFM010000044.1 GCA_025362655.1 Hyphomicrobiales bacterium | reverse complement strand
GCCGGGCAGTTCATGCCCGGTATTGACCGCCGTCAAGTTGCTTGTTATAGGTTCTTCTATGCGGAACGTCGTTCCGCATAGCGTTGCATTGATCTACATCCCCCCGTGCCGCCGGTCAAACGAGGAGCCCATGACCTCAAGCCCGCAAACCCTTGAATTGTGCAAGACCGCTGACGTTGACGAGGGCGCCGCCCTGCGGGTTGAGGCCCATGGGCTGACCCTCGCTGTGTTCAATCTTAACGGCGCTTATTATGTCATGGACGACGCCTGTTCGCACGGGCCGGGATCGCTGTCGGAAGGCTATATCCAGGGCGATAATATCGAGTGCGATTTTCACAACGGAATGTTCAATATCAAGACCGGCGAGGTTGTCGAGCCGCCGTGTCTGATTCCGCAAAAAGTATACAAGGTCGAGGTCCGGGACGGTGCCGTTTTCATCGAGGCGTGAGGCAACCGGAGACGTGATATGGCGATGCGTTCCCGCGTTCCCATCGTGATCCTGACCGGCTTTCTCGGCAGCGGGAAAACCAGTCTGCTGGCGCAATGGCTGAAGGCGCCGGAATTCGCTGGCGCGATGGTCATCATCAATGAGCTCGGCGAGGCCGGCATTGATGACCGCTTGGTTGAATCTTCCAGCGAGACCCCGGTGCTGCTCGACAACGGCTGCGCCTGCTGCGCGGCGGGCGAGGATTTATCAGCGACGCTGGAGCGTTTGTTCTGGGACAGGCTGCGCCGCAATATCCCGGCGTTTTCGCGCGTGCTGATCGAGACAACGGGCATCGCCGATCCCGCGCCCATTCTGGAGCGGCTGGCGCGGCACGGGCTTGTCAGCGAGCGCTACCTCGTGGAGGGCGTTGTGACGGTCGTTGATGCGCGGCTGGGGCCGGGGCAGATCGAGCGGCACCCCGAATGCCGCGCCCAGATCGAAGCGGCGCAAGCGGTGATCCTTTCCAAGACGGACCTTGCGTCGGAAGGCGAAATCGCCCGCGCGCGCGAAGCGCTCGCCGCGCTCAAGCCCGGCGTCAAAACCCTGACATCCTCGCGCGCGAATATTTCGGCGGCGGATTTATTGGCCGCGCTGGCGGAAGGGGAAGCGCAATGCGCGGCTGTGCACAGCGGCGCGCGCGCCGTTCACACGCCCGGCGTCACCAGCGCTTTCACCGCGCTGCCCGGGGCGCTGGACGCCGCCGCGCTGGAGGCGGCGCTTGCGGGGATAATGAGGGAATACGGCCCTGCTCTGCTGCGGCTTAAAGGCATCGTCCGGCTCGCGCCCGGCGGCGAACCGCATTCCGTTCAGGCAATGCCCGGCGCCGGCGTTGAATTTCAGCGATTGAACCCGCGGCGCGGCGGCGCCGGAACAACGGGGCTGACCATCATCGCGCAGGATATTGAAGCGCGGGAAATTGGCGCCGCCGTTTTGTCGGCGCTGACGGCCGCGGGCGGCGCGCGCGATATGCAACCGCGGGCCGCCCATGCGCGCTGAAACCGCCGGCAAACCCATGCGCGCGCCGCCGCGGCGGCTTTCTTCCGTGGCGAGCGCCGCCCGGCTGTTGAAGCTGTTCACCGAAGGCGAGGCGGAGATCGGCGTGACCAGTCTGGCGCGCCGGCTCGGGGTCGCCAAAAGCACCGTCCACCGGCTTGCATCGACGCTGGTCTCGGAAGGCATGCTGGAGCAAAACCGCGAGACGGAGAAATACAGGCTGGGGATCGCGCTGTTCGGGCTCGGCGCGCTGGTGCGCCAGCGCATGAATGTTTCGACCGAAGCGCGCCCGCATTTGTTTGATCTGCGCGACGCCACCAATGAGACGATTCATCTCGCGCTGCTCGACGGCGCTGACATTCTCTATGTCTACGATCTCGAAAGCACGCAGGCGATCCGCATGCGCGCCAACCTCGGTGAGCGGCGGCCCGCGCTGTGCACGGCGGAGGGCCGCGCGATGCTGGCGTTCCGTCCCGCCGAGGAACTGGAGGCGCTGCTGAGCCAGGGGTTTAAGCCGCGCACGCGAAAAACCATCACAGACCCCGCCGCGCTGCGCGCCGCCCTCGCCGACGTGCGCCGCCTCGGCTACGCGCGCGAGGACGAGCAGAACGAGCCGGGCATGCGCTCCATCGCCGCGCCGGTGCGCGATGCGGCGGGCGATGTTGTGGCGGCTGTCGGGCTGGCCGGGCCCGCGCAGCGGCTCTCGGGGCCGGCCATCGCGCTTTGCGCGCCCCGGGTCGCCGAGACCGCGCGTGTCATTTCGGCGCGTCTCGGTTATAAAGCGCCGGCGGTTTTTTAGAGGAACAGACCAGAGCATGGCGAAAATCGAAATCCCCGCGGCCGGCAAATCGTTTGAATGCGCGGCGGACGACACCATTCTGCGCGCGGCGCTGCGGAGCGGTTTGGGCGCTCCCTATGAATGCAACACCGGCTCCTGCGGCAATTGCCAGTTTGAGCTTCTGGAGGGCGAGGTCATCAGCCTGTTTCCCGATGCGCCCGGCCTCAACGAGCGCATGCGCCAGCGCGGGCGCCGCCTTGGCTGCCAGTCGCAGCCGCTTACCGACTGCAAAATCAAAGTGCCGATGCGCGACGATTACAAGGCGAGGATATTGCCGGCGCGCACGGGCGGGACGCTGACCGCAACGCATGACATCACGCACGACATCCGAGAGTTCCGCTTCAGGCTCGACACGCCCAATCCCCTGCTGCCGGGGCAATACGGGCTGATCGGCGCCGATGGCGTCAACGGCGCGCGCGCCTATTCGTTCTGCAACGTGACGGACACCGGGGGGGAATGGCACTTCCAGATCAAGCGCATGCCCGGCGGCGCCTGTTCGGCCGCGCTGTTCGACCGCCTGAAGCCCGGCGGGCGCGTGTCGCTGGACGGCCCCTACGGCAATGCTTATCTGCGCGAGGACGCGCCGCGCGATCTGCTGTGCATCGCGGGCGGCTCAGGCCTGTCGCCGATGATCGCCATCGCGCGCGCGTTCGCCGTCAGCGAAAAGCTGGCCGGCCGCGCGCTGCATTTCGTCTATGGAGGGCGCTCCATGCGCGATCTCGCGGGCGAGGACATGCTGCGGGAGCTGCCGGGTTTTGGCGCGCGCATTCATTACCATGCCGCGCTCTCCGCGCCTGAGGCGGAGTGGACGGGGCGAACCGGATTCGTCCACGATGCCGCAAAGGATATCGCCGGCGGGGACCTCAGCGCTTACGAGATTTACTACGCCGGGCCGCCGCCGATGACCGAGGCCGTCACCAAAATGGCGATCGCCTGCAAGGCGCCCGCGGCGCAACTGCACTATGATCGTTTTTACTGATCCCTCCGCTTCAGGATTTGCTGATGTCCAAACTCAAGCTCACCCTCGCCTGCTGGAACTACGACCGCACCCAGGGGCTGCGCGACGGCTCGGTCGCGCCTGACGGCATTGAGCTCAATTATCTCGCGCTGCCCGTCGAGGAGACATTCTTCCGAATGGTGCGCAACCAGGAGTTCGACATCGCGGAAATGTCGCTGTCGTCCTACACGGTCTCGCTGTTCAAAGACCCGGGGCGCTTTGTCGCCATCCCCGTGTTTCCATCGCGCTTCTTCCGCCATTCCTGCATCTATGTGAATGCCAAATCGGGAATCAAAGAGCCCAAAGACCTGATCGGCAAGAGGATCGGCGTGCCGGAGTTCCAGATGACCGCGCCGGTGTGGATCCGCGGCATTCTAGCGGAGCATTATGGCGTGCCCGTTGACAGCGTGACCTATCATACCGGCGGCGAGGAGGAGCCGGGGCGCGTCGAAAAGCAGTCGCTGGACCTGCCGGCAAACATCCGCGTGAGCGCCATTCCCGAGGGCAAAACGCTCTCGCGGATGCTGCTCGACGGCGAGATCGACGCATTCCACACGGCGCGCAAGCCCTCGACCTGCGACGGGGTGAATGTCGTGCGTCTGTTTCCGGACTTCCGCGCGGTGGAGCTCGCCTATTACCGCAGGACGAAGATATTCCCGATGATGCATACAATCGCCATCCGCCGCGGGGTCTACGAGGCCAACCGCTGGATCGCGCAGTCCCTGTTCAAGGCGTTCTGCGAGGCGCAGCGGCGCTGTTATGAGGATTTAAAACAAACGGCGGCGCATATGGCGATGCTGCCTTTCCTCACCGCTGAAATGGAGGAGACCGTGCGCGAAATGGGCGACGATTACTGGCCGTTCGGTTTCGAAAAGAACGAGGCGGCGCTGTCGACGTTCCTGCGCTACCATCACGAATCCGGGCTTTCAAAGCGCCTGCTGAAACCCGCCGAGCTGTTCGCGCCGGAAACGCTGGAGGCGTTTAAAATTTAACACGCCGGCGGCCAAATTTATGATTTGGACGCGTTTTCTCAATGCGAACCGGATGCCGCTTGCCTGAAAAACGCTTTAGGAATGCCGGTGGCTGAAGCCGTCTTCCCCGTCATGAAAATGCCCATGATCGGGGGCCAGCTTTTCGGCCTCGCCGTAGCCGTGCATCGCGGCCTCCATCAGCTTGCGCAGCGGGTCTTCATTCAGCGCGAGATGCGAGGCGAGGACGCCGGCGAGGCGCGCGAACACCAGCGCCTGCACGGACAAAGTCTCATAGCGGCCCGCCTCATCCAGCCTTTCGCAATCGCGGCTGGCGCGGCTGAGCGCGTCGGCGAAGAGGCGGTCCGCATAGCCGGAGATTGAATCGCCGCCCGGCTTGCCGCGCTCCGTCGCCGCCAGCAGGCGGCGGGCATGGGCGAGGAAGGAAGCGTAGAGATGATCCTCAAGCTTTTGGCCCGGCGGGCCGTCGTCCAGTTCGCCGCACATGCGCGTCTCCCGAGGTCAGCGCGATTGCCGGATGACGATCTCGTTGAACAATTTTTCCCACTTGTCGCCGTCGTCCATCAGCGTGGCGGGATCGACAAAGCTGAGATTCATGGCATCGGTGTCGCGCCGCGCTTTCAGGCTGACGGGGAAAAACTCGCGGCCGGCGAGGATCGCCTGCGCGTCGGTCAGCATAAAATCGAAGAACAGCAGCGCGGCGTGCGGATGCGGCGCATTGGGCGAAAGGCCCATGCCGTTGACGCGCGCCACGGTGGGCGCCAGCTGAAACGCCTGCAGCGGCGCTCCCACGGCTTTCAGCTGATTGACTTTGTAGAGATAGGTCGTCAAGGCCAGCGGCACCTCGCCGGACGCCACGAGATTGGCCATCAGCGTATGGCCCTTGCGCACCGAGGCGCCGTTTTTTGAAATAATGCCGCGGAAAAGCTTCAGGCCTTTTTCCTCGCCCATGTCCGAAACAACCGTGGCAAACCAGTCGATGTCGCCGGCTTCGATGCCCAGCCTGCCCTTCCATTTGGGGTCGAGCAGATCCTCGTAGCTTTTGGGCGCGTCCGCCGCCTTGACGGCGTTGGTGTTGAAGGCGCCGGTGATAATATTCAGCCGCGTTCCTATCCAGCTTTCCGGCTTGACCGCCTGTGGCATGAGATCGGCAAAAGCCGGGGACACGACAGGCAGCAAAAGATTTTCGCGGCGCAGGCCCTCAAGGCCGGAGGCATCGGTCTCAAAGAGATCGCTGTCATTGCGCGAGGCGCGGTTCTCAACAATGGCGCGCTGGAGAATATCCTCGTTGCTGGCGCGCCAGACGCGCAGTTTAACACCGTATTTGCGCTCAAACGCGTCGCCGAGAATTTTCGCGTCCTCGCTTGTCAGCGAGGTGTAGAGGGTCAGCGTGCCCTCTTTTTTGGCGCCGTCCATCAGCACTTGGGTCCGGTCCGCGCCGGCATAGGCGGCAAGATCAGCGGCGGAGGCGGCCAGGACGCGGGAAGGCGCAAGGAGCGCAAGCAGCGCCACCGCGAGGAGCGCGCCGCGACCGCGAATCCGAGCCCAGCCGCTCATCGGGACGCTCCGCTGCCCATCGCTCCTCAAAACCCTTCCGCGTTTTCGATTTGCTCGAACCAGTCAAAGCCCATCGGTTTCACAATCCGGCTGGTGCAGACAATGATGCGCGCCCCGCCGGGACCGGTGCTGAAATGCTTATGAGCGCAATAAGGCGGGATATAGACGAAATCCCCCGTCCTCCATTCGAATTTCTTCGGCTCGCTCTCCCATTCGAATTCCATTTTGTCGTGGCAGTCGAAGCGCACGTCCCAGTGCAGGTCATAGCCTTCGCCCTCGACAACGTAAAACACCTCCTCCGAGAGATGGCGGTGCTTGCCCGAGGCGCCGCCGGCGGGGAGAAACTGCATATAAATATCGAGGCAGCATTCCTTGGTGTTCATGCGCTCGTTGATGATGTGTTTGATCAGCCCGTTGGGCGAGCGCTCAAACGGCATCTCATGGGCTTTGACGACGTTCATGCGGCCGTCGTATTCGCCGCGGAATTCCGCCGAGGCTTTCAGGGCCTGCGCATAAAAATCCACATTGCGGGTGGGGGCATGGGCGGCGGCGCGCTCGCGCGGATCCAACAGTGACATGGCTAAGGTCCTTAGAGCTCTCTGGGCGGCGTGTAGACGCGCTGCTTATCCGTGGCGTCCTTCGGCGGAAAATCGACCACCTTCTGGAACAGCATGTGCATGAACAGGAACAGCGGCTTGGCCTTCATCACGAGGGTGATGCATTCATCGTCCGGCTCGCTGGAAAAATGCTGGTGGACGCAGGCATTCTCGACAATCAGCGCGTCGCCGGGCGACCAGTCGTGGCGCACGCCGTCGTGGACATCATAGCCATTGCCCTTGAGCACGAAGAAGACGGCGCTGTTCATGTGGCCGTGTTTCTGGCCGTAGCCGCCGGGGGAGAAAACCTCGATGTGGGTTTCGATGGACTGCGCCACCCTGACCGCCTGGGGATTGATGATTTTCTTGCCGTAATGGCCGGGGCCGCCGTGCCACTTATGGTCGCGAGTCGGGTAGACGCGCGGCTGGTTGAACAATTCGCGCACCAGTTCGCCATAAGTGCCCTCAAGCGCGCGCACGAAAACGCGCTTTTTGGTCCAGCGCTCCCAGACGGCCTCCTTGCCGAGCCCGTCGGGCCCGGAATTGTGGCCGGGGCCGGCTTCATCCATGGCGGTCATTGTCGTCTCCCTGGCGCAGGCGCGCGTTTCGTCCCCTTTAGCACGGCGCGGGCGGCGTGTCGCAACCGGCGGGCGGAGCGCTCAGGCCGCTTTGGGCGGCAGCGTCTCCAACTCCCGCGCGTAGCTCTCGTCCATATTCGGCTTGAGCCCGTGCCTCGCCAGAGCCCGCTCATACATGGCGCGCAACTCGGGGGTTTCATCGGCATAATCGATCTGATGCCCGCCAAGGCGGCGGCTGATCCACGACATCGGCACGCCCTGCTCATTGCGGGGCGAGGAATGTTTGAAGGCGAGATAGCGCGCAGGCTCCGGCCCGGTGTTAAAATGCTGGTGGTAGGTGGCATTGGGCGGCACAATCAGGGTGCCCGGCTGCCACTCATAGCGTCGGGCCTCCTCCCGCTCGCCCCACATCAGCGAATAGCCCTCGCCGGTCAGCACGATCACATGGGCGCCGGGGCCATGGGCGTGGCCCTTCTTGTAGGTGCCGACAGGAAACTGCGAGATATGGCTGGCCATCGAGCCGCGCGCCATGTTGAAGCGGATATGGCCCCCGCCCGCGCCCCGCTCCTTGGCGGCCATCAGCGGCAGATTGACGGCATCCGGCACGAAATTGGTTTTCAGCAGAAAGCCGGTTTGTTCGCCCTTGCCGGAGAAATAATCGGGCTCGCCGTTAAAGCGCTGCTTGAAATCGTATTTCGTGTTGAAGACGAAATCCTCGTCGCCATAGAGGTTGAGCACGGAGGGCAGAAAGGTGACGCCGACGTAGCGCGCCGGCGCCCGGCCGGAGCCGTTGAAATGCTGGTGCCAGCAGTTGAGCGGAATGGCGAATATAGCGCCGGCCTTCCACTCGAAGGTCATGCGGTCGCCTTTGTCGTTCCACACGGTCGTCGAGCCGCGTCCATCGAGAATCAGCACCATCTCCTCATAGAGCTGGCGCTGGGGGCTTAGCTTGCCGCCCGGCGCGATTTCGCAGACGTAGCAGTCGTTTGAGGTGCGCGAGGCGTCATGATTGATGTAGACGCCGCTGGCGCCGCGCCGCGCCCACGGCTTCAATTCGACGGTGCGCAGGTTCGGCACATGCTGGGCGGCGATGATGTCGAGGCCCTCTTTGCGGACAAACCGCAGATAGGGCGTGTCCTTCTCGGTGGAGAACTTCGCGGCGAGGCCTTCCTCGACGATGGCGGTTTTCGTCATGCCGGCATCCCTAAATATAACCGTGCCCCGTTGAAGGAATCACGCCGCTTTCGGCGGCAGTGTCTCAAGCTCGGTTTTGTAAGCCTCGTCCATTTTCGGCGCGAGGCCGGCCTTCTCCAGCTCCTGCGAGAACATTGAGCGCACCAGCGGCATCTCGTCGGCGTAATCGATCTGGTCGCCGCCCACGCGTTTGGAAATCCACGCTTTCGGCACGCCCTGGGCGTTGCGGATGCTGACCACCTCGTGTTTGAACGCGAGATAGCGCGAGGGCGTTGTGCCGGTGTTGAAATGCTGGTGATACCACATGTTCGGCGGCACGATCATGGTGCCTATCTCCCAGTCATAGCGCTTGGGCTCGTCGCCCTCCGGCCACATCAGCGAATAGCCCTGGCCGCCGAGAATGATGACGTGCGCGCCGGGACCGTGCGCATGGCCCTTCTTGTAGGTGCCGATGGGGAATTGCGAAATGTGGCTGTTCATGGAGCCTTTCGCCATGTTGAAGCGGATATGGCCGCCGCCGGCGCCGCGCTCCTTGGCGGAGATCAGCGGAATGTTCGGCGCGTCCGGCACGAGGTTGGTCGTCAGCAGGAAGCCCTGCTGCTCTCCCTTGGCGGCGAAATAATCCGGCTCGCCGGAAAAGCGCTCCTTGAAATCATGCGCGGTGTTGAAAACGAAATGGATGTCCTCGTAGAGGTTGATGACCGGCGGCGCGTTGGTGACCGCGACGAACCGCGCCGGCTCGGCGCCCGAGCCGTTGAAATGCTGATGCCAGCAATTGAGCGGTATGGCGAACAGCGCGCCGTCCTTCCATTCGAAGGTGATGCGGTCGCCCTTGTCATTCCACACGGTCGTCGAGCCGCGTCCGCCGATGACGAGCACCATCTCCTCGAAAAGCTGACGCTGGGGCTCAAGCTTTTTGCCCGGCGCGATTTCGCAGACATAGCAATCATTCGAGGTCCGCGAGGCCTCATGGTTGATATAGACGCCTTTGCCGCCGCGCCGCGCCCAGGGCTTCAATTCGACCGTGCGCAGATTGCGGATGTAATGGGCGCTGATGATATCGAGGCCTTCATCGCGCACCCAGCGCAGATAAGGCGTGTCCTTCTCGGTCGCGAATTTCTGCGCGAGGTCATCGGATACGAGCGCGTTCTTGGCCATGGTTCATCCTCATTCGAGTAAATGTCAGTGGGCGGCGGCGGCTTTCGCATCCGCCGCCGCGCCTTCGGGCAGGGCGACGCATTTGCGCGGGTCCATCCGGAGATTCAGCGCGCCGCCGCGCGGAGTTGTCAGGGACGGATGCGAGCGCGCCTGCATTTGAAAGCCGTTTACCACGACTTGGAAATCGACGATGTTGCCGAGAAACACCTTGTTGTCAACGATGCCGGCGCAGACATTGAGCCCGCCGCCCTGGGGGGCCGGCGCCTCGGACAGCTCGACATCCTCCGGGCGGATGGAAATCGTGACCTTCGAGTCCTTCGGCAGATCGGCGAGGCTGATGGCATCAAAGTCGCCGAGCACGCAGCGCACCTTGTAGAGCTTCAAAGCCTCGTCGTAGCCGAGCACCGTGGCCTCGACGAAATTGCTGGTGCCGATAAAGTCAGCGACGAATTTGCTTGTCGGGCGGTCGTAAATGTCGGTGGGCGAGCCGATCTGCACGATGCGGCCCTCGTTCATCACGGCAATCTGATGGGAAAGCGCCAGCGCCTCGCCCTGATCGTGGGTGACGTAGAGGGTCGTCAGGCCGAGGTCGCGCTGGATCCGCTTCAATTCGAAGCGCATGCGGTCGCGCAGCTTGGCATCGAGGTTGGACAGCGGCTCGTCGAGCAGCAAAAGCTCGGGCTCCATGACGAGCGCGCGCGCCAGCGCAAGGCGCTGTTGCTGGCCGCCGGAGAGCTTGGTCGCGTCGCGGTCGGCGAGATGGTCGAGGCCGACCGCGTTCAAAACGCCCATGACTTTGTCTTTGATCTTCGTTTTGTTCATTTTGTTCTTGCGCACTTCCAGCGGGAAGGCGGCATTGGCGAACACGGTCATATGCGGCCAGATGGCATAGGACTGAAACACCATGCCGAAATTGCGCTGATTCGGCGGAACAAAAATGCCCTGCGCCGAGGCGTAGACAACGCGCCCGCTGACGGATATCCCGCCCGACACAGGCCGCTCCAAGCCCGCGATGGAGCGCAGCGTCGTGGTTTTCCCGCAGCCGGACGGCCCCAGCAGCGTGAAGAAGCTGCCTTTGGGAACCTCAAAACTCACGTCCTGCGCCGCTTTCACGGGAGGGCCTTTTTGGGTCTTGTATTCAGTGTTCAGTGCCTTGACGCTGAGCACGCTTCCCTCCCCAGTACATTAGACTTCTTTAATCCCGAACCGCCGGCCCGCCAGCTGCGCGGCGACAACAAACACCAGCAGCGCCGCGATCAGCATCACCCCGAAAGCCGAAAGCTCGACATACTGGCCGTTCTGCCAGAGTTCCCAGATGACGATCGAGACAACCTCCGTACCCGGACTATAGAGCAAAATCGAGCTGGACAACTCCCGCACCGAGACGATCACGATATAAATCCAGCCGGCGGTGAACCCCGGTTTCAGCAGCGGCAGCACAATCTTGCGGAAGGAGGCGAACCACGAGGCGCCGCTCATGGCGGCGGATTCCTCCAGCTCCCGGTGCATTTGCAGCATCGAGGCCGCGTTGTAGCGCATGCCGTAGGGGAGAAAGCGCGTGACGTAGGCGATGAACAATATCCAGATCGTGCCGTAGATTCCCCCGCCGATGGCGAGATAACAGACCATGATCGACAGGCCCATCACCAGCCCCGGGAGCACCAAAGGCGCGGAGGCGAGGCTGTCCAGCAGCCAGCGGCCCGGGATTTTGGTGCGCTGGACGATCCAGCAGAGGACCGCCGTGAGCAGCATAACGAAAGTGGCGGAGCCGATGGCGAGAACAAAGCTGTTCCAGACGGCGGTCCCGACGCCCGGATAATTCAGCACGCTCTCATAGGATTTCAGCGTCAGATTTTGCAGCGCCGCCCAGGTGGGCACAGCGTAAAAGCGCTGGAGCGACGACCAGACGAGCACCGCGAAGGGCAGGCCCACCACCAGCAGGCCGTAGAGCGCGAGAAAGCCCCCGGTCAGCCAGCGCCAGCGGCCGATGTCCATGACGCGCGGGCGGAAGCCCTTGCCGGTGACGGTCGAATATTTGCCGCCCTG
>JANYFM010000040.1 GCA_025362655.1 Hyphomicrobiales bacterium | reverse complement strand
CCGCCGCCGGCCCCGCCGCCAACATAAGCGTCGTCGTGCTCTATCAGGGCGCGGAGACGATGACGGCGCCCGGAGAGATTCTCGGCGCCGCCGCGGCGGGCGGCCCCGCGCGCGTGCTGGCGCCGTTGCAGGGAGCGGCCGCGGGCGGAGCGGTGTTCGACAGAAGCGGCGCGCTGGTTGCCTTGGCGGCCCCGCTCAAAGCGCCGGTGCGCGTTGCCGGCGTCGTTTCGCAGGCGGCCTGGCCGCTGGTTGAAGCGCCGGCGCTGAGCGCCTTTCTCGCGGCCAATGGCGTGGCGGTTAAACCCGCCGCCGCCGCCGGCGCGCCGCAGAGCGCCGCCGACATAGCCGCCTCCGCGCGCGGCGCGCTTTATCCGGTGGTGTGCTCGATGTGATGCTCAATATTTGAACGACACCACCGCGCCCCGGTTCGCGCCGCCGGCCGAAACACAGATCGGAGAGCGGTAGAGCGGCGCAAGGAATTTTGTCGCGGGCATGGTTTCGCGGATGCGGTCGAACAGGGGCTCGATGCCGAGATCGACCCAGGTCGGCGGCGCGGCGTCGTGATGGGCGGGCAAATACAGCTTCGGCTTGAACAGTTCGATGAACGGCATCGTGTAGGATATCTGCGTGTCAGCGACCGCGTGCACCTGATAGGCGACAATGAGCACATCCACCGGCCCGAGCTTTTCCGCCAGCGCGCGCACGCCCGGCGTGATCGGCCCGGAGCTGCCGACGAGCACCGCCTTAAACCCCGAGGGGAAGGTCAGCCCAAAGGCCAGCGTGCCCTCTTTGATGATGCGCGGATCGAAGGTGCCCAGCGACTGCACGTAGCCCCGCAGGGACTTTTCCGGCTCGCTGTAAGCGGGCGAATCATTGGCGTAGAGGCTGGCGTAAATATCGACGAGGCCTGGCTGAATGGTGGAATGCTCGGCCAGCGCGGCTTCCACCGTGGCGTCGCCGTATTTCAGGCTCTCGCCGCCCTTCGCGATAACAATCTGCTTTTCGGGCGCGCCAAGCTTGATCGCGGTTTCCGCCGTGATGGGCGTGCCAACCACGGGCGCGCCGGTCTGCCGGGCCACCGCCCCGATGTCGGATATATGATCGAAGTGCGCGTGCGAGACAAAGATGGCCTCGGCTTTCTTCACGTCCGCCGCTTTGAAGCCGAGGGCGTGGCTGCGCGGCGTGCGGTCGAAGTAGGCATCGAAAAGATAGACTTTTCCTTTGTAGCCGAATTCAAAATTGGCGTTGGCGAGCCAGCGGATGACGACCGTGTCCGACTCCGGCGGCGGCAGCGGGCCGCCGGTGACGGCGGGAACGTAACTGTCGCAGGCGGCGGGCTCGGCGGCGATGGCGGGCGCGGTCAGCGCGGCGGTGATGGCGAGCGCGGCGGCGAAATGTGATGTGAATGCTGGCATGGTGTCCTCCCGCTTTGTCGTGCCTCGAGTGTCGCAGGGAACCGGGGACAGGATCAAGCCCTCCGCGAGGCGCGTTCCCTCACAGGGAGCCTTGTTCCGGCCCGCAACGACAACAGACAGGGAGCGGATTTTTATGCCATGATAAATCTGAGCCGGCAAAAGGAGCCGCTCTTTGCTGTTGGGCGCGCAGCGGCGGGCGCGGGGTTATCAGGAAGGCGTTCAATGACGGACATTGCAATCAGGCCGGACGGCTTCCGCGATCCCACACCCCCGGTCGCCGCGCTTTTGGCGGCAATCGTGGAATCTTCGGTCGACGCGATTATCAGCGAGAACCTAGACGGCGTTGTCCTGAGCTGGAACGCCGCCGCTGAGCGGTTATTCGGCTATAAGGCGGCGGAAATGATCGGGCGGCCCATCGTCTGCCTGTTCCCCCCGGAGCTGGTGGAGGAGGAGGCAAGCATCCTCGAACGCCTGCGGCACGGCGAGAGCCTGGAGGGCTACGAAAGCGTCCGCGTAACCAAGGATGGCCGCCGTCTCGACGTCGCGCTGACCATCTCGCCGGTCCGCGACGCGTCGGGCGCGATCGTGGGGGCCGCAAAGATTGTCCGCGACCTCACCGAGCACAAACACAACCAGCGGCAGTTCGAGATTCTGGCCGACTTGATGCCCACTCTTTGCTGGATGGCGAACGCCGACGGCTGGATATTCTGGTACAATCGCCGCTGGTATGAATATACCGGCACAACTCCCGAGCAGATGCAGGGCTGGGGCTGGCAATCAGTCCATGACCCCGCGTTGCTTTCAACCGTTCTGGTGCAGTGGAAAGGCAGCATTGCAAGCGGCCAGAATTTCGAGATGACTTTCCCCCTGAAAGGCGCTGACGGGGTGTTCCGTCCTTTCCTGACGCGCATCTCGCCTGTGAGAGGGGCGGACGGGCTGGTTTCGCGCTGGCTTGGCGTCAACACCGATGTGAGCGCGGAGCGGGCGGCGACACAACTGCGCGAAAACTTCATGGCGGTGCTGGGGCATGATTTGCGCAACCCGCTCAGCGCGATCCTGTCAGGCGTCACGTTGCTGCGAAAGACGCCGCTGAATGATCGCGCCCAAACTCTCGCCGCCATGATGGAGAGCAGCGCGGCGCGGATGTCGGCGTTGGTTGGCGATCTTCTCGATTTGAGTCGAATCCGTCTCGGCGGGGGCCTCGGCCTCGAACGCGCCGCCCAAAATCTGGAACCCCTGCTTCGCCAGACGATCACTGAACTGGCGACCGCCTCGCCCGAGCGGCGTATTGAGGCGACGTTCAATCTGGACGGGCCGGTTGACTGCGACGGGGGCCGCGTGGCTCAGCTCTTCTCCAATCTCCTTGGCAACGCCTTGACCTATGGCGCGCCTGACAAGCCCGTCAGCGTGCGGGCGAAAAGCAGCGCGGAAGGTTTTGAACTGTCTGTCGCCAACGCGGGCAAACCCATTCCAAGCGCCGACATGGAGCGGTTGTTCCAGCCCTTCCAGCGCGGCGAGAAGCGGCCCAGCCGGCAAGGACTGGGGCTGGGGCTCTATATCGCCCACGAAGTGGCGAGGGCGCACGGCGGCACGCTTGATGTCGTGTCCACCCGGGAGGAAACCCGCTTCACGTTTCGGATGCCCAATAACAAGCTGCCCGCGTAATTTGCGCCGCTCGTTTTTCACTCACCTGAAATGCGGCATGATCTCCGCCGAGAAGCGCTCCATGTTGCGTTTCGTCAGCTCATCGTTGAGCACGCCGAATTGCAGCATGGTGACGAGGTTTTCGAGGCCCGTCGCGTCGCGCATCTTTTGGATTTGCTCCCGCACCGTTTTGGGGCTGCCGATAACCGCCGTGCCGTTGGCGATCAATTCATCCGCCGTCAGCCGTTTGCCCATGCCCAGCGCGCCGCGGTTGCGCATCGTCGCCTGCATCGAGGGGAGCGACATATAGCCGGGCGGCAGCAGCATTTCCCAGGGGGTGGCGAGGAAATCGTTGAACAGGGTTTCAATCGCGTAGCCCGCCTCAGCCTTGGCTTTCTCGTCGGTGTCGCCGACGTAAACGGGCACTGCCCAGCCGAGCTGGCCGCCGTCCGCCTCGTAGCCGTAGCCGCGCGCGGCGTCGCGATACGCGGTGAGATATTTCTTGACGAGCTCGTGGGAGGAGAACGTCACCAGAAACGGATATTTACGCTCCGGCGCCGCCGCCCATTTCACCGTCTCCGAAGAGCCCTGCGAGGGCACCCAGATCGGCGGATGCGGCTTTTGAAAGGGCTTCGGCCAAAGGTTGACGTAGCGCACGTTGTAATGCTCGCCCTCGAACTCGAACGGTCCAGGCTTGGTCCAGGCCGCGACGATGAGATCATGCGCCTCCTGGTATCGCTCATGCGAGAATGCCGGATTGATTCCCGTGGCGTGATATTCGGTGCCGATTCCGCGCACGAATCCGGCGATCATGCGCCCGCGCGACATCGTGTCGAGCATGGCGAATTCCTCGGCGATATACATCGGGTTGTTGGTCAGCGGCAGGGCGCGGCCCAGCACGGCGATTTTGATTGTCTTCGTGCGCTGGATCAGCGCGCTGGCGATGAGATTGGGCGCGGGCATCATGCCATAGGCGGTCTGATGATGCTCGTTGACGCCGATCACGTCAAAGCCCAGCGCCTCCGCCGATGTAAGCTGATCGAGATAGGATTCGTACTGCTGCGCGCCAAGCTCGGGGTCGTAGAGATCGTTGGGCAGCACCAGCCAGGCGGCGCGGTGCTTGCGGCGCTCCGTCATATCCATCGGGCGGTAGGGCATCAGGTGGAAGCAGGTGAATTTCATGGCTGTCTCCCGCCGGCGAATGAAACGATTCTGTCAGCGGCGTCGCCGGCTTTCTCGATGTGCAGCAAATGCCCCGCCCGCGGAATGATTTCGACGCGCGCGCCGGGGATGCCCTCGCCCCAGGGTTTGGCGTAAGCGGCGGGAAACAGCTTGTCCTCCGCGCCCCACAGTATCAGCGTGCGCACTTTTATGCGGTGCAGCCAGCGCCCCAGCGCCGGATCGTGCCAGCGCGGCTCCCATCCGAGCTTCGTCGCCATGAAGCGGTTTTTGAGCAGCAGGTCCTGCTCGTCGGGCGTCGGCTGGGCGGCCAGCATGGCTTCGGAAAACGTCTGATCGTGAAAGAGATTGCGGGCGGTCTCCTCGGGGTTCCAGATGAAATTATCGCCGGAGGGAATGCCTTTGACGCGCAGGCCCGCCGGCGCCAGCAGCGACAGGCTTGCAAGCTGCGTGCAATTTCGCACGGCCAGCGTCGCGGCGATCCAGCCGCCGAGCGACGTGCCGGCAAGATGCACCTTCGGACCGCCGAGGGCGTCGAGGAAATCCAGATAATAGAGCGCCATATCCCGCACATTGCGGATCGAGGCGGGCGTGTCGGAGCCGCCGAAGCCAGGATGCTCGGGCATGATGAGATCAAAGCGCGACGCGAGGGTTTCCGCAAAGGCGCCCCAGGGCGCCATGCCGCCGGCGCCGTGCAGGAACACCATCGGCTCCCCGGCGCCGCCGCGCATCATGCGCGTCTTCACGCCGCGAACCTCGTGGGAAAGCATGGGCGGCGGCATGGGCTGTCCTCCGGCTGACTTGTTGGGCATGCATGATGTGCGGCGCGCGCGCCGGGATCAAGCCCCGTTTCCGCGGGGCGGGCATGCGGGTTTCCAAGGGGTTGCCGCGAGGCTTGCGGGAGGCTTGCGGGAGGCTTGCCCGGGCGGGTGATTTCTTGAATAAGGTCCCGGCAAGCCCGCGGCTTTCCGATGGGGCTATTCCGGAGACGCCCCATGATGAGAACGAAGCCGCCCTTCCGCGCCGACCACGTCGGCTCGATCCTGCGCACTGAGCCGCTGCGCGCCGCGCGCGAGCAGTTTTACGCGGGCAAGCTGGGCGCCGCCGCGCTGACGGAGGTGGAAAACACGGAAATCCGCAAGATCGTCAAAAAGCAGGAGGAGATCGGCCTTGAGGTCGTCACCGACGGCGAGTTCCGCCGGTCGTGGTGGCACATGGACTTTCTCGGCGGCATCGACGGCGTCGAGGTGATCGAGGCCGATCAGGGCATTCAGTTCTCCGGCGTGCAGACCCGCGCCCGCGCGCCGCGCATTGTCGGCAAGCTGGGATCGAAGCGCCACGCGCACATTGATCATTTTCGTTTTTTGAACGCTGTCACCACAAAGACGGCGAAGCAATCGATCCCCAGCCCCTCGATGCTGCACTACCGCGGCGGCCGCAAATCCATCAACATGGGCGTCTACCCGGCGATGGACGAATTCTACCACGACCTCGGGCAGGCCTATAAGCAGGCGATCCACGGCTTTTATGACGCGGGCTGCCGCTACGTCCAGATCGACGATTGCAGCTTCGCCTATCTGTGCGACCCCAAACAGCGCGAAATGCTGGCCGCGCGCGGCGACGATCCGGCCAAACAGGGCGACATTTACGTCGGCATGATCAATGCGGCGCTGGCGGGCAAGCCCGCCGATCTCTGCGCCACCATGCACGTTTGCCGCGGCAATTTCCGCTCGACGTTCATCTCTTCGGGCGGCTATGAGCCGATCGCCGATCTGATGTTCAACAAGCTCAACATCGACGGCTATTTCCTCGAGTGGGACAATGACCGCTCCGGCGGCTTTGAGCCTTTGCGCTTTCTGCCGAAGGGCAAAACTGTCATTCTGGGCCTCATCACCACCAAGACCGGCGAGCTTGAGAAGCGCGGCGATATACTGCGCCGCATTGACGAAGCCTCGAAATTCGCGCCGCTGGATCAGCTTTGCCTGTCGCCGCAATGCGGCTTTGCCTCGACCGAGGAGGGAAACAGCCTCGCGGAGACGCAGCAATGGGCGAAGATGCAGCTGGTGATCGATATATCGAAGGAAGTGTGGGGGAAGTGAGGGACTTTTCGGCGGGCGCGCATTGCGGCCCGCCGCCTCAACGCCGACCGCCAAGGACAGGAGCCCCGGCCCATGCCAATCCGCCGCGTCGTCACCGGCCATAACGCGCAGGGCAAATCCGTCTTTCTGACGGACGGACCCGCGACCCATGTGCGCCAGCGCGGCCCGGGCTCGACGACAGTCACCGAGCTTTGGGGCACAGACGTCTCGCCCGCAAGCAATGCGGGCGCGCAAGACCCGGCGCTTCAGCCCTACCGCCTGCCGCCGCCCTCAAACGGCAGCGTGTTCCGCATCATCTCCTATCCGCCGGACGCCGTGCGCCTCGCCTCGCTGGCGGCGGAACACGCCGCCGCATCCGATGATGGAACCGGGCGCGCCGCGGCGCTGGACAGAACCGGCGCGCGCCATCCCGGCTTTCACAAAACCGATTCTGTTGATTACGCCATCATTCTATCCGGCGAGATTTACGCGCTGATGGATGAGGGCGAAACACTGTTGAAACAGGGCGACGTGCTGATCCAACGCGGCACCAACCACGCGTGGAGCAACCGGAGCGACGCGCCGGCGGTGCTTGCGTTCGTGCTGATCGGCGCGGAGCCTGTGTGAGTTTTGCGGAGCGGCCGCGCCATGAGAAAAAGATTTTTCGTCCCCGCGATCTCCGGTCTCTTCGCCGGCCTCTGCGCCGGCCCCGCCCTGGCGCAGGACCCTTTCCCGAAGGGCGTCACCATCCAGGTTGCGGGCACCGCGGGCGGCGGCATTGATATTTACGCGCGTTTTCTGGCGCGCCATATCGGCCGGCATCTGCCCGGCAATCCCGCCGTCAATGTGCAGGACATGCCGGGCGCCGGCGGCATACGCGCGGCAAATTACCTGGCGGATTCCGCGCCGCGGGACGGCAGCGTCCTCGCGACATTTCCCGGCGGGCCGCTGATCGAGCCGCTGATCGGCGCGCGCAATCCCGGCTATGACATGAGCCGGTTCCAGTGGATCGGCGCGATGAGCCGCGACGTGACGCTTTGCGTGTCTTGGGCCGCCGGTCCTTTTCAAACGATTGAGGACACGCGGAAGCGGGAATTCATTGTTGCCGGCACCGGCGCGGGATCGGAAACCGATTCCTATCCGTTGGCGCTGAACGCGGCGCTGGGCATGAAGACGCGCATCATCACGGGCTATCTCGGCAGCAAGGAGACTTTTCTGGCGATTGAATCCGGCGAGGTCCACGGGCGCTGCGGCCTCTCGCTGTCCTCGCTGCGCGCCGCCAAGCCGGATTGGCTGCGTGACAAAAAAATCAATCTGCTGCTGCAAATCGGCGCGGAGAAAAACGCCTCGATTCCCGAGGCGCCCTACGTCTTTGATTTTCCCATGAAGGCGGAGGACCGGCAGATGCTGGAGCTGCTGATGATCGGCACCGTTCTGGGGCGCGCTTTCGCGGCGCCGCCGGGAACGCCCGCCGCGCGCGTCGACATGCTGCGGCGCGCCTTTGACGCGACGATGAGCGATCCGGCTTTTCTTGAAGAGGCGGCCCGCACGCAAAGCGATATCGCGCCGACGACGGGTATCGAGGCGCAGGGGATCATGACACGCGTTTACGCGACGCCGAAAGCCGTCACCGAGCGCGTCCGGGCGATGGTGAACGGCGCCGCTAAATAGCGGGGGCTCAGGGGAACAGCTGCGCCAGCAGCCCGCGCATCGGCTCGAAGCGGAATGTCACCCGGTGTTTTCCCGGCGGCACGGACACCGCGCGGAACATCACATTCGCCTGCAATATTTCCGCCGGCCCGCCGTCGATCGTGGCGCGCCACCATGGATGGAAAACGTCGTTAAGAACGATGTGGCCGCCGGCGGGCGAATCGCCCTCAATGACAATCTCGGTATTGGCATAGGAGACAATCCGCGCGGCGCCGGGCGCGCGCGGCGCGGCATCGCCCGGCGCCTCCAGCAGCACGGTTTGCGTGAAATCGACGGCCGGCCAGACGCCGTCCGCCAGCATGGCCGCAAAATCCGCGCGGCGCGATTGCGCGGCAAACATCACGCGCGGCAGCGCGCGCGGATTTTCGTAAACCCGCGCCGAGGGCGTCGCCGCCAGCAGTTTAAAATCACTCTCGCGGAACGACGGGTCCATTGCTTCGGGGCGCCCGCCCGTCACCAGCAGCCGCACGCCGAGCAAATCCGCCATCGGCGAGGCGAAGCCGGCGTAGAGCCTGGAGAATTTCCGCTGTTCGGGAATGGCTATCTGGTCGCCCGCGCCGGTCGCGTCGGCGAATAGTTTGAGACGAACGGGATTGAACCCGAGATCGTGTTCGAAGCCGTGGACCAGACCGGCATTGGGCCAATCATAACCAACAGCGGCAAGCTCCACGCGGTCGCGGCGGTCGGGCGCGGCGGTCTCCGCGAGACGGCGCTTGATAAGCGCGATGGCCTCATCGCCCGTGTCGAAACGCAGCGCCTCGTAGGTTTCCGGCGGCAGCGCCGTCGATTCATTGGGCTTGTTGGAGACGGCGAGATCCAGCGTCATGACAGCGGCAAGGCAGGCAAGCGCCAGCCGGGGATGCCGTGTCTGATGCCGCCATGCGAGAGCGAGCGCCGCGAAAGCCAACAGGAACGAGCCGGCCGCGATGGCCAACGGCCAAGCCGCCTGCCCCAGCCGGCCCCTGTCCCATGCAACCAGCGCGCAGCCCGCAAGGGCGGGCGCGCCGAGCGCCGCGCCCGCGATCATGGAGCGCGGCGCGCCGCGCTCTTCCAGCATAGCGTTGACACAGTAGCCCGCCAGCACCGCGAGCAGCGCGCAAAGCGGGAAAGTTGCATCGGCCGGACGGCGGAACAGATCGACGCCGGGCACATGATACAGAAGCTGGAAAACGGGTGTGAATGAGCCCACCGCGTAAAGCGCCATCAGCACAGCGCCCAGCGCGAAGCACCGGATGTCCGCGCGCAGCAGCGCGCCGCGCGCGAGACCGGCGCCCAGCAGCGCCGCCACAGGCAGCGCGCCGAAGTAAACCGCGCCCATATTGCGGGCGAGAATGAAATCATTGTCGCCCCAGACCATCGAGCTCGGCGGTCCCCAAAAATTCGCCATCGGACCATCGACGCCGTAAAGATTGGCGGCAAACGCGGTCAGCAGCGACAGCGGCGGCAGGGAGCCGCGCGCGGCATCGGCGAAATCAATCGCCGGGCGGTTCGATTGCGCGGCCAGCGCGATGGAAAAGGCCAACGGCGCAATTGTCACCGCCAGCCCCGCCGCGAGGCCCGCGCCCAGCGGCGCGATCACGGCGCGCAGCCTCGCTCCAATATTTGCTCTTGGATTTGCCCCAGGATTTGAACCGAGACCCGCGCCGCATAAATTCCATATGACGAAAATCACCAGCAGGTAGGCGCAAAGACAGGCAATCTGATCGCGCCCCAAAACCATAAAGCCGGCGGTGAAACCGGCGGCGAGGCCGTTCAGCCATGAGCCGCGCGCCAGCGCCCTCGACAAAAAAAACAGCGCGATGGCGAACCAGCACAGCGATAGGACTTCGCCGATGTGCTGAATGCGCCAGGCATTGCTGCCGCCAAATGCGAAAGCAAAGGCGCAGACCATCGCCCCTTCAGGGCGCCAGCCGCGATCCCGAAAAAATGCCATCAGCGCCAGCCCGGCCAGCGTCAGCATGGCGAAGACAACCGCGTCGGCCTGGCGGAAGGAGGGGAGCGGATCAAGCCAGGCCAGCAGCAGGAACGGCGGCGAGAAAATCAGCGATTGCGGATCGGCGATTTGCGGATGGCCCGCGAAAACGCCCGGCGTCCAGAAGGGGCTGTCGCCCGCGGCCAGCGCGCGCGCCAGAAAGGCAAGCTGCGGGTAAGCCTGCGCTTTGGCATCCCAGGGAATTGTGTAAAGCCCGGAGAGCCACGGCAGGGCGAGCGCGGCCGCGCCGGCGCAAAACAGCAGGCGCGCCGCCAGCCAGTCCCCATCCGCCCGAGGGGCCCTTTGCAGGTCATTCACGGCGGCGACAAAGGTTCATCATCGCCAATCCGCAGCGCGGTCAGTCTTTCGCGCCGGCCAGCGACACCGCCGCATCGACATCAATGAAATGCCCGGCGCGGTCGCGCTTGGAGGCGAGGTAACGGATGTTCTGGTCGGTGAGCCGGCCGAGAATGCGCTGATCGGAGACGACCTCAAGGCCGGCGGCTTCGAGGGCGGCTATTTTCAGCGGATTGTTGGTCATGATCTGAACATGGGTGATGCCCAGTTGCTTCAGCATCAGCGCGGCAAAATCAAACCCGCGCTGATCGTGGTCGAAACCCAGCACTTCATCGGCGTCATAGGTGTCAAAACCCTGCGCCTGCAATTTATAAGCGCGCATCTTGTTGGAGAGGCCGTTGCCGCGCCCCTCCTGATCCAGATAGAGCAGCACGCCGCCGCCGCTCTCCGCCATATGGCGGGCGGTGTGGCGCAATTGATCGCCGCAATCGCATTTGAGGCTGCCGAAGAGATCGCCCGTCAGGCAGGCCGAATGCAGCCGCACGGTGACAGGCTTGCCAAAATCAGGCTTGCCGACGATGACCGCGACCTGATCGCGCAAGCCCTCGCCGCCGCGGAAAATCACAAATTCAGTGTCCGGCGCGCCCTCCAGCGGCACCGGCGCGCGGCCAACGATCCGCAAATCGCGCAGCGTGCCGTTGCGATAGCCTTCAATCGCCTTAATCTCGATGCGCACGAGGCCCTCGCCCTCAATGGAGCGCGAGGAAACCGGGATGACGACCACCGCGGGGAGCACCAGCGACAGGCGCGCCAGTTCCAGCGCGGCCAGATCGAGTTTGCCGAGCGCCGCCACCGGCGCGTCAATGCGCGCGCCGACTTCAAGGCTGAGAGCGGCGATACGCGCGAGGTTGAGATGCGGCAGGGCAATGGCGCCGGGCTTGACCCGGTCGAGGCCCAAACGCCGCAGGCGGGGCGCCGGCAGCACCAAACGCGCGGTGCGCCGCGCCATCGGCGCCAGCACTTCCGCGAGCCGCTGATCAAGCGCTTCAACTCCCGTCACGAGAACGTGAGAGCGGCCCGATTTGAGAGCGACGGGGCGTCCGGCGCGGATTTCAGATATGGCCCGCTCGACTGCTACCTGGCTCAAACCGCCTTCGGTTTCCAGAATATGCTTGATTTCAGTCACGCAACCCCCGACTCACCACGCGCAAGGAATTATCGCCTGGCGGCCATCAGGGTCGGCGGGCGGGATTTCTTACCTCAGTTTGGTTAAAAAAACTAGGAGCATTCATGGCAGGCCCCGGCGAAACAGAGCAGAACGGCGCCTTGGCGAACACACGGGCGGTTTATCCCGGCGAAGGCCCCGCTGGCATTTTCGACCCGTTCCCCGCAGCCCCCGATGACCGCCCCTTTGTCATAGCCCAGCTTGGCCTTTCGCTCGACGGGCGGATCGCCACGCCCACGGGCGAATCGCTCGGCATCAACGGCACGGCGGCGCTCGACCATTTGCACCGCATCCGCGCCCATGTGGACGCGGTGGTCGTCGGCGTGGGCACAATTGAGGCGGACAATCCCCGGCTGAATGTCCGCCGAACCCAAGGTCGGAACCCAGCGCGGGTGGTGATCGACCCAACCGGGCGGGCGGGCCCCTCGGGCCAATGGCTGGCGGCGGACGGCGCGAGACTGATGTTGGTGACAGCAACCGGAGCGGCGCCGCCTCGCGCCGAGACTGTGACGCTGACGCTGGAAAACGGGCGGATACCGCCGCGCGCCATCCTCGACGCGCTGTTTGCGCGGGGACTGCGGCGAATTTTAATCGAAGGCGGCGCGCGCACGGTTTCAGCCTTTATCGACGCTGGCTGCGTCGACCGGCTGCACCTGCTGATGGCGCCGGTCATCCTCGGTTCGGGCAAAGCGGGGCTCGATCTGGCGCCGATCTCCGCAATAAGCGGAGCGATGCGTCCGAAAACGAAGGCCTATCTTCTGCCGGGCGGCGATGTCATCTTTGATTGCGATTTGAGACATTCCGACGCCGGAGCCGCCCTATGACCAGTGTGACCGGGCCCGCCCGCCCCGCCGTATATTCCGCCATCTCCAAATGGACGCACTGGATCACCGCGATTTGCGTGCTGGGGCTCATTCCCGCCGGGATCATCATGGGCAATCTGCCGGAGGGGCCGCTCCAGAACCGGCTGTTTGACCTGCACCGATCGACCGGCATTCTCGTGCTGTGCCTCGCGCTGCTCCGCGTCGCCGCGCGGCAGTCTTTCGGCACGCCCGCGCCGGCGCAAAGCCTGACAAAATTTGAACGCATAGCCTCCGCCGCCGCGCATCACGCGCTGCTGGCGCTGCTGTTCGTGATGCCCCTGGTCGGCTGGGCGTCGATGTCGGCTTACCGCGCCGATGTGTCCGTGTTTGGGCTTTTCATCCTGCCGCATATTTTGCCGCAAAGCGACGCCGCCTATAAAATTCTGTCGAAGACCCATCAGGTTCTCGGCATTCTGATGGCTCTGATCATCCTCGCGCATATCGGGGGGGCGATGATGCACGCGCTTATCAAGCGCGACGGCGTCATCAACCGGATGCTGCCGGAAAGCTTTGGACGCGCGCTGGATCAGATCGTCGGCCGCGCAAAGAAATCCTCGTGACCGATGACGGCGGCGCCGGCCCCCCGGCGGGCGGCGAGCCACGATGCGATGTCGCCGGGCGCAACCTTTCCGGTCTCGCGCACGGCCCCGGCTGAGCCTTCGGCCAGCATGGCGATGAGCTTTGCGTCGTCCGCCCCCAGCCGCCACGGACTTTGTCCCGTCGTGACCATCCAGCCGGCGTCGCGGAACGCCTGCGAAAGGATTGACAGCGCCTGCGGCCCCGCCGCCGGGCCAAAGCCCTTGTCGCCGGCCTGGTGCGCATGGAAGGCCGCCAGCATCGCCGCATCCGCCGGGTGCGGCGGACTCCATTGCTCGATGCCGTCGTAGGTCAGCACGGTGTACAGCGGCAATTGCCGGGCCGCGAGGGCGGCGCAGAAAGTTTTGATCCAGGGCGCTGCCACAAGATCGAAAAACGCCGCCGCCGTCACGAGATCGATATCGCCGGCCAGCACACCCTCCAGAGCGTCCGCGAGGTCCGCGCAGACGAAATGCGCGGTGATGGATTTGCCGCCCTTAACGAGATGCAGCGCGCCGCCGGCATCCGAATGCGCGCTCTCAGCCCAAGCGGTCAGCGCGGCGCGCGCGGCTTCCAGCAGCGCCTTATCGTGATCGACGAGCCGCCACGTCTGCCGCGCCGGGAGAAATTCAGCGAGCGCGCGGAGGTTCGAGCCAGAGCCGCAGCCGAGATCGACAAGGCTCGCGGCGCCGCGCCCCGCGAACAAGGCCAGCGCCGCGGCGCGCACGCCCCCGTTGCGGGCGCGGCAATCGGCGGGTTCGCGCAGGGCCAGCCATTGCGCTGAAAAACCGCTCATATTTTTTCCCCCGCGACGCCCAGGATGACGTCCGCCACAATCGCCGCCGTATCGCGCCAGCGGGGCAGCTTTTGGGCCGCGGTCCATGCGCCATCGGCGAGGCGGGCGCGCAGCGGCGCATCCCCCAGCACGCGGGCCAGCGCCCCCTGCAAAGCCGCCGCGTCGCCGGGCGGGACTTTGATGCCGGCGCCATCCGGCACGGTGCGGCCCGCGGCGCCGCCTGTTGTGCAGATGATGGGCAGGCCGTGCGCCAGCGCCTCCGCCAGCACCATGCCATAGCCCTCATAAAGCGAGGGCAGCACGAATAAATCCGCGCTTGCATACGCCCCTTCCAGCTCCCGCGGGCCGAGTTCGCCGATGAGCACAATGCGCTCTTGGAGGCCCGCGGCGGCGATTTGCGCGCGCAGGGCCGCCGCCGTCGCGGTCGAGCGGTCCGCGCTGCCGGCAATGCGCAGGCGCCATGGCTTGTCCGCCAGACCGGAGAGAGCCTCGACCAACACACTGAAAGCCTTGCGCGGAACGATGGAGCCGACGGAAAGGATGCTGAGCGGGACGCCGCCGCCGCCAACGGCGCGCGCGGCGGGATCGGTGCCCGGCTCGGCAATCGTGATGCGCGCGGCGGCGACGCCGAAATCGGCAACCAGCGTATCACGGGTCGGAACGCTGGTGACGATGATGCGCGCCGCATGGGCCAGCGCGGCGCGCTCGCCGGCGATCAGCGCGGCGCTTTGCGCCGGCGTGAGCCCGGCTTCCAGCCCGAGGGGGTGATGCACCAGCGCGATAATTTTTTGCTTGATGGAAGGGATGGCGGCGGCGGGCAACGCGCAATAGGCCAAGCCGTCGATCAGCAGCACAGCGTCCGCCGGCGCGGCGCTCAGCGCGCTGAGGGTTTCCGCCACATCCTCCTCGTCCGGGAAAGGATAGGAGTCGGGCAGCCGCTGGTGGTCGGTCCGCGCGCCGCATTCGCCCAGCAGCGCCAGCACGCGCCGGTCATAGCCGTACCCGCCGGTGAGTGTGTTGATATCGCCGGGAATGGCGAAGACGGCGCGGGCGGGCATGGAGGCTCCTGAGGCGGGCCTGCGGGGTAGCAGCGGGCGCGGGACGGGGCAAGCGGCGGGCGTTCAGCCCGGAAATTCCAAAGGGCCGCCGGGGCGATCCCGCCACGCGGCGGCTCGTTCGTCGATCAGCAGAGGCGCGAGCCGGATGCCGATGGCCCCGGAGGCGCCCGCGAGGAACACGCAGCGATTCACGCCAACCTCCGCATTCCAAGCCCGGCATTTCAAGTCCCGCGCGCGCTCAGACCGCGCCTTCGAACCACGCCTTGGCCACGTGGGACTCATGCAGCGTGACCTTTATTTTCACGATGCCCTCGCCGCCCGGCCCGAGCGCCCCGGAGCGCGCGGCGCCCGCCATGGCGTCAAAAATATATTTGGAGAGATATTCCGTCGTCGTCTGCTTGCCCGCAAATTGCGGGAGCGCGTCAAGATTGTTGTAATTGAGCGGCGAGAGCGCGGCTTTCAGCGCGTCGTGTGCGCGGCCGATATCGACCACCACGCCATCGGCGGTGATCTCCTCCCGGAAGAACGCGACATCCACAACAAAAGTCGCGCCATGCAGCTTTTGCGCGGGGCCGAACAGCTCGCCCTTGAAAGAATGGGCGATCATAATGTGGTCGCGGACTTCGACAGCGTACATGGGGGGCCTTTCGGTCAGTTTTTACGTTTTGGCACGGCAACGCCGCCCTTCCTTTTGATTCCGGCTTCCACTCGAAAAATATCCGGCACGTTGATTTTTCCGCTGCTGCGGACTTCGACCACGCCGATGGTCTTGAGTGCTTCAATCATAGCAGCGACAGGATCCTGCGTCCCTCCGAACGACTCGCCTAATTCGATTGGCGCGAGCCAGCCGCCTTGGGCGGCAGCCTCTTTAAACGATTCGATTGTATTGCCACGAGCCCAAGCATTAGTGAGTTCTTTTCTATCGATAGGGACTGACAACCCCTTCATTGGCAAAAGGACTAAGCGAACCCATCGATAGTCTTCCGACAGTTCCGCCAAGCGATCTGTCGAGGCTTTCCGCACTCCCTCATTAATGCCTAGGCGGTCAATCGCTTTGTCCTTCGGCGGTGGAATATGGTTTGCGGCTACCTTCCATGCTGTGAGAAATGTTCGAGGCGAGCAGTCTTCGTTGGCATCAGCCAAATGCAGCGGAATCCAACTATAGACGCGGCCAGTGCGGCGATTGTTTCCCAAGTAAGGCCCCGCGACAATGTCAATCAAGCTTCGTTGCGCATCTTCAATTGAATGATTAGAACTTGGCGACGGATAGTTTGGAATCGCAACAGTGGCGCCTTCCCGTTGAGCTAGAGCAATTATCGAACTTTCTGCTGAGGCCTTAGACAACTCAAAAAACAACAATTCGTACAGTTCAGTTCGTGTCCATCTCAGATCAACGCTATCATTTTTTATTTTCGATCCATCCGGGAACTCGAAAAGTCCAGCGTCAGAAAATTGATCCGGACGCATGAATATTTTTAGTCGGATGTTTTGAAAGGAGCGAATGTTAACGGCT
>JANYFM010000289.1 GCA_025362655.1 Hyphomicrobiales bacterium | reverse complement strand
GATTTGGCGGCGGCGAGCATCTTGCCGCGCAGGCGAAAGCCCATCCGGAAATCGCGTTCATCGGATGCGAGCCCTTCCTCAACGGCGTCGCCAAGCTGCTGGCGGAAATCGACACCGACAGGCTGGCAAACATTCGAATTCATCCTGATGATGCGGCGGTGTTGATGAGAAAACTGCCGGCGGCGTCGATTGACCGGGCCTATATTCTGTTCCCCGATCCGTGGCCGAAACGCAGACACCGGGACCGCCGGTTTTTTAATGAGGCAAACCTGAACGAATTCGCGCGGATTTTAAAACCGGGCGCCGAATTGCGGTTTGCAACCGATGTCGATGACTACGCCGGCTGGGCGCTGGCGCGCATTCTGGCATCAAACGAATTCGCGTGGAGCGGAACCTCGATGGCAAATTGGTCAGCGCCGTGGCCGGGCCATCACGTCACGAGGTATGAGGGCAAAGCGCTCGCCAAGGGCGTAAAGCCCGCCTATCTGACATTTGTGAGGACAGCGCGGGGAGGCTGACGAGACAGGCTTTCTCTGAATCCGGCGTCATCACCCCGGGAGCGGGTTCAGCGCGAGATCGAGCGCCTCGGCCACGTGCAGCGCCGCGCGCCCGCTGCCTTCCCTGATTTGGTGACGGCATGAGAATCCATCGGCCACAATCAAACTATCGGCCTGCGCCGCGCGCACAGCCGGCAACAGGGCCAGCTCGCCCATCGCGATGGAGACATCGATTGTCTCGGCTTGATATCCGAATGCGCCCGCCATGCCGCAACAGCTTGATTCAATGGTTTGCACTTCAAGACCGGGAATCAGCCGCAGCGCCTTTTCCACCGCGCCCATGGCGCCGAAACTCTTTTGATGGCAGTGCCCGTGCAGGTGCGCCTTCGCGGCGATCGGCTTCAATGAAAAGCCAATCCGCCCGGCATCCGTCTCCCGCGCGATATACTCCTCGAAAAGCACGGCCGCCTCAGCGACTTTGGCGGCTCCTTCGCCAAGGCGCATCGCGGTCGTTTCATCGCGGAATGTGAACAGGCAGCTGGGCTCCAAGCCGATAATGGGGATGCCGCGCTGCGCAAAGGGCAGCAGCGCTGCGAGCGCGCGCCGCGCTTCCGTTCGCGCCTCGTCGACAAGGCCGGCGGACAGAAAGGTGCGCCCACAGCAGAGCGGCCGCCCCGAGCCGTCAGCGGTCGCCGGAACGTGGACACGGCAGCCCCCCGCAACGAGCACCCGGATGGCGGCGTCGATTTTCTCGCGCTCAAAATTCGCATTGAATGTGTCCGCGAAAAGCGCGACCTCCGGACCGCTTTCCGGTCCGTGGCTGACGCCGAAGCCGTTGAAGCGGTCAGCGCGCCATTCCGGGAGCCTGCGTCTCGACGAGAAGCCCAGCGCTTTTTCCAGCAGCTTTGCAAACATTGGGACGCGATTGCGCAGATTGAGGAGCCCGTGGAACCGTCCGGCCCAGCGCGCATAGCGCGGCAGATAGGCGATCAGGCGGTCGCGCGCTGTGAGCTTCCCTGCGCGCGCGCGCGCCGCCAGAACCTCGATTTTCATCCTCGCCATATCAACGCCGGTCGGGCATTCGCGCCGGCAGGCTTTGCAGGAGACACAGAGCTTCAGCGTTTCCACCATCTCGTCGGACGCCATGGCGCCGGCGCCCAATTGACCTGACAGAGCGAGACGCAGGGTATTCGCGCGCCCGCGGGTGACATCCTTTTCGTTGCGGGAAGCCCTGAAGGACGGGCACATGGAGCCGCCCGCCAATTTGCGGCATTCGCCATTGTTGTTGCACATCTCGACGGCGCCCGAGAGTCCGCCGGCGCCGCCCGGGTAGGCCGACCAATCCAGCGCGGGCTCGAAATCAGAGACCTCATAGTTCGGGCCAAACCGCAAAAGGCTGCGGTCGTCAAACCGCGGCGCGCGCACGATCTTGCCGGGGTTGTACATGCCCGCCGGATCAAAGCGGTCTTTCACTTCCTCAAAGGCGCGCACCAGCCGCGCGCCAAACATGCTCTCGTGAAACTCGGACCGCACGATGCCGTCGCCGTGCTCGCCGGAATGCGAGCCTTTGTAGGAGCGCACAAGCGCAAAGGCCTCTTCCGCGATGGCGCGCATCGCCTTCACGTCCTTGTCGAGTTTCAGGTTAAGAACGGGACGCACATGCAGGCAGCCTTCGGACGCATGCGCATACCAGGTGCCCCGCGTTCCGTGTTTTTCAAACACTTCGGTCAGCTTCGAGGTATATTCGGCAAGGTGCGCCAGCGGCACGGCGCAATCCTCAACGAAAGACACGGGCTTGCGCGCGTCTTTCATCGACATCATGATGTTGAGGCCGGAGGCGCGCAGCTCCGCAATTGCGGTTTGCAAGGCGGGCTCCAGAACTTCGACAACACCGCCCCATTTGCGGCGGTCGCGGTCCCAGCCAAATCCCAGATCGCCCATCAGTTGCGAAAGGCGCGACAGCCGCCTGCGGTTCTCGTCGTCGCTTTCCGCAAACTCCACCACAAGCACGGCCTCCGGCTCGCCGCGCAGGACGGCGTCCAGCGTCGGACGGAAAATTGCGATCTCAGCGGCAAGCCCGATCATGGTTTTATCGACGAGTTCGACCGCTATTGGTTTCAAAGCGACAATATGCTGGGCGGCGTCCATGGCCTCATAGAAAGAGCCAAAGTGACAGACGCCGACGCCGCGCCGCCCGAGGAGCGGCGACAATTGCAGCTCAATCTCCGTGGAAAATGCAAAAGTCCCCTCGGACCCCACGAGGAGATGGGCGAGATTGACGGACCCGTCCGATTGCGCGCCGCGCACGGTCAGAGCGTCAAGGTTGTAGCCCCCGACACGGCGCTGCACGGCGGGAAACCGCGCCGCGACCTCCTCCGCCTCGCGGGCGCCGATCTTGAGGAGATCGGAAAACAGCGCTCGGCGGGGGTCCGTTGCGGCGAGGTCCGACAAATCCGCCTGCACGCGCCCGAAATGCGCCGGCGAACCGTCCGCCAGCACCGCGTCGATGGAAATCACGTTGTCGCGCGTGGTGCCATAGCGAAGGGAGCGCCCGCCGCAGGAATTGTTGCCCGCCATGCCGCCGAGGGTCGCGCGGGAGGCGGTGGAAACATCGACGGGAAACCACAGGCCATGGGGTTTCAACTGGCGATTGAGCTCGTCCAGCACGATGCCCGGCTCAACAACGCAGCGGCGGGCGGCGGTATCCAAGGATATGACTTTGTTGAAATGCTTCGAGCAATCCACGACCAGCGCTTCATTGACGGCCTGCCCGCTCTGGGAGGTGCCGCCGCCGCGCGGCAGAACCGGCACGCCAGCCTCCCTCGCCGCTCCAAGCGCGCGCTCCGCTTCCGCGCGCGAGCGCGGAACGACAATGCCGAGAGGCATCATCTGATAGGCGGAGGCGTCCGTCGCGTAGCGGCCGCGGGAGAACGCATCGAACAGCACCTCGCCCGCTCCCGCCGCCCGCAGCCGACGCTCCAACGACGCCAGCGATCCCCGCATCGACAAACCCCCTTGACCGGCATACACATCGCACTTCCTCCCCGCGCCGGCAATCGGAGCGCCGGGCGCGCGGCTATGGGATATGTGATGAGCACCAATACGCGGCGCCGCGCCGGGCGTCATTTCCTGCAAATTCCGGGGCCAAGCCCGGTTCCCGAGCGCGTCATGCGCGCCATGGACATGCCCATCATCGACCATCGCGGGCCGGAATTCCAAAAGCTCGGAAAACGCGTGCTGGAAAAGATCAAGACCATTTTCAAAACGCGCGATCCCGTGTTTATTTTTCCGTCGTCCGGAACGGGCGCGTGGGAGGCGGCGCTTGCCAATCTGTTCGCCCCGGGCGACGCCATTCTTATGTATGAAACCGGTCAATTCGCCACACTGTGGAAAAACATGGCGCAGAAAATCGGCCTGCGGCCGGAGTTCATGACCTCCGACTGGCGCGGCGGGATCAACGCCGCCGCCATTGAGCAAAGGCTGCGCGAGGATAAGGAACACCGGCTCAAGGCTGTTTGTGTCGTCCACAACGAGACCTCAACAGGCGCCACGTCGCGCATCGATGAAGTCCGCGGGGCGATTGACGCCGCGGGGCATCCGGCGCTGCTGCTGGTGGATACAGTCTCGGGACTGGGCTGCGCCGACTACCGCCACGATGAATGGGGAGTCGATGTCAGCGTTTCCGGCTCGCAAAAAGGGCTTATGCTGCCGCCGGGCATTTCGTTTAACGCGGTGAGCGAAAAAGCGCTCAAATCGGCGCGCGCGTCCGATACGCCGAAGCTGTACTGGTCGTGGGAGGAGATGCTGCCGCTCAACGCGAACGGCTTCTTCGCCTATACGCCGGCGACCGGCCTGCTCTATGGGCTCGATGTCGTCATAGACATGATGCATGAGGAAGGCCTCGATCATGTCTTCGCGCGTCATCAGCGCCATGCCGAGGCGACGCGGCGCGCTGTGGCGGCGTGGGGGCTCGAAACCGTCTGTCTCGAACAGCGCTGCCATTCGCCTGTTTTGACCGCCGCGCTGATGCCGCAGGGACATAGCGCGGACCAATTCCGGCGGATTGTGCTGGAGCATTTTGACATGTCGCTTGGCATGGGCCTCGGGCGCCTCGCCGATAAAGCGTTCCGCATCGGACATCTCGGGGATATCAACGATCTCACGCTTCTGGGCGCGCTTTCCGGCGTTGAGATGGGCCTTGCCCTGTCGGGAGTTCCCGCCGGCAAGGGCGGCGTCGGCGCGGCGATGGACTATTTGCGCGAAACATCGGTTTGAGGGCGGCGGCATTTGCCGCCGCCGTACGGAAAAAAGATGAGGCTGGACGCATATCCGGCGGCGGGGAGGGACAATGAAGACCTGGTACAAGGCCACAAATGTGGTGCTGGCGCTGCTGTGCGTGATGTATTTCATCACTTACGTGGACCGGGTGAACATCAGCACGGCGGCGAGCGAGATTCAGAAGGAATTCGCGCTCAGCAACACGCAGCTGGGCCTGATCTTTTCCGCTTTCGCCTATCCTTACCTGCTTTTTCAGGTGATAGGCGGCTGGGTCGGCGATCGTTTCGGACCGCGCAGGACGCTTTTCGCCTGCGGCCTGATCTGGGCGTCGGCAACGGCTCTCACCGGTCTGGCCGGCGGCATGGTTTCGCTGTTTCTCGTGCGCATGCTGCTGGGCTTCGGCGAAGGCGCAACTTTTCCAACCGCGACCCGCGCCATGCAATACTGGACGCCCTCGGGCAAGCGCGGCTTCGCGCAGGGAATCACCCATTCCTTCGCCCGCCTTGGAAACGCGGTCACGCCGCCGCTCGTCGCCCTGCTGGTTGCCGCTTTCACTTGGCGCGGCAGTTTCGTCATTCTCGGCGCGGTCAGCCTGGTGTGGGTTATCGCCTGGGTCTGGTATTTCCGCGACGACCCCAAGGATCACAGCGCCATCACCGCGGAGGAGCTCGCGTCCCTGCCGGTTCCCGCCAATAAGACGCGCCCTGTTGTGCCGTGGGGGCCGCTGATCAAGCGGATGTGGCCGGTGACGCTCACATATTTCTTTTACGGCTGGTGCCTCTGGCTCTACCTCAATTGGCTGCCGCTGTTTTTCAAGAACACCTACAGCCTCGATATAAAAAATTCCGCGATTTTCGCCTCCGGCGTCTTTTTCGCGGGCGTCGTGGGAGACGCGCTCGGCGGCGTGCTTTCCGACACGATCTACAAGCGCACAGGCAATGTGCGTTTCGCGCGCCTCAGCGTGACCGTGCTCGGTTTCGTCGGCGCGCTGCTGTCGCTGGTGCCGATCATCTGGGTTCACGACATCACGATCGTGGCAATCTGCCTGTCGGGCGGGTTCTTTTTCGCCGAGCTGGTGATTGGCCCGATGTGGGCGATACCCATGGACATCGCCCCAAAATATTCCGGGACCGCGTCAGGGCTGATGAATACGGGCTCAGCCTTCGCGGCAATCGTTTCGCCGCTCGCGGCGGGATACGTGATCGACGTCACGGGCAACTGGTATCTGCCGTTTCTGATGCTGATGGGCTCGCTCGGGCTGGGCGCTGTGACGGCGTTCCTGATGCATCCCGAGCGGCCATTTGACGAGAACGCGTAAAATCCCGGTTTGCGGGGCGGCGCGGAAAAGCTGAAGCGGGACGGACCCGTCAACGCCCGCGGGCAGCGGAGTCAGTCAGCTCTGGCGGAGGTGGCGCACACCGGCGGCCGCCGGCGGTTATACCCGGCTTGTTCCTGGGTGAATAGCGAATCGTAATCCGCATCGCTCAACCCGTGCGGATGCTCGACGAACCGCCGTTTATCGTCAAAATGGAATGCAGCGGGCCGCCCGGACTTCGCCGCCCTTGACGTCTGTTGCTTTGACCATGCGAAGGATGAGCATGTCCCGGATGGTGCCCGCAAGGAACGCTGCCCGCGCCGGACAAGCCCTGAGTAGATTCCGATCCTTCATCGGCGAAACGCCATCAGATATTCCCAAAGTGTCCGTGTGACGCGCCTCGAACGATAGCCGCGCGGCCCGGAAATTCAGGCGTGTCATAAACAGGCGCGACCAGCATTCATCGGGAGAGCGACAGCATGAAAAAATCATCGGTCATTCAGGCCGGCATTTTTGCTTTAAGCGCCATCGCGGCGGCGGGTCTGTCTTCCGCAGCCTGCGCGGACAGTGGAACCATAAGGATTTCGGTGCTCAAGGCCGGGTGGTTTCTTGGCGCCTCCGGGGGAAGCGGCACGCTGACGTTTCACGGCCGGCGATACCCGCTGTCGATCGGAGGGCTGAGCGCGGGCCTTGTGTTCGGGGCGTCGAAGTCAGAACTCGCTGGCCGGGTGAGCAACATCCGCCGCCCCTCTGATGTCACGGGCGTTTATGGCGCCGCCGGCGCCGGCGCCGCGATTGGATCCGGCGCGCAGGCTATCGTGCTGCGAAACAGCAATGGCGCGATCCTGCAGATGCAGGGCCGGCAAGTGGGACTTGAAGCGAATTTGGATCTGAGCGGACTGCAAATCTCCATGCGGTGATCGGGCCTTCGCAATGACTGCGGCCTCGGAGAATGTCCCCTCTCAGACAGCAATTTCACCCATCTTTCCGGGGTCGGGGTTGCGAGGCTCAACGTTAAATAACATTGCAGACAAGCCCGCGATTTCCATTCGGAATTGGCAAAGTCAAACTGGAGCCATGGCGGAGGGGGCGGGATTCGAACCCGCGATACGGTTTCCCGCATACACACTTTCCAGGCGTGCGCCTTCAGCCGCTCGGCCACCCCTCCGGTCATATCACCAAGAATGCGAAATCTATTTTTCGAACCCAAATTGGCTCTTGGCGGAAACGCTGCCATTCGCGTGCCCCAAGGCGGCGCAATATAGTGAACCCCGCCGCCAGCGCAAGGTTGAACCGGAAGTTTGAACCACCCCCGCTTCGCAGCCCGCGAAAGGCTCAAAAGAATCTCTTCGCCGATTTGCGGATTCGCGTGTTATTTGGTTTGAAAACGCGCGCTGCTCCTCCGTCCCGCTGGCCGGAGCGCCAATCAGAACCGCCATCCATCCATGTTTCGTTTTTTTATCCGCTTCGCCGCCGTTCTCATTCTGGCCTCGGCATTCGCCGCTTTGGTCATCGACGGCACGCGCTCCATCGCAGGCCGTGGGATGAGCGTAACGCCGCTGTCCGATCTCATAAAAAGCCGTCTGCCCGCCTTGGAGCAGACCGTTGGCCATAATATCCACCCGCTTTTGTGGGACCCTGTGCTGACAGGATTGCTGCGGCTGCCGGCCTGGCTGGTTCTCGCCATGGGCGGCCTGCTGCTGCTTTGGGCGGCGCAGCGGCGGACCACGGCTCTTGGCCGCTCCGCCCGTTCGTGAAAAGATGCACGGCTTCAGAAGATGCACCGGTTTAACCGGCGCAGGTTAGCCCTCATAGGAGCGGTTTGATGTTCAGTTTTCGCAAGCGCGTGTCCCTGCCGGAGCCCGGCGAGGCTTTGCCCGGGAGGCGGGAGGCGATCCGCACCGCCGAACGCCATTTCATCAACGGGCGCCCGCTGAAAGGCCCGTGGCCCGCCGGATTGGAGCAGGCGATGTTTGGCATGGGCTGCTTCTGGGGCGTTGAGCGAAAATTTTGGGAATTGGGAGGGGCAATCCACGTCACCGCCGCCGGCTATGCGGCGGGCGCAACGCCGAATCCAACCTATGACGAAGTCTGCTCCGGCATGACAGGCCACAATGAGGTCGTTCTCGTTGTTTTCGATCCGGCGAAAATCGCCTATGAAAATCTGCTGCGCTGCTTTTGGGAGAGCCATGATCCGACGCAGGGGATGCGCCAGGGGAACGATGCCGGCACCCAGTACCGCTCGGGCGTCTATACTTATTCCGCCGGGCAGCATCTGGCCGCCGTCGCATCGAAGGCTGATTATGGCAGGGCGTTGGCCGCAAAGGGGCTCGGCGCCATCACTACGGAAATCCTTGACGCGCCGGAATTTTACTACGCGGAGGATTATCATCAGCAGTATCTGGCGAAAAATCCCGCCGGTTATTGCGGGCTTGGCGGCACCGGCATCGCCTGCCAAATCGGCGCGGGCGTCTCCGCCGCGTAGCGCCTTTATGGATATCGCCGGGTTCAATGCGGTTTGCGGCGCTTTTCCCGGGGCGGAGCGCGTCGTTCAATGGGGCGGCCTGCATGTCTGGAAAGTCGGCGGCAAAATTTTTGCGATCGCCGAGCCGCGGGGCGCTTCCTCCGTGTGCCCAAGCTTTAAAGCCAATGAGATTGTCAGGCCGATTTTACTGGACCGGCCCGGCATGGCGCCCGCGCCCTATCTCGCGCGGGCCGGATGGGTCGCTTTGACCCGCGCCCGCGCGCTTTCCGACGGCGACCTTCGGATCTATCTTGAGCAGGCGCACTCCAGCGTGGCGTCAAAACTGCCGCGGCATATTCGCGTAGGCCTTGGCATCGCCGTCCCGCCGGCGGCACGGACGGCAGGGGTGAAGCAGCCGGAGAAATAATGCTGTGAGCGGTTCGGCCTGTCCGCCGGGTCTTCCCTCGACGGGGGCGGGGCTGCGGAGTCCTTGTTTTGCCGCGTTTTCCTAACGCGAACCCGGTTCCACTTTGCTGGAAAACACTCTAGCCTGCGCCGATGAATTTCACGTTCTTGCATTGCGCCGATCTGCACCTCGGCAGCCCGCTCCTCGGCCTGTCCGAGAAAGACCCGGAAATTGCCGCGCGCTTTGCAGCCGCAAGCCGCGATGCGTTTAAAAATCTGGTCAACAGGGCGATCGAAGAGCGCGTCGTTTTCGTGCTCGTCGCGGGAGATATTTATGACGGGGAATGGCGCGACAATTCAATCGGGCTGTTCTTTAACCGCCATGTGTCCCGGCTGACCCAGGCGAAGATTCCGGTGTTTCTGATCAAGGGGAACCATGACGCGGCGAGCGTGGTGACAAGCTCCATCGCTTTTCCTGACGGCGTGACGCAGTTTTCGACGCGCAGGGCCGAGACGCATAGTCTGCCCGAACTTCGGGTTGCCATTCACGGAAGAAGTTTCCCCCACCGCGCTGTCGATGAAAACTGGGCGGCGGAATATCCCGCTCCAAAAGCCGAGTGGCTCAACATCGGTCTGCTGCACACCAATTGCGGGGGACGGCCCGGCCACGATTCCTACGCGCCGTGCAGCCCTGCAGATCTCCGGACGAAAGGCTATGAATACTGGGCGCTCGGCCATGTGCATGAATTCGAAATCATCTCGAACGATCCTTGGATCGTCTATCCGGGAAATCTGCAGGGACGCAGCATTCGCGAATGCGGCGCGAAAGGCGCGGTTCTCGTCGATGCCGTCGACGGGCGCATCGCCGGCGTCCGGCGCCTGATTGTCGATTGCGCGCGCTTTGCGGATATCGAAGTCGACATAACCGGCGCCGCCGATCCGCTCGAAGCTTTGGAAACAATCAAGAAAAGCGCGCGGCCCGTCGCCGCCCAAGCGGCGGGCCGCATGGCCGCTGTCCGCCTGCGGCTCACTGGTGCCACCGCCGCGCATCGGGATATTCTGGCGCGGCGTGATGATTTCACAACCGATGTCCGCGGCTCCCTCAACCATGAAAACACGGATGTCTGGCTGGAAAAACTGCTGATTGAGACGCGCGAGCCGGTCAGCGGCGCGCCCCTCTCCGGCGCGCTCCAGGGCATCGACCTCGCGGCAACCCTTGTGGAATGCGCGGCGGGCGAAACGCTTCGCGCCGCAGCGGCGAAAGAGCTTTCCTCGATACGCCAAAAGCTGCCGGACAGCGTCCGCGATGCCCTCGACGCCGAGGATATCGAAGCGCTGATCGCAGAGGCCCGCGCGCTGGTTCTCGGACGCGCGCTTGGGAGCGCGGGCTGATGCGGCTTGTATCCCTCGGCTTGGAAAAATTCGGCCCTTTCACGCAGCGGCGAATAGATTTCCGCGGCGGCGCGCTTCTGCACATCGTCCACGGCGCCAATGAAGCGGGAAAGACCTCCGCGCTCGCCGCGGTGCATGGCCTGCTGTTCGGCATTCCGGAGCGCACGTCTTACGACTTCCTGCACAAGGCCCCGGAGATGCGCCTCGCCGGTGAAATCGAGGCCCGCGATGGGCGGCGCTTGGCGTTTCGGCGGCGCAAAGGGCGCAAGAGCGTTTTGTCCGATGCGGCCGGCGCCGATCTGCCCGACGATGCGCTCCGGCAATATCTTGGCGGCATGAGCGAGGATGTTTTCTTACGGGCGTTTGGCCTCGACTCCGAAAATTTGCGAAAGGGCGCGGCGGAGCTTCTGGCCAGCGGCGGCGACGCGGCCGAAAGCATGTTGGCGGCGGCCTCTGGCCTGCGCGGCCTGTCGCGGCTGCGCGCCGGGCTTGAAAGCGACGCCGACGAAATATTTGCGCAGCGCGCATCAAAAGACAGGCTCGTCTATCAAATCCTTGAGCGTTATGAGGCCGCGCGAAAACAATCGGCCGCCCTTGAGCTGGGCGCGGGAAAATGGAGCGGCCTCAATGATGATATCCGAAATTTCGCGCAACAGCGCGAAGCGATCGCCGGCGCCAGAAAACAGCTTCAATCGCGCCTGACACGCCTCGCCCGGTTCTCGAGCCTCAAACCGCTGATGTCGCGGATCGATGCCGAAGAGGAAAAGCTGCGCCTGCTTGACGCGGCGGCTGAGCCGCCTATCGGATTTGGCGCCGATCTCGCGCGGGCGCTGGAGCGGCGCGGCGATGCCCGGCGCGAAGCCGCAAAAATGGAAGCCGCGCTTGAGGCCGTGAAAATTGAACGCGGGAAAATTATAGTCGATGCAGCGCTGATCGCGCGCAATAGTGAAATCGTTGCCCTGTTCAGCCGGACAAGCGGTTACAATGATGCGCGCCGTGATCTGCCGCGGGTCCAGGGCGAGACAGCCGGATATTTGGAGAACCTCGCGGAAAACGCAATTGCGCTTGGCCTCAAAGACAGCGCGGACATCAGCGCCCGGCAGCCGGCAGCGGCGGCGCAGGCGCGGATCGCGGCGTTGATCACGTCGGGCGAGGAATTGACGGGGCAGCGCGGCCGGAACGCGGCGGACCTCGCAGCGGAAGAGGCGGTTCTCGACAAACTGGCGCAAGCCCGCGATGCCAGGGCGGCGATCGCCGATCCCGGCCCGCTCCGGGAAAAGCTCGCGGCGATCGGAGACCCCGCGTCGCTGTTGGAACGCGCCAAACAGGCTGCGGCGGCGCTCGACCACGAAAGCGTTTTACTAGCGGAGGAGGCCCGGCGATTGACCCCGCCGGTTGCCGATCCCGGCATCATTGCCGCGGCGGCGTTGCCGGGACCCGCCACAATCGCCCGATTTCGAGCCGACCTTGCTGCGGCCGCAGCGAAGGCGGACGCGGAACGCGCCAAAGGAATCGCGTGCCGAAGCGAAATCGAACGGCTGGAGGCTAGGCTTCACGAACTGGCCGGCGATCGCCCCGTCGCATCCGCCGACCGTATCCGCTGGGAGCGCGGGCAACGGCAGGCTTTTTGGCCGCCGCTTCGGGCTGCCTTGTTTGGCGAGGAGGGAGCGCCCTCCGGCGCAGCGCTCGCGAGCGCCGTGGCGCGGTTCGAGTCATCCATGACCGAGGCGGACAGCCTTGCTGACGAGGGCGCTCGGGATGCGGCGCGCGTGGCCGCCTTCGCAGAGGCTCGCGCGCAACTGGCGGACAAGCGAAAACTGGCCGGGAATTGCGGGCTTGATCTTGCACAGGCGGACAGTGGATTGGCTCGCCTCGAAAGCGAATGGGCGGCTGTCTGGTCGGGGTTTAATTTCAAGCCGCTGCCGCCGGAGGAAATGACGCTTTGGCTTTCAATGGCCGGGGCGCTCCTTCACCGGCGCGAGAAGCTGCTGGCGCAGCGCCCGCTGCTGTCGCAGTCGGCGGACGAGATAGCGCGTCTTGAAGCGCCGCTGGCGGCGCTGGCGGCGGAGGCGGGGCTGCCGCCGCTGCCCGGACTTGACGCCGGGCGGCAGGCCGCGCGGATCTCAGAGAGAATCAAAGCGCTCGCCGAGCCGTGGGACGCGGCCCGTGGGGACGCCCGCGCAATGAGTGACACGAAGACGCGCATCGCCGCGATGGTCCAGCGGCGCGACGCGATTGAGGAACAGCATCACGCCTGGCGCGCCGCCTGGGAAGACGCGGCGGCGGCATTTCACCTGCGCGCCGGGGCAAGCCTTGCGGAAGCGCGCGTGACGCTGGAGCTCTGGGCGCGGATACCGGCGCTTCTGGGCGCCCATAAAAACAGGCAGGGCCGCGTCGACGGCATGAACCGGAACATCGAAGAATTCACCCGCGACACTGCGCAAATCGTGGAAGCGGCCGCGCCCGACCTGCGGAGTCTCGCGCCCCCGGACGCGGTCAGAATTTTGCACAGCAGGCTGGGCGAAGCCGCGCGGGCGGAAGTGTCGCTGGCGGAAGCCGAAAAACGGGAGGCCGCCGCCGCCGACGCGCTGGCGCTGGCCCAAGGGGCCGAGGAACAGGCTTCACGCGGGATCGACGCGCTCGCGTCGAGGGCCCCTGATTTCATCGATCTTGAAACATTGAGCCGCAGACTGATCGCGCGTGACGCTTGTCTCGCTGAACTTGAAGGCCTGCGGAGGCAGTTTTTCGAACAGCCGGGGAGCCCGGATATTAATTTGTTGCGCGAGGATCTCGCATCCTTCGACGCCCGTGAGGCCGAAAGCGAAATGGCCGAATTGGCGGCGGAAGATGCAAGGCTCGTGACGCAGGGAAACGAAGCCTATGCGGAGGAAAGCCGGCTCCTGCGGCAACGCGCTGACTGGGAAAAGGGCACCGGCTCCGAAGCGTCGATACAGCAGCGGCGGAATGCCGAAGCTGAATTGGGCGAGGCGGCGCGAAAATGGGCGGTGTTGAAATTCGGCGCGTTGCTTCTCGAGCACGCGCTGTCGAGCCACCGCGCCGGCCGCAAAGACCCGCTGATGCGGCTGGCCGGAGATTGTTTCGCGACTCTGACCGGCGGTCGTTTTGCCGGGCTTGAACAGGAATATGGAGAGGATGATCAGCCAAAGCTCGCGGGAAGGCGGGCGGACGGAAGGATCATCTTCGTCGATGGCTTGCGGGATACGGCCCGCTCGCCGATGAGCACGGGCACCCTCGATCAACTGTATCTTGCTCTCCGGCTCGCCTACATTGAGGACTATTGCTCGCGCTCCGAGCCCATTCCGTTTATTGGCGACGACCTTTTCACGAGTTTCGACGACGCCAGAACCGGGCACGGAATCGAGGCGCTCGCGCGCCTTTCCCAGCGGACGCAGACAATTCTATTCACCCATCACCGGCACGTCGCGGAGATTGCGCGCGCCAGACTCGGCGATGGCCTCGATCTGATCGAGCTGGGCTGATCGCGCGGACAGACTCTAAAGCGGCGCAGCCCTGGGCTTGGCCGACATCATCGCGACGTCCTCCGAAAAGCCCTTCAGCCTCGCTGTTCCAATAGCCACGAATTGCGTTCGGTCCAGAACGTCCCGGACATTGGCCGGCGTGGGAATGCCTGAGCCCGCCGCGTCAACCGTGGTTTGCGCGGCGATGATCGCAACTCCGTATTCGTTGCACAGGCCCTCAAGGCGCGCCGCGAGATTCATGGGTTCGCCGATGGCGCTGAAGTTCATCTTCTGCCGCGATCCGTAGCTGCCGACGAATGCGAGGCCGCTGGCGACCGCCACTTTGAAATGCAGCATCTCACCGCCGCCGGGCGGGGGCGCGCGGTCGCCATCGATGATTTCAATCGCCGCCGCCAAGGCTCTGGCGGCGTGATCGGGCTGTTCGCCGACGCCGTTCCAGAAAGCGATAACGGCATCTCCGTCGAACTTGTCGAGGCATGCGTCATAGCGGTCGAGAATTTCCTGGACGGCGGCAAATTTATGATTGAGCGCCTGAATTATCGCGGCGGGCTCGCCGCGCCGCGCGTTGCAAAACGGCGTGAAGCCGCGCAGATCCGCGAACAACACGGTGATCTCGCGCTCCTGCCCGCCGCCCGCCTCGTCGCGCGCCAGCGCGGCCGCCACAACCTGCGCCGGAAGATAGCGCCCGAAGGACGTGCGCAGATCCGCCAGCGCGAGATCGCGGCGCACCGCAAGCGTCATTGTGCCGAGCAGGCCCAAGGCGCTGACAAACCCAAGCGTGTGGCCGAGCGGAAGCCACAGGCCCAGCAGACGGATGGCGCTCAGCTCAACCGCGACAAATGCGACGATGAGGCCGCCGATCGCGCTGGCGACGGATATGAACGCGACCGCGCTGGTGGAGAAAAGCGCCGGGCGTTTGGCCGGCAGACGCGTCAAGCGGCGTGTCAATGCGAGAAACAGCAGCAGCGCGAGCGCCGCCATGACAGCGCTGGCGAGGGCGCGCACAGGCGCGTCGGCAAGGCGCGGCGTGCCTGGCGCCATGGCGCTTTCCACCGCCGCCGCCTGGAGCAAAACACCGGGAACCACATTGCGGTCGCCGAAATCGACATCAAGGCCGCTGGCGGCGCAGGGATCATTCGCCGGCGCGCGAGCGAGCGTTTGCGGCATGAAACGATCGGGGCCGCGCCGCAGGTCTTCTCCAACGATGCCGGTGCCGATCAGCACGTTGCGGTCCCGCATCAGGGCAGCGAGCTTTGCCTTGCCGCCCTCGGCGCGCAGACAGGCATCGAAGCGCTCGATCGTGAGCAGCGGCGCGGATCGCATCGGAGCCTTCGGAAACAGCAAAAAGCGGGTCTGGTCGCGCACAATGACCTCGCCGTCATTGGGCATGGCCACCAATTCTGCAAAGCCCGCCTCGATCTGGCCGGAGGCGAGACGCAGGCGCGTTGCGACGCTGCGCACAATGCCGTCCTCCTCAGATTGCAGATCGACGACGCCAATCCCGGCGGGGCCCACAAGGCTGGCGTAGACTTCGGCCGGGCGCACCGTTGGATAGGAGCCAAGGATCACCCGGCCCGACTGTTCGCCAAGAAGCTCGCGCATCGGCGCGTCATAGGCGCGCAGATCGACGCCGGAAATGTCGAGGCTGGCGGGATCAAGCGCCAGCACCAGATCGAAGGCGACTTTACGGGCGCCGAATTCCAGCGCCGCTTTGCCCAGCCCGGCGAGATGAGGGTGATGCAGCGCGCGCGGCGACGTGGACCAAGGCGCCTGATCCAGCGAGGGCTGATCGATCAGCAGCACGAATGTGTTGGGCCAAGCGTCCTCCGAGCGGGATTCGCGCAGCAGCGCCGCAGACAAATCGAAAAGCAGAGCGTTGGGGCCGGACAGCGCGCCGAAACTGCCCGAAAGACCGCTGGCGAAGCCGATGGCGGCCGCGATGGCTATTCCACAGAGCGTCAGAGCCGCCGCCAGCGCTTTGGTCCGCCAGAGGCCCGGCGGGCGGATTTTGACGCCATCCGCTAAAGACGGACGGTTCGAAGCCCTCATTTTGGCGATGACGGCGGACGAAACGAGCGCAGCAGCACACCGCCTGTTTCGCTGGGCGTTGAACTCGAATTGCAGACTCCCGCGGTAACGACCTTGGGGCCGCCGGCTTCCGTGTTGATCCCGACATCGCCGATGCTGATCGCGCCGGCGCCCTCGACCCGGAAGGTTTTGCTGGCGCTTTCGTGGCAGAATCCGACGCTTTCGTTGGCGCCGAGAATTATTTTAGCGCCTGGGGCCAGCGGCTGCATCAGAGTCACGGGCACTATCTTGCCTGCGGCATTTTGAACATGCGGTCTGCCCTTCACCGACGAAATAAACCCGACATCCGGACCCGCGGCGGCGGGCGAGCAAATCAGGGCCAAGCCGAACGCGGGCAGCGCGGCTTTTCGCGCGTGGCGTAGTGATGCGGCAAACATGGGCTATCTCCCGGGCACCGGCTTAACCAAGGCCGGGTGCAACTTACAACATCTTCGCAGAATTTTCACGCCCCCCCTGTGCGAAATCGCACGCGGCCCGCTGAACGCGCCACCGGCAGGGCTCACCGCATCGTGGGAATGCTGAATTCCGCGCCCTCCTTCGTGCCGCTCGGCCAGCGCGAGGTCACTGTCTTAGTTTTTGTGTAAAAACGGATCGAGTCGGGACCGTGCTGGTTGAGGTCGCCGAACATCGAGCGCTTCCAGCCGCCGAACGTGTAATAGGCGATAGGCACTGGAATCGGAACATTGACGCCGATCATGCCGACCTGGACGCGGGCGGCGAAATCACGCGCCGCGTCGCCGTCGCGCGTGAATATCGCGACGCCGTTGCCGTATTCGTGATCGTTGCAGAGCGCCAGCGCCTCCTCATAGTTTTTCGCGCGGACCACGGCGAGCACGGGGCCGAATATCTCCTCTTTGTAAATGCGCATGTCCTTGGTGACGTTGTCGAACAAACAGCCGCCGAGGTAATAGCCGTTTTCGTAGCCCTGCATCTTGAAGCCGCGCCCATCGACCGCGAGAGTCGCGCCTTCTTTGATGCCCAGATCGACGTAGCCGCGGACGCGCTCCAGCGCCTGCGCGGTCACCAGCGGACCGTAATCCGCCGACGTATCCGTTGATGGGCCGATCTTCAGCGCTTCGACGCGGGGGATCAGGCGTTTCACAAGCTCATCGGCGGTTTTTTCGCCGACGGGCACCGCCACGGAGATTGCCATGCAGCGCTCGCCGGCCGAGCCGTAGCCCGCGCCGATCAGCGCATCGACGGTCTGATCCATGTCGGCGTCGGGCATGATGACCATATGGTTTTTCGCGCCGCCGAAAGCCTGTACGCGTTTTCCCGCCGCTGTGCCGCGCGAATAGACGTATTCCGCGATGGCGGTGGAGCCAACAAAGCCGATCGCCTGGATATCGGGATCATCGAGCAGGGCATCGACGGCCTCTTTGTCGCCGTTGATGACATTGAGAATGCCTGGCGGCAGGCCCGCCTCCATCATCAACTCCGCGAACAGCAGGGGCGCGCTCACATCGCGCTCGCTGGGTTTCAGGATGAAGGCGTTGCCGCAGGCGATGGCGGGGCCGAATTTCCACATCGGGATCATCGCCGGAAAATTGAACGGCGTGATGCCGGCGACAACGCCGAGCGGCTGGCGCAGCGAATAAATATCGATGCCCGGGCCTGCGCCGACCGTATATTCGCCCTTCATCAGATGCGGCGCTCCGACGCAGAATTCCACCACCTCGATGCCGCGCTGAATATCGCCCCTCGCATCGGGAATTGTCTTGCCATGCTCGCGCGCGATGACTTCCGCGATCTTGTCGTTGTCGCGCGCCACAAGGTCGACGAATTTCATCAGCACGCGGGCGCGGCGCTGCGGATTGGTGGCGCCCCAGGCGGGCTGGGCGGCGAGGGAGTTTTGGACAGCGGCGCGCACTTCGACTTTTGAGGCCAGCGGCACCCGCGTGATGACTTCGCCGGTCATGGGCTGGAACCCGTCGGCGAAGCGGCCGGAGGCGCCTTTGACGTGCCGGCCGCCGATGAAATGGGTGAGTTCGCGCATGGTGTTTTCTCCCGAAATAAGCGAGCGCCGCCGTTCAGGACAGTCTATCGCCCTTTTGGGCGTCGGGGCCAAGCCAAACCTTCGTCCGGTTTCGCATTGCATCCAGCGCTTCGGCCCACAGCCGGAGGGTGATGTCGGCAGCGCCGCCGGGACGCGCCAGTTTCACACCTTGGCCGGCCCACAGCGAGAGCGGCGCCGTCGATCCCGCTTTGGCGGCGGCTGCGCGCAATTCCTGGGTTAGAGCGTTCTGGACAGGGTAGGCAGCGACCTCATTCTCGACCCGGCGCATCGCCGACATGAATTCGTTTTCGATGCCCCGTGCAAAGCGCCCGGAAATAGCGCGGGTCAGCCGGGTAGGGTCGTCGGGCGCCGCCTCGATGGCGCCGCGCCAGGGCGCGCTGATGATGGATTCATTTGAAAGAAGATAGGCCGTGCCGATTTGCGCGGCGGCGGCGCCCAGCATCAGCGCGGCGGCGACGCCCGCTCCATCGGATATGCCGCCGGCGGCGATCACCGGCAGGTCCACCGCCGCAACGATGGTGCGAACCAGCGACAGCGTTCCGATGGAGCTTTCGGGAACTGTTTTGAGAAATGAGCCGCGGTGCCCGCCGGCTTCAAAACCCTGCGCGCATATCGCGTCCGAGCCGACCTCGGCCCAGGCTTTCGCCTCGCCGACGGTTGTCGCCGTGCCCACGATGAAAATCCCGCGTGAGCGCAGCGCAGCGGTCTGTTCGCTTGTGAGAATACCGAAGGTGAAGGAAGCGGCCGGCGGCCCGCAGTCGAGAATAGCGGCGAATTGCGGCTCAAAGGGCTCGGCCCATTGGTTGGGAATCGATTGAGGCGGCAGGCCGAACCGCTCCCGCCACGGCGCGAGAAGCTCCATCGCGGCCCGGACGATTTCAGGCGCCGGATCGACGGGCGGCTGGATAAAGGTGTTGATCGCGAACGGGCGCGGCGTCGCGGCGCGGATTTCGGCGACACTGCGCCGCAGTTTGTCAGGGTTCAGGTTTGCGACAGCCAAGGAACCGAGCGCGCCGGTTCGGGAAACGGCGATCGCCATCGATTCAGCCGCGGCTCCAAGCATAGGCGCTTGAATGATGGGAATTCCGAGTTTGTCCAGCATGATGCATCTCGATTTTGCTTGGCCGCTACTCCAGCCGAATCCCCGCTGACTTGATGACTGCCGCCCATTTTTCAGTGTCGTCTGAAATCAGTTTTCCGAATCCGGCGGGCGACAGGGACAGAGGAGAGGCTCCGAGCCCTTCGAGCCGGCCTTTCATGGCGGGATCCGCCAGCACCGCGTTAATTTCCTGATTCAGCCGCTGGACCACATCGGCGGGGATCGCTTTGGGCGCGGATATGCCAGACCAGGCGCCGGCCGCATAACCGGGCAGATATTCGCCCATCGCCGGAATTTCCGGGAGAGAGGGAGAGCGGTTTTGCGAGGTCACCGCCAGCGCGCGCAGCTTTCCCGCCCGGATATATTCAAGCGACGTCGGCAGAGGATCGAACACAGCTTCGATGCGGCCGCCAAACAGATCGCTGAGCGATGCGGGACTGCCCCGGTAGGGAACGTGAACCATATTTGCGCCGGCTGTCATTTTGAACAGCTCGCCGGCCACGTGCGCGAGGGTGCCGATGCCGCCGGAGCCGTAACTGATTTTGCCGGCATTGGCCTTGGCGTAGGCGATGAATTCCGGGATCGATTTCGCCGGGAAGGCGGCATCGACAACGAGAACCAGGGGCACGTCATAGATGCCCGCCACAGGTGTCGAATCGCGGATAAAATTGAAGCCTGGGCTTTCGTAAAGGGATGCGTTCGTCGCGTGGGCAATATTCGTTTGCAGCAGCGTGTGCCCGTCAGGCGCCGAGCGCATGACGGATTCCGCGCCGATGTTGCCGCCGCCGCCGACACGATTCTCGACAATGAATGGCTGGCCGAGCCGTTCTGACAGCGCTTGCGCCAGCAGCCGCGCGATAATGTCGTTTGCGCCGCCGGCAATGAAGGTAACGACAATGCGCACCGGGCGGTTCGGCCAGGTTTGCGCCCGCGCGGCAAGCGGGAATGCAAGGCAGATTGCGAGCGCCGCGGCGAGCGCTTTGAAACAACGTTGAGGAATTTTCATCGCTTCCACCGGGGCCGGCGATGAATAGAAATTGGGCGCGGCCCGCCTGAAGACAGCAGACCACGCCCGTTGATGGAACGGAAGCGCTTTTTCACACGTCCGCGGTTTCAGGCCGCGCGAAGCTGGCGGCGCGGATTCGCCGCCGTTGTAACGATGGAATAGCGGGTTGAGGCGCTGCTGCGGCTCGCTTCGGCGCGGTCGCGCCACACTTTTTCCGCCGCTTCATAGCTCTCGAAAGGCCCAAGAGTGCGCGGCGCGCCGTCGATTTGGCGGAATTCAAGGCAGCTGTATTCGCCGCCGATAACCCAAAATTGCTGGCTCATGATTGGCTCCTGTTTCGAAGGGGTTGACGATGCTGAGATGTCCGACGCGGCGGATTATTCCGCAGCGACCTTGTGGGCTGTGTTGAACTGCTCGTCCTCGGTTGAGCCGGACATGGCTGTCGTCGAAGATTTTCCGCCTGAGATCGCCATGGCGACGGCATCGAAATAGCCGGTGCCGACCTCGCGCTGGTGACGCACGGCGGTGAAGCCTTTCGACTGCGCCGCGAACTCGCGCTCCTGCATTTCGCAATAGGCGCCCATGCCGCGCTTGGCATAGCCCTTGGCGAGCTCAAACATCGAGAGGTTGAGCGCGTGGAAACCGGCCAATGTCACGAACTGGAACCGATAGCCCATATCGGCGATCTTCTCCTGGAAGCCCTCAATGGTCGAAGCGTCGAGCTTGGCGCGCCAGTTAAACGAGGGCGAGCAATTGTATGCGAGCATCTTGCCTGGATGCTGTCGGCGAAATTCGTCGGCAAATTCGCGCGCTTCGCCAAGGTCGGGCTCGGAGGTCTCCCACCACACGAGGTCCGAATAGGGCGCGTAGGCGAGGCCGCGCGCGATGGCGTGCTCCACGGAATGATGGCTGCCCTGTTTCAGGCGGTAGAAGCCCTCGCCGGTGCGGCTGGAGCGGTCAATGAACGCGTGATCGATATCGTCGATATCGGACGTGATCAGCGTCGCCGAATGAGCGTCCGTTCGGGCCACAACAAGGGTGTCAACGCCGCAGACATCCGCCGCCAGCCGCGCCGCGTTGAGGGTGCGGATGAAGGTTTGCGTCGGCACCAGAACCTTGCCGCCGAGATGGCCGCATTTTTTCTCCGAGGCGAGCTGATCCTCGAAATGGACGCCGGCGGCGCCCGCCTCGATCATGCTCTTCATCAGCTCGAACGCGTTGAGCGGGCCGCCGAAT
>JANYFM010000016.1 GCA_025362655.1 Hyphomicrobiales bacterium | reverse complement strand
TTTGCTGGTGAAAGGCACGATGACAGGCCCCGGCGCAAGGCGCGAAACGATTTGCCAGCGCGCGATGCCGATGAGGCTCCGCGCCCGGTGGCGGCGCGCCAGCGGATGCTCGCCGATGAATTTCACAATATTCCAGACCGCGCGAAACATGGGGAACCCCGTTTTAATAAACCTTATTCCGCCGGCAGCGCGGAGCGCGTTGCCTTCAGCAGCCCGGCGACGCTCGCCGCAAGACCGCACGCGCCATATATTGTCAGCGAGGACGCCGCCATTTTTTGATAAAGCGCCGCGTCCCCCGCCAGCTTCCGCACCGCCGCCGCGAGCGCTTCGACATCGCCAAAGGGATAGACCAGCGCGTTAGCCCCTTCCCTCGCGATATCGGTGGGGCCCACCGCGCCAACCCTGTCGCTCAGCACCATCGGCAGCCCGATGCAGGCGGCCTCCGAGCATACCAGCGGATGGGGATCGTGTTCAGAGGGGTGAACGAGAACGTCGGCGGCGCAATAGAATGCCGGCAATTCATCGACGTTGACGAACCCGGCGATGACCGCCGGAGCGCCAGCATCTTTTATCGCCTTCTCCAAAGCGGGGCGATCCGGGCCATCGCCGCAATAGAGGAGCGTGATCCCTAAAGGCGCGCCGGCGGCAAGGCTCATGCGCTGCCAAGCCGCCACCAAATCCCGCGGGCGTTTGCGCTCGCTGATTTTGCCAACGTAGAGGAGCACAAAGGCATCTTCGGCGATCGCATATTTGGTCCGGACCGCCGCCCGGACCTGCGCGCGCCGGGCGCGGTGATCGAGATAGCTCTCTTCATCTATAGGAAATGGCGTCCGGAACATTCTGGCGCGCGGCACGCCCAGCGAGGCCAGCATCGCCTCGTTCTGATCTCCGACGGTCAGAAAGGCGGAGACCTGAGCCAGCAATGTTTTGAGCACCCGAGCGCGAACCATTGCCCTCAGTGTTGAGCGCTGCTTCACGAAATCTCCGTCGCCTGTCATCAGCACGGGAACCCGGCGGAGCCGGCACCAAAAAAGCGCCTTGAGCTGGGTGATCTGGGCATACCCGTAAAGCATAACCGCGTCGGGATTGTATTCCGACAGCCGCGCTCCGACGCCCGAATTGTTGACCCGGGAGAAACTGACGCGGGTGACTTTATCGGCTCCGGGCAGAAACTCGTGATCGTAGCCCGCTGTCATATCGCCGGCCCATCGGATGACCGTGTTCATTTCCGTGTCGTGATAGGCTTGAAGCCCGATCTTCGAACAGAAGAACACTTTTAACTGTGCCTCTCCGCCGGCGGCGATGGCCCGGTAGAGGTGTACGAAGTGCTGGATCGGATGCGATACGACAATCGCGAGGCGCGGTTTTGACGGCATATCAATCCGCCATTCCCGGCGCCGCGGCCAAAACCGCCCGCAGCATCGCGCGGCTTTGCGCGGATCCATCGCTTGAAGCGTGCCAGCGCTCGGCCATCCGGCGCGCGCCCCGCCGCCATTCTTCGCGCGCCGCGTTCGGCATGGCCGCGAAAGACTCGATCGCCGCGGCGAACCCGCTGGGATCAGCCAATGGCAGGTCCCATCCGGCAAGCTGAGCGCTCAGGCCGCGCCATGGTGTCTGGTCACTGATCAGCGCCGGAACACCGCAGGCCAGCGCTTCGAAGATGGCGTGACCGAAGTTTTCGCCCGCCGTTGGCAGAAACAACGCGTCGGCGGCGGCAAGGACGGCGGGAACCGCGTCGTTGGGAATTTCGCCCCGGTGGACCGCGGTGACATTCGGCGGCAGCAGAGGGATCAGCGGCAGACAGCGCCGCGTCCAGTATTCGGGTTCGCTGATGGGACCATAAATGTCGAAGGCAACCCGCGCCTTCACATTGCGCAAAATGCCGAGGGCGACATCAAGGTTTTTGACCGGCGAGATGCGGCCGACAAAGGCGAGGCGCAGCACGGCCCCGTCGGCAGCGTCCGCCGCCGCATGGGGCGGCAGCTCCGGCAGGGCACGAATATTTGCCGCCTCGAAAATGCCTCTGGCAAACGACAGGCGCCGGATCATGTCGTCGCGCTCGCGGGGCCCCGTCGCGTGAAGCCAGATGCCGGAAAGCATTCGAGCCGCGCGGACAGTGGCGAGCCAGGCGTCCTTGCGCCGCGCCTTCAGCGCGAGCGCGCCCGGGCCGAATTCGCCTCGGGTCGAGAGCAGCGCGGCCTGCGCGGGGATGAGCCCAAGCCGGCGCATAATAAGGGCTGGAATGGAGAATTCACGATCCTGCAATCCCTGCAGCCACAATACGTCGATCGGCGTCTCGCTCAGTATCCGCCGCAGGCCGCGCGCGCCGCGCCAGCCGACGGCGCAATAGCGGATCCGCGCGTAGCCCTGATCGATCCAAACATTTTCCGCGGCGAGCGGACGCGCCGCGCCGAAAGGCCGGTCGCGCGCGAGAATGCGAAAATCGAATTCGTCCGCCAGCGCCTGGCAGAGGCTTTTCAGGCTGAGGTTGGGGCCGCTCGACTCGCTCCGCGGCCAGAACGCGCCCATCATTACAAGCACGACAGGGCGCTTTCCGTGCGCTGCACTGACGGCGGCGGCGCTCACAATTCGATTCCATGCTTGACGCGCAGATGCTCCCGAAACGCCTCCACGCCGTTCGCTTTTATGAACATGCGAGCCTCGTCTATTTTCGCGTCGATCAGCATATACATCCAAAAGCCGTGAAGAAAATGAAACAGGAAGCCCTGTTTGCCGTCGAGGAAGCCGAGGCGGACAAAGTAGCGGGAGATGTAGAACAGCAGCGCGCGCAGGTAGATCGGCGCGCGGCCGTATACCGAATTCTTCAGAAAGCGTTTGCGGCGGGCCGCGGCCTCGGTCTCCTGGATGCGCTCGTCCTCGCCAAAAAGAGCGTGTTCCCGGTTGATGAAATCAACCATGTGACGCGTGGCGTAACGGTTGTGCTTGTCGGTCCACCAGCCGATGTCGTTGAGATTGTGATCGACGAGGTCGCCGCCAAGGATCTGCTGCGTGCGGCCGCGGCTGAGGACGATGTGCTCGTCCATCCAGCGCTGCTCGATTTGGCCGACGCCCGAGCGCCAAAAGCGCAGCAGCACCGTCGAATAGTAGCGTCCATGGCGGATCCATTGCCCGCGGAAAATCACCTTGAGTTTCAGCGTCAGTCCCGTGACATCACCGGAGAGGCCCGGCAACAGCGCGCGCATAGCCGACTGCGCGCCCGGCTCGATGTATTCATCCGAGTCAAGGCGCATCACCCAGTCGGTTTTGGGCGCGGCATTGTCGATGCCCCACTGGAACTGATCAGAATAGTTTTTCCACTTGTGCTGCAATACCTCGGCCCCGCACCGCTTGGCTATTTCCATCGTTCCGTCGCTCGAAAAGCTGTCGATGACGACCATTCTTTCCACGAGGGGGGCAATGCGCGTCAGGCACCGCTCGATGTGCAGCGCTTCGTTTCCGGCGAGGATGATCGCGGTAATGGAGAGTTTCCCTTCAACAGGACCGGCGGATGTTTCATTTTGCGCCGCGTCCATCATCTAGCGTGTTTCTTCAACAGCGGCGGCGAGGCCGGTTTGCAGGACTTCCTCGATGCCCAGTGTCGCGCGCGACACGGCTTCGATTTCCGCCAAAGGTATCGGCGCCGGGCCAGCGGCGCGCGCGGCTTCGAGGAACGCGGCGACGAGAGCGCCCTGCCCCTTGTCCTGCTTGCCTTTGGTCTCCCTGAGTTTGCCGCCTTTGCTGACGCTGAGACGGACGAAATCATCGAGCTGGACGACGCAGCCGTCGGCGAATATCTCCAGATATTCCTTGGCCACGCCGGGATCGCCGAGCGATGAATAAACGATTGTCCCCGTTGAGCCGTCGGCGAAACGCAGCAGCACGGAGACCGCGTCCGCATGGCCTTTGGCGGCAACCGCCTGGGCCTCCACGGGCAGGCTGCCCGCCAGGAATGTCAGCGTGTCCACGAAGTGGCAGACCTCGCCGAGAATGCGTCCGCCGCCCTCATCGCGCTGTATCCAGCTGTCGCCAGGAATCGCGCCGGCATTGACGCGGTAGAGCATAACGAGTGGCCCGGAGCGCGGCTCCAGCGCGGCTTTCGCGGCGATCACAATGGGCGCGAAACGACGGTTGAACCCGACGGTGAGAATGCCCGGCCCCGCTTCAGCGGCGGCCAGCGCATCGGCGAGGCCAGCGGCGTCGATGGCGAGCGGCTTTTCGCAGAAAACATGCTTGCCGGCGCGCAGGGCGGCGGCGCTGAGGGAGGCGTGCGTATCATGGCGCGTCGCGACAAAAACCGCGTCGGTCGCGGCGTCGTCCAGCGCGGCCGCGGGATCGGTCGTGGCTGTCGCAAAGCCGAATTTATCGGCGGAATGGCCGGCGCTGATGCCGGTTGACGTGACAACGCTGGTCAGCGCGACACCTTTAGCGGCGCGCACGGCGGGCAGCAGCACCCCTTTGGCGTAATTGCCCATGCCGATGAAGGCGACGCCGAGCCCCTCTTTCGCTTTCATCGGAGCCTTTTGGACGGCGCGCTCGACGACGCGGCCTTCGCTGGCGGGATAGGTCAAGAGGATCGCCAGATGCGGCTCGCCGCTTTCCATCAGCGCATAGGCTTTTTCAGCCTCGCCGATGGGGAAGCGGTGGGTCACCAGCGCTTTGGGCGTCACACGGCCATCGGCGATCAGGCTTAGAAACGCCTCCATGTTGCGCTGCTCGGTCCAACGCACATAGGGCAAGGGATAATCATGGCCCGCCGTTTCATAAGCGGGATCGTGGCGGCCCGGCCCGTAGGACAGCGACAGTTTCAGCTCCAGCTCGCGCTTGTAGAAAGGCTCGCGGTCGATGGTCATGCCGACGAGGCCGACGACGACAATGCGGCCCTTCATGCGGCTGATTTCGGCGGCTGTGTTGAGCGGCTCGCTGGATTTCGACGAAGCCGTGACGATCACCGCGTCGGCCCCGTGGCCATGGGTGAAACTCGCGGTCACCTGCGCCAGAGAGGCGCTCACAGCGGCATCGGCGCCCAGCTCCAGCGCAAGGCGCACGCGCTCCGCGTTGGGATCAAAGCCCAACACTTTGCAGCCGTTGGCGCGCAGAATTTGCACCGTCAGCAAGCCGATCAGCCCAAGGCCCATGACGACAACACGCTCGCCCAGCGTCGGCGCGGCGACGCGCACGCCCTGGAGTGCGATAGCGCCGAGCGTGACGAAGCTCGCGTCCTCATCATCAACGCCGGCGGGCACCGGAACGGTCAGATGTTTGGGAACCGCGTTGAATTCAGCATGATTGGCAAAGCCCGCGCCGGCGCAGGCGACGCGGTCGCGCACGGATATGCCTGACACGCGGCGGCCGACCTCCATGACATCGCCCACGAGGCTGTAGCCCAGCGGTATCGGCGTATCGAGCTTGGCGAACACTTTGTCGAAGGTCGGCTTGACGCCGTCGCGCTTCACGTTGGACCAGACGCGCCGCACCAGATCGGGGCGCGCCATGGCTTTGCCGACCAGCGAGGATTTGGCGAGCTGCATGAGCTGCTTTTCGGTGCCCGCGCTGATCAGCGAAACGCGCGTGCCCACGAGCACGCCGCCCTCCGACAGGCGCGGCCCCGGGACTTCGGCGACCCGGAGATCGCCGCTGCGGTAGTTTTGCTCAATTTGTTTCAAGAGGCCTCGCTGGGCGCCGCCGGTTTTTCCGGCAACACATCGAATGTCGTCGTGATCGAGGAGACCCCGCGATCCACAGTCAGCCGCGCGCAAAATGTTGGCTGCTCGCAACCCATATCCGGCCACCAAACAGATTTCACGATGGAGACCGGCGCGGACGACTTCATCAAAATCGTTGCGTTCCTTGCCACGATTCCGATGCCGTTTTCAAGTTTTTCAAGCCGAACATCGGGATGGAAGCGAAAATTGACGTTTGCCGGGCGGTCCGGCGCTCCTTCAATAATGTCATGGATCACGAGGCGCAGCGGCTCCGCCTCCAAGCGGCGTACATGGCGCGGCGCCCCGGGGAGGCTGGAAAATCCATCATGGGTACCCTCCAACATCAGGGAGCGCCCGTTTTGCCGCAACGCCCGGATGCTCACATCCGGGCGCCGCCCGCAGCGGAAGGCGCCGAAGAAATCGGCCTGGTCCGCGCCCTCAAAACACAGGGTGTTATGGGAGGAGGCGGCGCGGGAAAAATCCCGCTTTTCACCGGCGATATATTCGTAAACCCCGGGATCGACGATGATACGTTCGCCGCGCACGGACCATTCGAAGCTGAGAATATCGCCATGGCCGTGGGCGGGAAGATCGTCCGGCGCGATGCGTCCGCAATCCGCGATGAAGCAGGTTTCGGCGGAGCGCATGCCAAAATAGCCCGCATTCGGGAATGCGAAGACGGCGCGCGGCTTGGGTCGGCTGGCAAACAGGCGCTCGTGGACATCGAGACATTCGCCGGGCGCATAGGCCATGCGCAGCCCGGCATCGTTAAATTGCGCCACAAGGCCGTCGGGATGGGCCAAATCCGCGGTCGCCCGCGCCATTTGGGCCAAAGCCGCATCAAGCCGCCCCTCCAGCGCGCCGGCGCCCAGCGCATGGCGGCATTCCAGAAAATCGGCGAAAACCTGACAATGATAGGAGGGCGAGCGCTCGTAGTGGACGCCATCGGCGAGCACTTGTTCGCGCAGCGCGCCATCCAGCAGACGCAGCCCGGCGGCGCGCCAGTCCGAGGCTTCCGCCCCTTGGAAATACGCTCCGGCCCAAATCAACGCCTTGAGGTTTTTGACGAGGTGATTGCCGCCAAGGTCGGTTTCGAGATTGCGTTCCAGAAAACGCAGTTGCGCGGCAAGGCAAGCGTCCATGGCGGCGCGTTCACGCGCTCGCAGACACGCGCCGCGCAGGGCCAGTTGCTGCATCCACACGACAACGCGCAGCGACAGGGCGTAGCTGTTCCAACTGTCCCGCCAAGCGCCCGGTGTTTGCTGGGGATTGGCAGTGATCCACTGGGCCGCAAGATCGCAAAAATCGGCGTCTCCGGCCTCCTCCAGATATTCCATGTAATGGAGGTTCATGCGCCAAAGCTGATGCGCCGATCCCTCGCCCGGCGCGCGCCAGTCGATGGAGGCGCCCATGGGGTGCCGCAGGTTCAAAAAAGTGAAGGCCAAGCCCTGTTCAGCGCGGGACGTCATCCCAGCGCGCGGAGCAAACAGCGGCAGGGGCGGAGCGTCGCGGACGGGCGGGGCGGGCGTCGCGGAAAGCCGGGGCCAGCCGAAACGATCACGCAGCCGCCGCGCCGCCGTGAGCCACAAACGGCGGGCGAGTTTGCGCGGCGGAATGTGCCCCCCGAAAGCGATGGCGCGGTTTGCGCGCTGGATCAAGCTCATGGAGCGGGCGCCCCGCGGCGGGCGGCCACCGCCGCGCCAAGCACTTCGATGTAGCGCCCGGCGAGCTTGGCGCGGTCAAAATGCTCCAGCACGTGGGCGCGGCCATTGTCGCCAAAGCGCGCGGCGAGCGCCGGGTCATCGGCGAGGCGCGTCACGGCTTGCGCGAGTTCGCCGGCGGCTTCCGGGGTGATGGCTATGCCGGCTTCGGCCTCTTTAAGAAGATCGCACGCCTCGCCCTCGACGCCGAGCACAATGGGGACCCGCATCGCCATGGCCTCGGTCATTTTCGAGGGCAGCACTTTCTTGAACATATCGCTGCGTTTGAGCAAAATCAGACTGACATCGGTCGCCGCCCAAATGCCGGGCATATCGCCTTTGGGCCGCTGGCCAAGGATCGCCAGGTTATGGAGGCGGCGGGCATCCCTATCCGCTTCCAAGCGGGCGCGCTCAGCGCCGTCGCCCACCATCAGAAAGGCGATGCGGGGATCATCTTTCAGCAGTTCCGCCGCATCAAGGATTACGTTGAGCCCATGGGCCATGCCGTGGGTGCCCACGTAGGCGGCGACGAAGCGTCCCTCCAGCCCAAGTTCCGCTTTGACCCGGGGGCCGGCGTCCGATTGGCTGAACAGGCGCAAATCCGCGCCGTTGCGGATGATCGCGATTTTGGCGGGATCGCCGCAGAGCGGCGCGATATGCGACACGAAGGATTGCGTAACCGACACGATGGCGTCGGCCTGCCGGTAGGCCAGCCGCTCCAGCCATTCGAGAGCGCGGATCGTCAGGCCCTTGCGCATGGCGCCGACAGTGACGATGCTTTCGGGCCAGAGATCACGGATTTCGAGCACCCATGGCGCGCGTTTGAACAGCCGCACAACCCAGCCCGAGAGACCGCAGAAAAACTGCGGCGACGTGGAAATTATCACGTCGGTCTTGGGAAGAAACGGCAGGGCAAGGCAGACCGCAATGAAATAGGAGATATAATTCAGTGTTCGCAGGGCGAACCCCTCGTTGGCGGCGAGCAGCGTCCACAGGCGGACGACCTTCACGCCATCGATGGTTTCGCGCTGGAACAGGCGGTTCTTAAAACCGGGATAAAGCCTGCCGCCGGGATGATTGGGCGCGCAGGTGACGATAGTCACATCGTGGCCCATTTTCACCCAGGTCCGGCAATGTTCCGAGGTTCTCGAAGCGGGGGCGTTCACTTCGGGCGTGTAATAGTGAGAGAGGAAGAGAATCCGCATGATTTAATGTTTTGCCTTGCGCGGAAAATTCGGGCATCGCACCCGCTGTGACAAAACCATCGCGCGCCCGTCCGCATTCAGGGATTCAAGCATGACGACCCCCCCGCGTTTCAAAGTCGATTGCATTGTCGGCGCGCGCCCCAATTTCGTGAAAATCGCGCCGGTCATGCGGGCGCTGGCGGCAAGGCCCGGCCTTGTGCCACGCCTCATTCACACGGGTCAACATTATGATTTCGTGATGAATGCCGTGTTTTTCGAAGAGCTTGGCATCCCCGCGCCCGATATCAATCTGGAAGTCGGGTCAGGCACCAACACGCAGCAGACCGCGCGAATCATGCTGGCGCTGGAGCCGGTTTTCCTTGCCAGCCGCCCGGATCTGCTGATCGTCGTCGGCGATGTGAATTCGACGCTCGCGGCGACGCTGGTCGCGTCCAAACTGCTGATCCCCGTGGCGCATGTGGAGGCGGGCCTGCGCAGTCGGGACCGGACCATGCCGGAGGAGGTCAACCGCCTCGCCACCGATTGTCTCTCCGATCTGCTGTTTGTGACGGAGCGGTCGGCGATCGACAATCTCACGAAAGAGAACATCGATCCCGCCCGCATCACGTTCGTTGGAAATGTGATGATCGACACGCTGCACGCCTGCCTCGCACGGGCCATCGCGCCGGCGCGGACGTTCGGCGAAATCGGCGCGGCCGAAGGCTTTGTGAAAGCGGCCGATGCGAAAGGGTTTGGCTTCGTGACGCTGCACCGCCCCTCCAATGTCGATGATCCCGTTAAACTGGGGGCGCTGCTGGGCGCGCTGGCGGAAATTTCAAAGCGTCTGCCGCTGGTTTTTCCCGCGCATCCGCGCACGCGCGGCATGATCGCCGCCGCCGGCCTTGATGCATTGCTTGACGGCGCTGACATCGTCACCGCGCCGCCTCTGAGTTATTTGCGCGCGCTCGGGCTGATGCGCGCGGCGCGGCTGGTTGTGACCGACAGCGGCGGCATTCAGGAGGAGACGACAGCGCTGGGCGTGCCCTGTTTGACTGTCCGCGAAAACACCGAGCGTCCCGCCACCATTGATGAGGGCACCAACACGCTGATCGGGACAGACCCGGCGGCGCTGCTGGCGGGCGTTGATGAAATTCTGACCCGCGGCGGCAAAGCCGGGCGCATTCCGCATCTCTGGGACGGCAGGGCGGCGGAGCGGATCGCCGATGCGGTGGAAGCGTTTCTGCGCCGGGCTTAGCATAAGGCGCTCACACCGCCTTTTCGGCTTCCGGCGGGTTTGCGGTCCCGCTTAACTTAGCGACCTTTTTCATCCAAGTGCGGCTCCAGAGACGGTCATCGACGGCCTTTGATCCGCCCTCCTCGCGCCAATCCGGCTGATCCGCGCACCAAGCCTTGATGGGTATTCCGAAGCCCGTTTTGACGCGATTAATGATCGTGCCGGGCAACGGCAGGCGCGGCGCGTTGCCAAGCAGCGCCTTGCCATCCGGGCGCTGGCTGCGGGCAAACAGCGGCGCGACCTCCGCCAGCAGGCGGCTATCGACAAGCGGCGTGCGAATTTCGATGGAATGGGCCATCCCCGCCCAGTCGGTGTCGCGCAGCAGCTGATTGCGCAGGTACAGGCCGGACTCAAGGGCGGCGACACGGCTGAAATCTTGAACCGGTTCGGGGTTCAGCGTGCGCTCGACAAGTTCCAGCGGCTGAAGCCGTTCCAAGCCTTCGCGCAGAAAGTCCTCGTCGGCGACGACGGCACCCATTTCCGATGGCAAATGAATGCAGCGCTGCAAAAGCCAAGCGCCTGGAAAACTGCGGCCATAGGCCAGCAATCCCGCGGTTTTTGGGTGGAGAGGCAGGCCAACGCGATGCCCGAGCCCGGCGATCCGGCCAAAGAGATCATCGGTCGCCGCAAGGCTCGGCATGAAGCGCAATCGCCTGATTAGGCGGGGAATTCTTGAGAACGTCGAGTAGCCGCCCAGCAGCTCATCGCCGCCGACGCCCGAAATCGCAACTTTGAGACCGATTTCACGGGTCGCCTTGCTGACGAACCATGTGTTAACGCCATCGATGCTCGGCTGATCCATGGCCGCCATGATTTTCGGCAGATCGTCATGAAACTCCTGCTCGCCAACCCAGCGCGTCGTATGGGAGGCGCCATATTGGGCGGCTATTTCCTGGGCGAGCGGCGATTCGTCAGCGGATGTGCCGCGAAAAGCCTCGAAAGCCAAGGTGATCGTGCTGATTTCATTCTGGCCGGCGTCGCGCATCAAGCCGACCAGCGCGCCCGAATCGACGCCTGAGGACAGAAACGCGCCGACCGGAACGTCCGCCACAAGATGATGGCGGACGCTGTCCAGCAGGCTGGCGCGGAAATACTCCCCAACATCGCCCTCGGGCACGGGACTTCTTTCCGCGCGGCAATAGGTTTCGGCGAGCGAAAAATAGGTTTCCGGGTCTTTCATCCCGGATGCGTCAATCGTAACGAACGAGCCGGACGGCAGCGATTTCACCGCCCGCCATGTCGTCCAAGGCTCTGGCACGCTGCCAAAAATTTGGAACCCGATAATCCCCGCGGGTTCTGGATCGCGCGGGACATCCCCGCCGGCGATCAGCGCCTTGACGCTGGAGGCGAATTGTATTTTTCGCCCGTCGTCCGAGTAATAGAGCGGTTTGATCCCGTAGGGGTCGCGGGCGAGGAAGAGCGAGCGGCGGTCAGCGTCCCACAGGCCGAAGGCGAACATGCCCCGGAGCCGCTGAACCATCGCGGTCCCGTAAATCCGGTAGCCGTGAATCAGCACCTCGGTATCGGACCGGCTGTGGAAAGCGCAGCCCTTGCCTTCCAGTTCGGCGCGCAACGCCTGGTAATTGTAAATCTCGCCGTTGAACGTGACGACGATTTTGCCGTCCCGGCTCGCCATGGGCTGGGCTCCGGTGTCACTTAGATCGATGATCGACAGGCGGCGGTGGCCAAAGCCAACGGCGCCATCGGCGCCGAGCCATTCGCCAAACCCATCCGGCCCTCTCGCGGCCATGAAATCGCGGGTGCGGCGCAGCACAGCCGTATCCACCGGTGCGATGCCGCCATACGCGAAGATGCCGTTGATGCCGCACATGCTGGCTACCTGGAAGGGCGCCGGGATAATATTCCCGCGCAACCCGTGACACTATCGTTTCGATACAGCCAAGCTTGGCCATTGCCAAACGCTCATAAAAAATAACCCGCCGCGATCACTCAAGGACATATGAATCACCATCCGGAGCGGGAGCAAGGCGCGGACGCTCTGCCATTCGTTGTTCGGGAATCGGAAAACCGGCCATGAGCGAAACCATGGGCGAAACGTTCGGACCTCATTTTTTATTCCAGCCATCGGGCCAATTGATGCCTTCAAAATCATTGGGAGCCGCGCGGGAAGGCGAAGGACCGAATTGCATGATTCCGGCGGAGGGCAGCAGGGCTTGACGCCGCATTCCCGGAGGCGGCCAGTTTTCAGCATCGCGCACCAGCGACCCCCTTGCCGACGATTCAATGGACGTAGGCAAAAACACGGCCTGCTCGGGATAGGTGGCGGTCACCAGCGCGCAGCAAATGGCGGTCAAGCCCATCAGGGCCGATGTGTGCAGGGGGTAATCGACAAAAGAATGCAGGCTCACGAGCAGGATCGCGATTGAGGCCGCGCGCGCCAACAGGGCATCGACCGGCTGAATGCGCCGGTCCGGACGAAACCAAACTTGGAAGGCGCGCCGCGCAAACCACATTAGAAGCATTGTCAGAACGACGGCGCCGGCGGCGCCCGCCTCCAGCCAGAATTCAGCGAAATCGTTATGGGCATGGTTGGCAAACCCGTTGAGAACGAGGTTCCCGGGTGTTTCCACCAGAGCATAGACGTTCTGAAAGGATCCGATGCCCGAACCGAACGGGAAATAAGCGCGGGCCGCCTCGATCGTCGCGCGGGACAGAACGAGGCGCGTGTCGTTTTGCAAATCGACCGCGGTCAGGCGTTCGGCAAAGCGGTAAACGCCAAATTGCGCCGTAAACAGCAGCACCGCGGTCACCGCGACGGCGATAAAGCCGAGGCTCGCTTTGCGCGCGGTATTGCGGCGATCAATAATGGTAAGAAGCGCGATCCCGCCAAGCGCCAGGACCGTCAATAGAATTCCGGCCCGGGAGCGGGCCATAATCTGCGCCGAGCCGAGCAGAAACATCAGCGTGGCGCTGGCGGTCAGCGCGATGATTTGAGGCGCGTCAAGGCGGTTGCGCCGGCCCGCGTTAAGCAGCTTGAGGCCGGCATCCACAGCGAAAGCCGAAGCCAAGGTCAGAGACATGTAGAGAAATGCCGAAAAATGGTTGCGGTTGGCGAAAAATCCGACGGCTTCCGTGACGTTCGTCACTTCGAAAAAACGCAGCTTGCTCTGCTCGCCCGTGGCGAGCTGGGCCATGCCCAGAAAAACGCTGATGCCGGCAATAACGAGAAGCGACACAACCAAGTGCCGCCGTTCAGCCGCATCGAGTTGGCGAACGCCAAGGAACAAAGCCAGCGGCGGAATCAGCGAGAGCGCAGCCAGAGAGGTCTTTTCCGGGGTTACGCTCAGCGGCAGCCATTGCGATCCTCCGCCGGCCAGCCTCAGGCTTTCAGCCAATAGGTCGCGGGCCGGAAAATGCGCCCACATCCACGGCGGCACGGGAATCGATTGCAGCACGGGGATTAAAACGATCAAAACACACAGGAACAATTCGAAGCCGGGCAACCGGCCCTCGGTTCTCGCGAAGCATCGATAAAGCGCAAGGAGCGCCAAGGGTATTGCTACGAACTGCAAAAGAGCATCGCCCGCAAATCCGCTGTGGGTTCCACCGCCGAGGCAAAGCGCGGCCAGGCCCGTCAGCGCGCACAGCAGGAACAAACGATTTAATCGAGCGCCGACTGGGA
>JANYFM010000385.1 GCA_025362655.1 Hyphomicrobiales bacterium | reverse complement strand
CTCATGGGGCGTCCGCCTCGCCGCGGCGCGCCCGCCAGCGGCGCAGGCCTGCGGGGATCAGCGCGGCTATGCCCAGCGCCGCGAAGGCGTAAACCAATTCGCGCGTCACCAATTGGCTGAAACCAATATCGGCGGAGCATGCGGCGGCGCCCGACGCGGCGCAGGCGGCATAAGAATGCTGCTGCGCCGCGACGATGGAATCAAGCCCCGCGCCGGCGAAAGCATAGGCAAAAGTGCCCGGCAAAATGCCAATCAGCGTCGTCCAAGCGAAAGTCTTCAGCGGCACCCCCAGCAGCGCCGGAGCAAGATTGACCAGCCAGAAGGGGAACACCGGCGCCAGCCGCAGAAATAGCAGATAGGACGCCGCATCCGCCTCGAACCCTTCGCGGAATTTGGCAAGCCATGGGCCGGCGCGGCGGGCCAGCGCATCGCCGATCGAGCTTCGCGCCGCCAGAAAAATCAAAACCGCCCCTGCCGTTGCCGCCAAAACCGCGGCGGCTCCGCCGATCCAACCGCCAAACAAGAAGCCGCCTGAAATTGTCAGCAAGAGGGCGCCTGGGAGCGATAAGGCGACCGCGGCGATATAAATCAGCATGTAGGCGCCAATCGCGGGGAAGCGGTGCGCCTCGACCAGCCGCAACAGCGACTGCCGGCTCGCCAGCAGGTTTTCAAGGGTTAGATGGCGGTGCGCGCCGCTCGCCAGCAATGCCGCCGCCGCCAGCACAATCAGCACCAGCGGGGCAAAACGGAGCCAAGGGGATCGCGGCTTTGCCGGGTCTGCCGGTTTCCCCGCTTGAGTGTCCACGCTATCAGCCATGGCCCCTCATAGCGCGCTTTTGGCTCTTTGCGCAGCCCTGAGCGGCCGCCTTTGCCGGAAAGACGTCAGCAAAGCGCCGGTCGTTCGGCCAGGCGCCCGGTTTTGCAATGGCGCCCGGGTTTGCAATGTCGCCCGGTTTTGCAATTGACTTGCCGGGGGGCGCGCCATTATAAGGCCGCACGAATTCGGCCCCGCCGGCGTCGGGCGTTGGCGTGGCAGGTCACCTTCGGGCGGGCGTCGCGGCAAGGCCTGCAAGCGGGTCAGCCGGCAAACGCTATCATCATACACGGCATTCCGCCGACCGCCCTGCCAGCCAGGGCCAGCGGGATTGCCATCGACCGGAGCCTGACCGTGAAGCGCACTTTTCAACCCAGCAAAATCGTGCGCAAGCGCCGTCATGGTTTTCGCGCCCGCATGGCCACCGTCGGCGGACGCCGCGTGGTGGCGGCCCGCCGCGCCCGCGGCCGCAAGCGCCTCTCGGCCTGAACGGCCCTTCCCGCGCGCCAGGAGCGGCCCCGTGACCGCTCGTGACACATTCGCCTTCCCCCTGACCGCTGCCGCGCCGGGCGGATTGCCCCCGGCAACCCCCGCCCGGCTGAAAAAGCGCGCTGACTTCTTGGCCGCAGCCAAAGGCCGGCGCGTCCATACCGGCGGCTTCACCCTGCAAAGCGCGGCCCGCGCGCCGGCGCCCGGACCCGGGGAAGCGCGTGTCGGTCTCACTGTCACCAAAAAGACCGGCAATTCCGTCGAGCGCAACCGCATCCGCCGCCGCCTGCGCGAGGCCCTGCGACAGCCCGGCGGGCTTTCCCTCAGCCCCGCCAATGACTATGTGATCGTGGCGCGGCGCGAGCTCCTGGCCGTGAATTTCCTCAAGCTGCGCGCCGATCTTGCTTCCGCCATCGCCAAAATATCCATGTCCCGTCCGCCACGCGGCGGGGCGTAAAGCGAACCCCGGCGAAAACGCCGTTCAAAACTCCAGATCAGGCATTTCCCGCCCATGCGCGACGACCAAAAGAACCTGTTTCTGGCCATGGGCCTGTCTCTGCTGGTCATCATGGGATGGCAGTATTTCTACGCGGCGCCGAAGCTCGACCGCGCCCGCGAGACGACCGCCCAGGTTGGCAACACCCAGGCCCCGGCGGCCCCCGGCGCCGCGGCGACCCCTGTGCCCGCCGCCGGCCAGCCCACAGGCGCTGCCCCCGCCCCAGGCGGCGCGCCCGCCGTTCCGGAGGTGGAACTGACACGCGAGGCGGCGCTGGCCGCCAGCCCGCGCCTGCTCATCGACTCGCCCAGCCTGAAAGGCTCGATTTCGCTTAAAGGCGGGCGCATCGACGACGTGCTGCTGAAGGGCTACCGCGACACGGTCGATCCCGCCAGCCCCAATATCGTGCTGCTGTCTCCCGCCGGCTCGCCGCATCCCTATTACGCGGAGACGGGCTTCGTGGGCGCTCCCGGCGGCGCGGCGGCGACGCCGAAAGCCGATACGCTGTGGAGCGCGGACGCCAGCGTGCTGAACGCCGGCAAGCCCGTGACATTGACCTGGGACAATGGCGCGGGGCTGACTTTCCGCCGGGAGATCACGCTCGACGACCGCTACATGTTCACGGTGAAGGACAGCGTCGAGAACAAGGGCGCGGCGGCGGTCGATTTGTTTCCCTATGCGCTGGTGTCGCGGCGCGGCAAGCCGGCGCTGGCGGGCTATGCGGTGCTGCATGAGGGCTTCGTCGGCATCGTCGGGGATTCCCGCGTGCAGGAATACACCTACGACGCCATTGAAAAAGAAACGAAGTCGACCCGCCTCTACGAAGGCACAGGCGGCTGGCTCGGCATGACCGATAAATATTGGGCGGCGGCTGTCATCCCCGAACAGACGAAGAATTTCAAAGGCAGGTTCACCGCCACCGGCGCCGGCGTGAAAACCTATCAGAGCGATGTGCTCGGCGATGCCGTCAGCGTCGCGCCGGGCGCCAGCGCATCGGCGGTGTCGATGGTGTTCGCCGGCGCCAAGGAGACGCGCGTCATTGATGCCTATCAGGTCTCCCCCGGCATCAAGAACTTCGATCTGATGATTGACTGGGGCTGGTTTTATTTCATCACCAAGCCGCTGTTCTGGCTGATCGACTGGATTTACGGCATCGTCGGCAATTTCGGGGTCGCCATTCTCGCCGTCACCGTGCTGGTCAAAGGCTTGTTCTTCCCGCTCGCCAACCGCAGTTATCTGTCGATGGCGAAGATGAAGGCGGTGCAGCCGCAGATGGAGGAGATCAAGAAGCGCTATCCGGACGACAAACAGAAGCAGCAGCAGGAGTTCATGGAGCTCTATAAGAAAGAGGGCGTGAACCCGGTCGCCGGCTGTCTGCCGGTGGTGCTGCAAATTCCGGTGTTCTTTGCGCTCTACAAGGTCATCTTCATCACCATCGAAATGCGCCAGGCTCCTTTCTTTGGCTGGATACGCGATCTCTCCGCGCCCGACCCGACGAATATTTTCAACCTGTTCGGCCTTATCCCCTTTGATCCCACGCATCTTCCTGTGATCGGCGAATATATGCATCTCGGCATCTGGCCGCTTATCATGGGCGTTTCCATGTTCGTGCAGATGAAGATGAACCCGGAGCCCACCGACCCCGTGCAAAAACAAATGTTCGCATGGATGCCGGTGATATTCACTTTCATGCTCGGCGCGTTTCCCGCCGGCCTCGTCATCTACTGGACGTGGAACAACACGCTGTCCGTGACGCAGCAGGGCCTGATCATGAAAAAGGCCGGCGTGAAAATCGAGCTTTTGGACAACCTCAAAAAGCTTTTCAACCGGGCGCCGAAATGAGCGCGCGGGGCGCCACGCCATGAGCGCGCCAGCCGCGGCGCGCGATTTCGTCGAAGAGGGCCGCAAGCTTTTCGCCGGGCCCTGCGAGTTCATCTGGGCCGCCGCGAAAATCGACGGGCTGCCGCCGCCGGGGCCGCCGGAGATCGCCTTCGCGGGACGCTCCAATGTCGGCAAATCCTCGCTGATCAACGCGCTGACCGGACGCAAAACCCTGGCGCGCACCTCGCAGACGCCGGGCCGCACCCAGCAGCTCAACTTTTTCGTGCTGGGCGATGAGCGCATGCGCCTCGTCGACATGCCCGGCTATGGCTACGCCGCCGTCGGCCGCGCCAAGGTCGGCGAATGGACGGAACTGGCGCATGCCTATCTGCGCGGACGCGCGCCGCTGATGCGCGTGTTTCTGCTCATCGACGGGCGCCACGGACTGAAAGACGCCGATCACGAGACGATGAGGCAGTTCGATAAGTCAGCGGTCTCGTATCAGGTTGTTTTGACGAAATTCGACGCTGTGAAAAAGGCGGATCAGGCCGCGGGGATCGCCGACACCGCCGCCGCGCTGCTGAAACATCCCGCCGCCTTCCCGCAGGTGCTGTTCACCTCCTCGGAGACGGGCGAGGGCGTGCCGGAGCTGCGCGGAGCGATTCTGCGGCTGCTGGCCGAACGCGGGGCGTGAGACCAAAATTTGCCCCTGCGCCATGATTGGAAACAACTGGACGCTTTGACGGGGCTGCCGCTTTCGGGTCCGATACAAGCGGGATCGGGTTCCGGCGGCCGCGGGCGAAAAAAATGAACATGGGAATGCGTCGCGCCGCCATGCTTTTTATTCTGCTGTGCGCGCCCGCCGCCGCGGCGGCGCAAACACCCGACGGGTTTTACCGCGGCAAAACCATCGAGATGATCATCGGCTATCCGCCGGGAGGCTCGAACGATATTTACGCGCGGCTGGTGTCGCGCCACATCGGCCGGCACATTCCCGGCGCCCCCGGCGTGAACGCGCGGAATATGCCCGGGGCCGGCAGCATCGCGGCGAGCAATTATCTCTACAATCTCGCGCCGCGCGACGGGACGGCGCTCGGGCTCGTCTCCGCCACCATGCCGCTGGATGAAAAACTCGGCGCGCCCGGCGTTAAATTTGAAGCGGCGAAATTCAACTGGATCGGCCGCGTCGCGCCCTCGACCAACGCGGCGTTTTTCTGGCACACATCGCCGGCACGGACCCTTGCGGACCTGTTCACAACGCCTGTCACAGCGGGCGCGACCGGCGCCGGCTCCACCACGTCGGTCTATCCCAATGTGCTCAACCAATTGCTCGGCGCGAAAATCAAACTTGTCATGGGATACACCGGCTCGCCGGAGGCGATGCTCGCGATGGAGCGGGGCGAAATCGACGGCCATTCGACGAGCTTCGACACGCTGCGCGCGCTGCATTCCGAATGGATCACGCAGGGAAAAATCCGCATTCTTGTCCAGTTTGGCCTGGCGCGGCATCCGCTGCTGCAAAACGTGCCGGCGGCCGGGGAGCTCGCGCAAAACGAGGAGCAGCGCCAGGTTTTGCGGGCGGTGATGAACGCCAGCGAAATCGGCAAGATGATTCTGGCGCCGCCGGGCCTGCCGCCGGAGCGCGTCGGCGCGCTGCGCCGCGCTTTCGACGCCATGATGGAAGACACGGAATTCGCGGCTGAGGCCGCGGCGCTGGGCCTTGAGCGCATTCCGCTCGGCGGCGGGGCTCTGCAATCGCTTGTCAGCGAGGTCGGGGCCATGAGCCCGGAGATAAAGGCCGCAGTCAAGGCCGTTTATGGCCAGGGCGGCTGAGGAGGCTTACTCCGCAGCCTCAGCGAGCGTGTCTAAATCCCGCAGCGCCGGCATGACGCGCTCCGCGAAAAGCGCCACAGACTCTTCAAGCTCCGCCAGCGACTGATCGCCAAAGGCGAATTGTCCCACGCAATAATTGCATTGCGAGCGCGTCAGCTGCCCGCGCAGAAACGCGGCGACCGTCGCCGGGCTTCCCGCAACAGCTTTTCCCTGCGCGCTGATTTCCGCGAATGTCGAGGGGCGCGGATGGCTCGGTGTCTTCCCCATCACGTTGAACAGATGGTTGAAGCCGGCGTGCCAATGCGGATAGGCGCGCGCCGCGACAGCCTGCGCTTTGGCGTCGGTTTCCGCGACGACGATGAAACGGCCCAGACCCATCAGCGGCAGCGGGCGGGCGCCGTGGGTCTCGCGCCAAACGAGCCGGAAAACCTCGTTGCATTCGCGCGCCTGCGTGTCGAGATCGAGATAGACCGTGTGCCAGCCGCGCCGGGCCGCGCGCGCCGCGCTGGCGGGCAAATGCACGCCGTACCAGACGCGCGGCGTCGGCTTTTGCACGGAAGACACTTTCAGCGTCACAGCGCGGAAGGGCTCGGAATTTTCAGGGCAATGCATCACGCCGGTTTCGATGGCGGCGAGAACGCGCGGCAGATAATCCTGGAACACCTCTTCGGTCTTCGCGGCATCGACGCCAAAATAGGAAATCTCTGTCGGCGAGGAGCCGCGGCCAAAACCGATCTCCATGCGCCCGCCGCTGAGCTGGTCGAGCATGCATATCTCTTCGGCGAGGCGCAGCGGATGGTACAGCGGCAGCGCATAGACCATCGGCCCGAAACGCAGCCGCTTGGCGCGCTGCGCCACCGCGGCAAGGAACACATTCGGCGAGGGCGCCATCCCGAGACTCGTCGCGTGGTGCTCGGCGAGATGATAGGCCTCAAAGCCAAAGCGGTCGTAGAGCTCGATGAGTTTCAGCCGCTGTTCGTAATAGACGCTCATCGGCAGATGATCATTGTCCAGATGGTCGAACACGCCGAATTCGATGGTCACGGAGTTCTCCATTCGCGTTTACGGATGAAAGCGCGGCTCACACCGGATCGAAGTAATGCATCTCAAGCAGGATGCAGCCCTTATCCGAACGAAACGGCCCATGAAACGCGCCGGGAGGGCGGCAGGCGTAGGTGAAGGGCGGAAAGGCCTCTCCGCCTTTGCCTTCCCGGTCGTTGCCGACGGTGAGATCGCCGCTGACGAGGAATACCTCCTCCCAATATTCATGCACGAAAGGCTCTGTTGTGAAGACGCCGGGCTCAAAGCGCAGCAGCCGCGTGCGCGAGCCGCGGCGGCCCTTCTCATCAAGGCCGCCGGAGATGATCTTTTGCTGAATGCCTGGGGGGTAACCGGCGGGAACCTCCCAGCCGGCTTTCATATCCAGCGTGTAAAACTCGTCATGGGCTTTGTTGACAGGCATGGTTTCAACTCCCTGACTTCCCTGCGCATGGCGCGCGCTCCACGGCGGATCGCCCGCCTTTTGCGGGCCGCTTCAACCGTAAGTCAAATCGTCCGGCGGGTCATTGCCCGGCGCGTGCGGCACCGGATCGTTCATCGAAACGTCGCTGCGGCGGCCTTTGACCAATTCATCGGCGAAATCAAAATATTCGCTGCGCGCCGCCATCGCCGCCTGGCGCTCCAGATGCGCCGGCCACACGCCGAGATCGTATCCGTGCCACGGCGCCTGCGGGGTCAGCGCGGGCAGGCCGAGCCGTTCCCACAGGGCGCGCGCGTTCTCCATGAATTCGCGCTTGGGCAGCGCCACCGGCGCGAAGGGCCCTTTCAGCAGGGCGTTGATCAGCACGCTGGCGCTCTCGCCGTTGTCCCTGGGCCCGCGCGGGCCGTGGCCGGGGTCTTTGGCGTCAAGGATGCGCAGATCATGCTGCGGCTGACAGCGGTAGGACATGGCCCAGAACAAAGCATCGGCGTTTTCCGGATCAATGTCCTCGTCAACCGCGATCACCCATTTGCCGGCGAAGCGGTGCAGCGTCGAGGCGCCGTATAGCGCGCGCCATACCTCGGTCGCCGGCGCGCCGCGCTCAAACTGCAGGGCGATGACCGCATAGAGAGAGGTGAGCGGCTCGTGCATCGCGACCCGGCGCACCTGTTTGACGCCGAGCACGGAGCGCAGATGGTTGAGGAACACCGGCTCCATCGCAACCTTGCGGATGACGCTCGATTCGGACGGGGTCACCTGCGAGATAAACGAGGGCACGATGGCGCGCCGCCGCCGCGTGATCGCCGTGACATCCATAAAGGCGTTATATTCCTGCAGATTGACGTAGCCGTGGGATTCGCCGAACGGCGCCTCCGGCTCCAGCCATTGCGTGTCGATGAAGCCCTCGATGATTATTTCGGAATCGGCGGGCACCATGATGTCGACCGTCCTGGCGCGCACGACCGCGATGGGCGCGCCCGCCAGCGCGCCGGCCACCGCCATCTCATCGAGATGCTCCGGCATTTTCTGCACAGCCGCGTAGGACACCGCGGGCGGACAGCCCAGCACAACAGCGCAGGGCATTTTTTCGCCGCGCGCCTTATACTTCAGCCAGTGCGTGTAAATGCCGGCGCGCAGCTCGACGGAGGGGTTCATGCCCAGCCTGCGCGGCGCTTTGATCTGGCCCCGGTAATTGCCGATGTTTTGCACACCGGTGTCAGGGTCTTTGGTGATGAAATGCCCGGCGGAAAGATAAGGCGCGTTGTCCCAGCCCGGCGTCGAAATCGGCACGGGAATGCCGTCGAGCGCGGCGCCCGGCGCGTCGAGCGCCGCGCCTGTTGTCACGATATCGTGGCACGGCGCGCTCCCCACGATGCGCGGGGCGAGCGGCGAGGCCATCGCGGCGATCCAAATGCCGCCGATCTCCTCCAGCGGCTTGCCGAAACCGACGCGATACACTTCGCGCGTCGCCGCAAGGCCCGCCACGAGAACCGCGCTGTCGTATTTGCGGCCCTTGCTATCGGTGGGATTTGTGAACAGGAAGGCTTTGCGCCCGCTCTCGGCGATGCCGCCGCGATATTGCCAACGCACCAACGGATGCATTTCCGTGTCTTTGTTGACGGGCTCCTCGATGATCCGCAGCAGGCCCGCGCGCGCCAGCGCGATGACATGAGCATGCAAATCAGGATAATCGCGCGCCTCCCCGCCGGGCGCCGGCAGGTAGATTTCCAGCGCTTTGGGAAGCTCGAATGGCGGGCTTTGAGTCATGGCCGCGATCCCCAGGGCCGGCCGCCGTTTTCCAGCGTGATCGCCGCGGCGCGCCGCTGCATATCCATCATGCCGGCGCGCAGCATGAAGCGGCGCGCCTTTTCCGGGTCGGCGGCGGTCGCGGCGAGCTCGTCGAAATTGCGCTTGCGGACTTCGGGTTCGCGCGCCTCAAGGCGTTTTTTGTTGGCAATGGTCTGCTCCTGCACAAAATCAACCGTCACCGTCCGCCTTTGCAGGGAATAGAGATCGAGAAGCGCGTCCGGCTCGCCGCCGGCGATGACGCGCGCGAGCTTTTCCGCGAGATTTGCGGCGTCCTGGAGGCCGCCGTTGAGGCCCATGCCGCCGATGGAGTTGTTCACATGCGCCGCGTCTCCCGCCAGCAGCACGCGCCCGCGCCGAAAAGTTTCGGCGACGCGCTGGTGCGTGGCGTAGAGATTGCGGTGAATAATTTCGCGCGGCGGATCAGCGGGAAAGAATTTCCGCAGCCGCGCCAGCGCCGCTTCCCCGTCAAGCAGGTCCGCTTCGGAAGCGGCGGGATCGGCGGGAAAAACCGTCCGCCAAATCCCCGGCGGGCCATCGCCCGCGACCTTAAAGCAATTGCACCATTCCCCCGGGTCGGCGAAATAAGAGCGGAAGCAATAGCCAAGGCGCGCTTCGAAATCGAAAGGCGTCGTCAGCACGAGGAACCGCTCCTCATAGGTGAAGCCCTCAAAGGCGATGGCGGCGATTTTGCGCACTGCGCTGCGCCCGCCATCGGCGCCGATCAGCCAGCCGCCGGCGTGGCGCGTCCCGATGCCGCCGCTTCGCGCGAGGACTTCAATCCCGCCCGCGGACTGCGTGAAATCCATCACCTTGTGGCCGAACAGGATTTCGACATTCGCCAGCTTTTCGAGCCGTTCCAAAATCAGCCCGGAAGTCTTGAACTGCTCGCACTGCACGACATAGGGATAGGCGGTGTCGTCCGCGAGAAGACCGTGATCAAACTCCGCTACCAGCCGCTGCGAGGGCCGGTCCCAAAACTGAAACACCGGCGCGATCAGTCCCAGCCGCACCATGTCCTCCGCGAGCCCCGCCGCGCCCAAAAGCTCCAGCGTCGCGGGGTGCGTTGTCGCCGCGCGGGGATCATCGCGCAATCCCGGATTTTCGTCGAAGACGCGCACGGGCAGGCCGGCGCGGCCGAGCAGCAGCGCGCAAAACAGCCCCACCGGGCCGCCCCCTGAAATCAGCACGCGGCGCGCGTCGCTCATGGAGCCTTCCCCCGGCTGTGTCAGTCCGCCAGCGGCAGCGGCGCGATATCATAACCGCCGGCGATTTTGCGGCCAAGCGCCGCGTCCTCCAGCTCGAACTCGAAACGCGCGGCGGGCCTGATGCCGCCGCGCGCCGCCAGCGTGCCGCAGAACATCAGAGTGCCCTCCGCCAGCGCATCGCCTCCGGTATAAAGCTTTATCACGTCGCGCGGCGCCAGCATCGCGGCCACACTGCCCTCCTGATACAGCGTTCGCGCGCCGCCCTCGTGAATGAACGAGCGCAGCATCAGCGTGTCCCAGCGCGGCGCGACATCCTCGAAAGCCCAGAAGTCAGCGGCAACGGGTTTGTCGCACATCTGCTTGGACACGGTGACATCGTAGGTCTCGACCCGGCGGTCTGTGTGGTCGGATCCGCAGCCGATCCAAAGTCTGCCTGCCGATTGCAGCAGCACGAATTCGGCCTCGCCGCTTGACGCGTCTCCCGTCGCCTCAATGCGCGGCGCGCAGGTGAGGCGCGCGGCGGCGGCGCGGTAAAACACCGGCGTCCGGGAGGGCCGCTTAACGCCCAGCGCCTCCAGCTCCGCAATGTGCTTTTCCAGCGCCGCGCGGTCGCGGCCGGTCCAGCCGGCGATCACGAGATTCGCGATGGAGACGGACCGCGTCAGAGTTTCAGCGGCATGGTGAAAACGCAGCGGCGGCAGGGACAAACTCAACTCTCCGGGAGAATTCGCGTTGTTGCCGCGATCTGTTCGCCAGCGTATCGGCGGGCGGGAGAGCCTGTCAAATTCGCCCGCCGCGCGCCATAATGCCCGCTCGAAATCCGCCCGCGGCGCAAACCGGAGCCTGACATGACCATCATCGGCGAGCTCGCCGCTTTCGTTTGCGAATCCTCGGCCGCGCGGCTGCCGCCAAACGAGCGCGAACTGCTGACGCGCCATGCGGCCGACGCTGTTATCGCGGGCATCGCGGGGGCGCGCGCGCCGGAAGCGGCTCATCTGCGGGCGCTCGCGCGGGGGGCGCCGGGCATTGACGCGGTCGCCGGCGCGGCGGCGGTCATCCGCCACACCGAGGTTGACGACATTCATCTCGAAAGCTGCACGACGCCCAGCTCGGTTGCCGTGCCCGTTGCGCTGCTGCTGGCGCTGGAAAGCGGCAGGTTCGATCCTGATATCGTCGCCGGCGCGATCCGCGCGGGCACGGATTTAATGGTTCGGCTGGGGCTCGCCATCGACGGCCCCGCGGCGCTGCCGCGCGGCGTGTGGCCAAGCGCCATCGGCGCGCCGCTCTGCGCGGCGGCCGTCGCCGCGCGCATCCGGGGCCTGAGCCAGGCGCAAACGGAAAACGCGCTGTCGCTGGCGCTGATGATGAGCGCCGGCCGAACCGGGCGCTTTCAGGGCGCGCTGAGCGGCCGCTGGGTTGTGTTCGCCGCAGCGGTCGGCGACGGATTGCGCGCGGCCCATGCGGCGCGGCTCGGCTTTTGCGGCGATGCCGCGCTGCTGGACGGCGCTTGGTTCCAGAACGCGCAGGGGATGGCGTTCGACACCGCAAAACTTATGGATGGCCTTCACCGGGGCAGCGTCTATCCCGCGCTGTCCATGAAGCCCTTTTGCACCGCCCGCCAAGCGCTGGGCGCGACGCAGGCGATGATGGAGCTGCTCGATGAGGGCCTCGACCCTGACAGCGTCGAATCCATCAGCGTGCGCGTGCCGCTGTCCCACGCCGGCATGATTTCGCAGGCGGTTGATCCGGCCTCGCGCGCAACAGGTTTTGTCAGCGCCGGATTTCAAATGGGCCTCGCCGCATACCGCCGCGATCATTTGTGGGACCTCGACCGCGCGGCTGTGATGAGCGATGCGCGGGTGCTGGATTTCGCGCGCAAAACGAGGGTCGCCGGCGATGCGGAATTGCAGAGGGAATTTCCCAAGCGCTGGCCGGCGTCGATCGAGGTCACCGCATCCGGGCATACGCTGCGACGGACTGTCATGACGCCCAAAGGCGATCCGTCTGTTCCGCTCGACACCGCCGCCCTCGCGGACAAAGCGCGGCGGCTGCTGGAGCCGCTGACCGGCGCGGAGGAGGCGGCGCGGCTAATCGGCATCGCCCGCGACGGGTTTCGCGATGCCGCCGCGTGCAAAAGCCTGTGCGGGACTTTCGCCGGGATGATGGGCTTGTGACGCTCAGGCCGCGCCGGCGGCTTTCAGCTTCCACAACTCCCACGGGCGGCTGGCGGAGGCGAAATTGACGGCGTCGGCAAGGCGCCCCTCCTCCTCGTCAAGGGCCGCAATGGGGCCGCCGAGCAGCGTTGCGGACAATTGCAGCTTCGCATTGACCTCCGTGTAGACGGCGCGAAACACGGCGTGCTGGAGGCTGGGGCCGACCGCCACCGAGCCGTGGGCGCGCATCAGCACGACGGATTTATCGGCGAGCGCGCGCGCCAGCTCGCGGCCCTTCTCAATGCCGCCGACAAGCATGTCCGTCGCGCCGAATTTTTCGCGGATGTCAAACACCGGCACGCCCTGCGCGATGAAGGCGGCATTGTGGAACATGGCGCGCATTTGGTTCCGCACCAGGCTGAAGGGCACCACCGAGGGCGAATGGGAATGCACAACCGAATTCACGTCGGGCCGGACTTTGTAGATTTCGCCGTGGATGAAACGCTCCAGAAACATGCCGCGGCCGCGCTGATCGCAGGCGATGCAATCAAGATCAAATTCCATGATGTCATCCGCATTCGTCAGCGCCGGCGCCTTGGATCGAGACATCAGAAAGCGCCGGGGATCGCCGGGATGGCGGAGCGAAAGGTGGCCGAAGGCGTCGAACACGCCCTCCATCGCGCAAATGCGGCTGGCGATGGCTATATCCTCCAGCAGCGCGGGCTCCACAGTGCCGCCGGACCGGGGCGCGCCCGGAGCGCCGCCGCCCGCATCCGCCGGGGCCGCGGCGGCGCTGGAATAAAGATTAAAGCCGGCGCAGCAGGCGCAAGAGGTTATCCGCATTTGTTGTTCCTTTGACTCTTATAAACGGCGCGCCGCCGCCTCATTCGCCGCGCCGTCGCCGGCGGTGCGGCCGAAAACGGTTCCCGAGGTGAGGCCGGTGCCGCCGGGATAATTGAAATAGAACAGCCCGCCGACCAGCTCGCCCGCGGCGTAAAGGCCGGGGATCGGGGTCATGTCGGTGTCCACGACCTGGCCGGTGCCGGGAACGATGCGCAGGCCCCCGAAAGTGAACGTCAATCCGCAGGTGACCTGATAAGCTTCAAAGGGCGCCTCATCAATGGTGTTCGCCCAGTTGGATTTGTCGATCTCAAGGCCCCGCGTGCAACGCCCGTCCTTGATGTTGGGATCAAACTTCACATCGGTCCGCACAGCCGCGTTATAGCGCGCCATCTCCGCGAGAAAACCTTTGGGATCGACGCCCTCAAGCTTGCCCGCCAGCTCCTCCAGCGTTTGGGCGGAGACTTTGGTGACACGCTTGATCCGGTATTCATCGCGCAGCATCGGAATAATTTTTTTGTCGAACACCTGCCATGCGAATTGATCGGGCTGATTGAGGATGACGCGCCCGTAGCGCGCATAGGTGTAATTGCGGAAATCCGCGCCCTCATCGACGAAACGCTTCCCTTCCGCGTTGACCATGATGCCCCATGGATAGGAATGTTTTTGAAAATTATCGCCGACCGTCAGATCGCCGAACTCGGGCGCGTTGTAATCCCAGCCCACCGCGTGCCCGCCGGACCAGTTTCCGCATGTGGATGCGCCGATGTCGATGGCCATGCGCAGCCCGTCTCCGGTGTTGAAGCGTGTGCCGCGCACTTTTGCCAGTTCCCAGCCGGGGCCGAGATAGCGCGTGCGCCATTCGGGATTGGATTCAAAGCCGCCGCACGCGAGCACGACGCATTTGGCGCTTATATCGTGAATGGCGCCGTCATGTTTGACGCGGACGCCCGATACAGCATGGCCATCGTAAATCAGCGACATCGCGCGCGCGCCGTAGCGCATGACAATGCCAAGTTTGCCGGCGATCGCCGCGTGCTGATCCACGAGGCCGGGGCCGCCGCCCCAGGATTCAACCGTGAGTCCGCCCCAGAATTTAAAGATGCCATCGATCTTGTAGGCCTGCCGGCCCCAGATCGGCTGGAACCGCATGCCCTTGGATTGCAGCCAGAGCGCGCTTTCATAGGACTTCGTCACAAGGCGCTCGCAAAGGTCGCCATCCGTGCGAAAGCGCGTCACGCGGAACATGTCGTCGAAAAACTGATCCGTCGAATAAACGCCGAAGTCCGACACGGCGCATTCGGCGCCGGTGAGGTCGGGCATCAGGCGGCGCAGATCGTCAACTCCGTCATAGGCAATGCGGAAGGCCCCCGCCGTGAACCGCGAATTGCCTCCGCTTTCATCCAGCGGCGCGCGCTCCAGCATGAGAATGCGCAGGCCGCGCTCCCGCGCCGCCAGCGCCGCGCAATAGGCGGCATTGCCGCCGCCGATCACGATGATGTCAAAATCGTCCCGCATGTTTTCCATATCCGGCGCGTTGTGTTGTACCGTCCGCCGCGTTTTGTCGCGCCGCGGGTTTCATTTCAAGCGAAATCGGCGCTTCAAATCCGCTCGATCTTCGCTTCCTCGACCACTTGGGTCCATTTGGCGATATCGGCGGCGACGCGGCCGGCGAAGGCCGCGCCGGTCGTCGGCATCGCAACGCTGCCAAGGCCGCGAAACCGCTCGATCACGGCGGGGTCTGTGAGAACCGCCAAAGCCGCCGCGTGGAGTTTGGCGATGATATCGGCGGGCAGGCCGGCGGGGCCCACGAGCCCGGTCCACGAGCTGGTCTCGTAACCGGGAATGCCAGATTCAGCGACGGTCGGGGTGTCCGGCAGGGCGAAGAAGCGCTGCGCGCCGGTGACGCCGAGAGCGCGCAGGCCGCCCGCTTTGATCTGCTCCAGCAGAACCGTCGGCGTGTCCATGATGAGATCAATGCGCCCGGCAATGAGGTCAAGCATGGCCTGCGATCCCCCGCGATAGGGCACATGGCGAAGCGGAATTTTTCCCATCGAGCCCAGCAATTCGCCGGATAGATGCTGGCCGGTGCCGTTGCCGGCGCTGGCCCAGAGCAGCGGCTCGGGCGCTTTGCGGCCGATCTCCAGCAGCTCGGCGAAGGATTGAATGCGGTGCGCGCTGTTCGTCGCCAGCACGAAGGGAAAATCCGTGACCATGCTGATGAACGTGAAATCCTCGATGGATTTGTAGGGCAGCTGCTTGTAAATCGCGGCGGCGACGGGATGGCCGCCGGGGATAATGCCAAGCGTGTGCCCGTCGGGCGCGGAGCGCGCGAGATAGGCCGCGCCCAGCGTGCCGCCGGCGCCGGTCCGGGGCTCAACAATGAAACGGTATCCGGTCTGTCGCGCCAAAGCGTCCGCAACGATGCGCGCGACGACGTCGGCGTTGCCGCCGGCGGCGAAACCATGAACGATGGTGATGGTTTTCTCCGGCCAGGCGGCGCGCGCCGGCGCGGCGGCGGCGCAAGCCGCCAAGCCGAGCGTGACGCCGCGGCGGTCCAATTCAAGCGTCATAACGGCGTTCCCCCGGGGCTGGCTGATTTTAAGGGTGTCGCAAAGCCGCCATGAGGTCAATCGCGCGAAGCGGGGCTGTCGACGGCGGCGGCGGAGCGCTTTATAAACGCCGGATGAGACAGCGCTCCGCGCGCGTCAAAGCACAGACAGGAGCCGGCGCCATGAAAATCGATGATGTGAAGCGGCGCGCTTACGCCATGCCGCTGACCAATCCCTCTTATCCACGCGGCCCCTACCGCTTCACCAGCCGCGAATACGTGATTATCAATTACCGCACGGACCCCGCCGCGCTGGCCGCCGTTGTGCCTGAGCCGCTGATCGCGCCCGACCCGATCGTCAAATACGAATTCATCCGCATGCCGAGCTCGACGGGCTTTGGCGATTATACGGAATCGGGACAGGTCATTCCCGTCACATTCGAGGGCCAGGAGGGCGGCTTCGTTCATTCCATGTATCTCGACGATGACGCGCCGATTTCGGGAGGCCGCGAAATCTGGGGTTTTCCGAAAAAACTGGCAACGCCGAAGCTCCAGCATGAGGGCGACGTGATTGTCGGCACGCTGCACTACGGCAGCGTGCTTTGCGCGACGGCGACCATGGGGTTCAAACATGTCGCGGCGGACAAAGAGGCGGTGCGGCATTCTCTGCTGAAACCAAATTTTCTGATCAAGATCATTCCGCATGTCGACGGCTCCCCGCGCATTTGCGAGCTGGTGCGCTATTATCTGGAGGATGTCACCGTCACCGAGGCATGGACCGCGCCCGCCGATCTGCAATTGTTCCGCCATGTCATCGCCGATGTGGCGCGGCTGCCGGTGCTGGAGGTTCTCTCGGCCGCGCATTTCATCGCCGATCTCACGCTGGGCATGGGCGAGGTCGCGCATGATTATCTCGCGGGGCCCGTGAAATCCTGAGCGAAAGACGCCCTATTTATTGAAATTCAGCGGCGCCGGCTCGGCGGCGGGCGCGAGCCGCTCGAATGGTTCGCGCGCCCCGGTCTCCGCCGGGCGCGGCGCCGCCGCCGGCGCGGCATCGCGCCAATGGACCATTTGCGGAAAGGCGAAGACAAGCCCGGCGACGAGCGCCTGCGCCAGCAGATAAGGCGCCAGCGCCCGCCACACCGCGCGCGCCGCAACCCGTCCGCCAAGCGCGCTCTGCGCCGCCATCAGCGCGTAGCCGAACGGCGGCAGCAGAAAGCTGGTTTGCAGGCAGAATAGAATCAGCACCGCCGCCCAGACAGCGTCGGGCGAGCGCATGAGCAGCGGCGGCGCGACAATGGGTATCACCACAAAAATAATTTCGAAGGCATCGAGCACAATGGCCGCCAGGCCGATGACGAGCAGCACCACCAGTGTCACTTGCGCGGGCGAGCCCGGCAGGCCTGCCAGCCACGCGGCGATCAGCCGGTCGGAGCCGAGCACACGCAGCGCCAGGGTCAGCGTCGTCGCCGCGATCAGCAGGGCGAAAAGCGCGCCGGCGCCGGCCATCGTCTCGCTGAGCAGCCGTTGAAGCCCGCCGCCGGCAAGGCGCCCGCAAACGAGCGCGGCGAGGAACAAGGCCACCGCGCCGCAGGCGGCGGCCTCGACCACGTGGAGATAGCCGGCGGCAACCCCGCCGAGCAGCGCGATCAGCATGGAAAGCGCCGTGACCGCGATGGCGAATTGTCCGCCGGTCGGCGCCGGGCGGATTGTTTCCGGCGCCGCCGGCGCGGCGCCGCGCGATGTCCATAAAGCGACGCAGCAGGCGAGGAACAGGAACAGCGCCGCCGGGACCAGCGCGCCGCGAAACACATCCTGCGTGTTGATAATGCGGTCCGCGCGGCCGGCCGTGTTCACCGCGATGGTGTGCGCCGACAGCATGGCATCGCCGAGCAGGATCAGCACCAGCGAGGGCGGCACGACGACGCCCAGCGTGCCGGCCAGCGCGACGAGCGCGTGGCGCTCCGCCTCAGGCACGCCGCTTGCCGCAAGGCTCGGCGCGAGCGTGCGAGACAGCGCGAACACGCTGGCGCCGGCCGAGCCATTCATCGGGCCCAGCAGAGCGCCGAGGCCGAGACCCGCGATGACAGGCGCGGCGCGGCTGCGGGGCGCCGCTGCGAGGATGGCGGAGAACAGCGCGTCTGTCACCGGCAGGCGGTTGAGCAGCGCGCCCATCAGCACGTAGAGCGGTATCGCTTGAAACAGATCATTGTCCAGCAGACTGCCTATCCGCAAAGGCAACGCCGCGAAGACCGCCGGATCCGCGCCGCCCGCGACAGCGATCACCGCTCCCAGCACGGCAGCGGCGAGCACCACCAGAAAAGCCGGCAAGCCCGTCAGCGCGAGGCCCAGCCCGATGAGAACCAGCAGCGCCAGCCCGAACGCGGCCATCAAGCCTCCCCGGCTGGCGCGGAGCGGGCGATATCCAGAAGGCTCTGCGCCAGCATCATCAGCGCCAGAATGAAAATGGCGGCTTTGACGAGGAAATATCCGGGGTTTAGCGTGTCGGCGAAACGCTCCATTTGCATCGCCGAATTCCACACGTAGCCGCGTCCCGCAAACAGCACGAACAGCGCCCATGGAATAACGCCAAGCGCCGCCGCCGCGCGCGACAGGGCCAGCCGCGCCGGCGCGCCGTAATGCCGCGCGAGAACATCAATCGCGAGGTGGCTGCGCGCGCGGGTCGCCGCCGTCACCGCGCAGACGATATAGAGGGCAAAACAGATTTGCCCGAGATCATTGGCCTCGCGCGATCCTTTGTGAAGGAGATCGCGCAGCGGCCACTGCAAAAACAGCAGCAGCGACACCGGCAAGACCAGCCATCGCGCCAAGGATAGGAGGCGGGCCAGGGCGGCGTCGAGGCGGTCTATGAAACGATTGCGCGGCAACAAGCCCCCCTCGCGATTCCCCGCCGGCGATTGCCGGGCGACCGTGCCCTGATTTACGGGATCCGGCAATGCGCGGCCGCCGCCGCTTGCCGCCCCCTTGCCGCCCCATTGCCACCCCCTTGCGCCGCGCCCGTCCTGTCACCATATCCCGCCCGCGCGGCGGTATCGGCTTTTTGCACCGGCGGCGCTTGTTTTTAGGAGGCCCAGATGGCCGGACCCGCACAGGAAAACGCCAAAAGCCTCACCGGCGTCTGGCAGGGGCTCTATTCCTATCCTGGCAAAGGCGAGCCGGTGTCGTTTGTGGCGACGCTGATCGAAGCGGGATCGATGGTCTGCGGCACCACCCACGAGACCTGCGCCACGACAGACGCATCGCGCCAGACGCTTTACGCCATGCTGCAAGGCACACGCGGCGGGAGTTCCGTGAATTTCACGAAAAGCTACGACGGCTCGGCGGGCTGGACGCATCATGTGGACTATGAAGGCAGGCTCAATCCCGACGCCACGGAGATCGAAGGCGTCTGGCAGATCAGCGGCCTGCTGGCGGGGCGCTTCATGATGATCCGCTCGACGGGCACGGAGATCGCGGTTACGCGCAAGGTGTCTGAGAAGGTCTAGCCGGAGGCCGGCTTGACTCCATCGTTGGGAATGGCGATCCCTCGCGCCTTTCAGCGGCGAGGAAAACCACCATGGATGCCAATGCCCTCCGCGCGATGCAGGCGCCTTACAAAGACAAATACAAAGACAGCCCGGACAGCGCTGTCATCGTGCTGAGGGCGCAGGGCTCCATCGACGAATCGAAAATCGCCTGCAAGGTCGAGACAGGCCGCGCCATCGCGCTGGCGGGGCTGCATCCGGCGACGGGGGGCTCGGGCGCCGAGCTTTGCTCGGGCGACATGCTGCTGGAGGCGCTGGTCGCCTGCGCCGGCGTGACATTGAAGGCGGTTGCGACGGCGCTGGAAATTCCGCTGAAAGCCGGCGTCGTGAAGGCCGAGGGCGATCTGGATTTCCGCGGCACGCTGGGGGTCGCGAAAGACGCGCCGGTTGGTTTCCGCGAGATACGCCTGACCTTCGATCTCGAGACGGATGCTCCCCAGGACAAGATCGACTCGCTGATCAAGCTCACCGAGCGCTATTGCGTGATTTTTCAGACGCTGAACAAACCGCCGAAACTGGCGCTGAGCGTGCGGCGGGCGTGAGCCAACAATTCGCTTGCGCCGTGCGCCCGCGCGTATGAGTATCCCCGGCTAACGGCCCCCGTCCTCCTTGCCGCGGCTTGGAGGGAGCGCGGGAAACCACGCGTCAGGCCGCCGTCCCGGGCCCCGCGAAAAAAGGGAAACACCAATGGCATTCAATCGGATTTTGGGAACCATGATATCGGCGGGCGCGCTGGCGCTGGCTTTCGGCGGCGCCGCCATGGCGCAGGCGCCGGGTGTGTTCACCCTGACGTCAACGAGCTTTAAAGACGGCGCGCTGATGCCCAAGAAAGTCGCCAACAACACGGCGGGCAATGCCAATTGCGTCGGCGAGAATGTTTCGCCGCAATTGTCCTGGACCAACGCGCCGGCGGGCACCAAGAGCTTTGCGCTCACCATGCTCGACCCTGAAGGCCGCGGCGGCGCCGGCGTGCATCACTGGGTCGTCTACGGCATTTCGCCTGACATCACGTCGTTTGCGGAAGGCGAGACGAGCAAGGACGGTCCGAAATTCGTCGGCGGCAAGAGCACGCAGGGCGTCGGGTTCTGGTCGGGGCCCTGCACGCCTCCAGGCCCGCCGCACCATTACACATTCGTGGTGATCGCCACGGATTTCGAGCCGAAGGAACTGCCGCCGGGCATGACCATGCCGGAGCTTTGGGCGAAATTGCCTGGCAGGGGCAAGATCGCGGCGGGGCTTGTGGGCCTGTTCAAAAACCCTTATTGAGGGCACGGGCAGCGCGGTTTTGAACGTCGAGAGGCGGGCTCCGGCCCGCCTTTTTTCATCGCGCCGCCGGCGCCATAAAAATCGGCGCCGTCGAGGGGGCCGCGACATCCACCCGCTTCGGGCGGGGTTTTTTCCCCGGCTTTGGCTTCTGCGGAGCGTCGTCGGGATTGGCAGCGCCTTCGCCGCGCAGTTGCGCTGACAGGGCAACGGCGCGGGCCAGCGTCACGCGCGAGGCGCAAAAGCCATGTTTATCCTCGCGCGCGTAGTCGCGGCACAGTTCCTCGCGCGCCGAGGAAAAGCTCGCCTGATCGCGCACAATCTGGGTGGATTGGGACTTGTCCCCGCCGGCTTTTTGCAAGGCGGCGCGAAAACCCGCCCGGGCGTCTTTATCAGCCTTGCCGCGCAGTTTTTCGATTGCCTTCGCTTCGGCCTCGCCGATCGAGGCGCCGGGCGGCCCCCAGACGCCGCTGGGATCCGCCGAGCAATCGGCGGCCTTGAATTTGCAGACCCTGCCGCGCAGCCGCACAGCGCCTTCGAGAATGTCCATTGAAACGGGGCAGGCCTCAAGTTCCACCTGATAGGAGATCAGCCCCTCATGGCGCGGGCCGGGCGTCAGGTTGATTTTGCCACCGCTGATATCCACCCGGCACAATTCGGCGGGTTTGGATATCTGGTAGCCGATCAGCACCAGTTTGCTCATTTCCAGCGCCTTGGCGGGGCGCTCCAGCGCCAGCACGCCGCTCGCGCCATTGCGCTGAAACTGGCGGCCCGCCACGGTTTCCTCGCCGGGAGCGCGGGTGGAGGCGACACCGCCGGATTCAGGGCCCCCGCCCTTGCCGCTGGCCTTTTTGCCGCGCTTTTTGGCGGAAGCCGCGCCCGCCGCGGCGGCAGGGGCCGATCCGGCCGGTGTCGGCGCCACAGCGCCCGGCAAAACAAGCTGCGCCTGAACCTCCGGCACAGCCCAAAGTCCGGCCAAAACGGCCGCCACGAAGTAGAAAAATCGCTTCATCCGCGCGGCCCCTCGAATGGCCATCGGAACCTACCGGCCTATAACCCGCCTTCCGTAAAGGGAGCCCGCCCGCTTCGCAAGCGCTGTTGCGGCTTGCGCCTTAAAATCGCCGTCCTTATATACCGGCCACGCCTTCGGAAACTCCCGCATTTTCCCTGACGAACCCTTGCGGCGGGTGCCCGGAATACCAATCTCCTCTGCATCGGGGACCGGGCTGCGGGACGTCTTTGAGAGACTTGCCGTCGTTCGCCCAACGGCCGGATTGCTTCGGGATCCGGCGGTCTTGCGAAACTTAAAAGGACATAAGCACATGGCAAAAGTTATCGGCATCGACCTCGGCACCACCAATTCCTGCGTCGCGGTGATGGAAGGCTCCACCCCCAAAGTCATCGAGAATGCCGAGGGCGCGCGCACGACGCCGTCCATTGTGGCATTCACTGACGATGGCGAGCGCCTCGTCGGCCAGCCCGCCAAGCGGCAGGGCGTCACCAATCCCGAGCGCACCTTCTTCGCCATCAAGCGGCTCATCGGCCGCCCTTTCAATGACCCGATGACGCAGAAGGACATGGGCCTCGTGCCCTATAAAATCGTCAAGGCCGGCAACGGCGACGCGTGGGTCAACGCCGACGGCAAGCAATTTTCGCCCTCGCAGATTTCCGCCTTCACCCTGCAAAAGATGAAAGAGACCGCCGAGGCCTATCTCGGCCAGACCGTCACGCAGGCGGTCATCACCGTGCCCGCTTATTTCAACGACGCCCAGCGCCAGGCCACCAAGGACGCTGGCAAGATCGCCGGCCTTGAGGTGCTGCGCATCATCAATGAGCCGACGGCGGCGGCGCTCGCCTATGGCCTCGACAAAAAGGGCTCAGGCACGATCGCGGTCTATGATCTGGGCGGCGGCACGTTTGACGTATCGATCCTTGAGATCGGCGACGGCGTCTTTGAAGTGAAGTCAACCAACGGCGACACGTTCCTCGGCGGCGAGGATTTCGACATGCGCCTCGTTGAATATTTCGCCGACGAGTTCAAGAAAGAGCAGGGCATTGATCTCAAGAAGGACAAGCTCGCCCTCCAGCGCCTGAAAGAGGCGGCGGAGAAAGCCAAAATCGAATTGTCCTCCGCCGCGCAGACCGACATCAACCTGCCCTATATCACCGCCGACGCGGCCGGGCCGAAACATCTGACGCTGAAACTGACGCGCGCCAAATTTGAATCGCTCGTTGATGATCTCATTCAGCGCACTGTCGAGCCCTGCCGCAAGGCGCTCAAGGACGCCGGGCTGACCGCCGCTGAAATCGGCGAGGTCGTGCTCGTCGGCGGCATGACCCGCATGCCCAAGGTTCAGGAAATCGTCAAGAACTTCTTCGGCAAAGAGCCCCATAAAGGCGTCAACCCGGATGAGGTCGTCGCCATCGGCGCCGCCGTGCAGGCCGGCGTTCTCCAAGGCGATGTGAAGGACGTGCTGCTCCTCGATGTCACGCCGCTGTCTCTCGGCATCGAAACGCTCGGCGGCGTGTTCACCCGCCTCATTGACCGCAACACGACGATCCCCACCAAGAAGAGCCAGGTGTTCTCCACCGCCGAGGACAATCAGACGGCGGTGACCATCCGCGTCTTCCAGGGCGAGCGCGAAATGGCCGCCGACAACAAGGCGCTCGGCCAGTTCGATCTCGTGGGAATCCCCCCTGCCCCCCGGGGCATGCCGCAGGTTGAGGTCACCTTCGATATCGACGCCAACGGCATCGTCAACGTCACCGCCAAAGACAAGGCCACCAACAAGGAGCAGCAGATCCGCATCCAGGCCTCCGGCGGGCTCTCCGACGCCGACATCCAAAAGATGGTGAAGGACGCGGAGATGAACGCCGCCGAGGACAAAAAGCGCCGCGAGACCGTCGATGCCAAAAACCAGGGCGAGGCGATGATCCACTCGTCCGAGAAATCGCTGAAGGAATTCGGCGACAAGGTTTCAGAAGCGGACAAGAGCGCCATCGAGACGGCCCGCGCCGCTTTGAAAACCGCGCTTGAGGGCGACGACGCCGAGCATATCAAAGAGAAGACGAACGAACTCGTCCAAGCCTCGATGAAACTCGGCGAAGCCATGTACAAGGCACAGCAGGCCGAAGGCGCCGCGCCCGCCGGCGACGCCCATGCCGACGCCAAAAAGGACGACGTGATCGACGCGGACTTCAAGGAAGTCCATGGCGACGACAAGAAGAAGGCATGACGGAGCGCTTGGCGGGCGCACGGCAACTCAGCTAGACTTGGAACCCGGCGGCAGCGCCGGGTTTCGTTTCGTGCGGATTTCGCGCATGCAACAGGATTGCGTATGAAACCGTCAATCGCCCTTGAACTAAAACGGCAGGCTGTTCGCGATCTGGTGTCCCGCCACCGCGCCGCAAATCCGCGCGTGTTCGGATCGGTCGCGCGCGGCGAGGACGGCGAAGAAAGCGACATCGATATTCTCGTCGATGCGCTTCCTGAGACAACGCTGTTCGATCTGGGCGGATTGCAGGTCCATCTTGAGAAATTGCTCGGCGTCAGGGTGGATCTCGCGACGCCGGAGGAACTGCATCGGCGCATCCGCGCCAAAGTTCTGGCGGAAGCGGCGCCGATATGAAAGACGGCGACGCTTTCCTTCTCCGCGGCTCGCCGGAAATTTCCGCCAATCACCCGGATTTAGCTTTGCAAAATATGGCGGGCATGCGTAATCGGATCGCCCATGGCTATTTCGATCTCAACTTTCACACTGTCTGGCGCACTGTCAGCGCCGACGTGCCTGAGCTTTTGAAACGCTTGAAATCCATCTATTTCGAAGCTGGCGAAACTGTCTCCGGCAGGACGACGGGAAAGACGAATAGCGACTGACATGGCCAAACGCGATTATTATGAAATTCTCGGTGTGGCGAAAACCGCCAGCGAAGCCGATCTCAAGGCCGCCTTCCGCAAGGCGGCGATGGTCCATCATCCCGACCGCAACCCCGGCAACAAGGAGGCCGAGGTCAAATTCAAAGAGCTGAACGAGGCCTATCAATGCCTGTGTGACGGCCAAAAGCGCGCCGCTTATGACCGGTTCGGCCATGCGGCCTTCGAGCAGGGCGGCGCGGGCGGCGGATTTGGGGCGGAAGGCTTCGCCTCCTCGATGGCTGATATTTTTGACGATCTATTCGGCGGGCTGGGCGGCGGCGGGCGACGGGCCTCCGGCGGCCGCGAGCGCGGCTCGGACCTGCGCTACAATATGGAAATTGACCTTGAAGAATGTTTCAAGGGCAAGACGGCCTCGATAAAAATTCCCACTTCCGTTGCCTGCGAAACATGCAGCGGCACCGGCGCCAAGGCTGGATCAAAGCCGCGCGTCTGCGCAACTTGCGCAGGCCACGGGCGCGTGCGCGCGCAGCAGGGTTTTTTTGCGGTGGAGCGCACCTGCACCTCGTGCCAGGGGCGGGGCCAGGTCATCGACAACCCCTGCAGTTCCTGCGCGGGCGCGGGGCGCGTGACGCGCGACCGCACGCTCTCGGTCAACATCCCGCAGGGCGTCGAGGACGGTACGCGGATCAGGCTCGCCGGCGAAGGCGAGGCCGGCGTCCGCGGCGGGCCGCCCGGCGACCTCTATATTTTCCTATCGCTGTCGACCCACGAATTCTTCCAGCGCGACGGCGCCGACCTGCATTGCCGGGTTCCCATCTCGATGGTGGCTGCAGCGCTTGGCGGCGAATTCGACGTCCCGACCATCGAGAAGGGCAAGACCAAGGTCAAAGTGCCGCCGGGAACACAGTCCGGCCGCCGCTTCCGCATTGCATCGAAGGGTATGCCGGTGCTGCGGTCGCGCCAAACCGGTGACATGTACGTCCAGGTCATGGTCGAAACGCCGCAGAATCTGACCAAGAAGCAGCAGGAATTGCTGTCCGAGTTCGAAAAACTGTCGTCAGGCGCCACCCAGCCGGAAGCGGCGGGCTTCTTCACCAAGGTGAAAGACTTC
>JANYFM010000377.1 GCA_025362655.1 Hyphomicrobiales bacterium | reverse complement strand
GACCCGATCGCCGCGCTGGTGCTGTGCGGCGCTCACAGCGCCGACCGCGTCATGGTCGCGGGCCGCTGGCGGGTCGAGGGCGGCGTGCCCGCCGGCATCGACCTCGCGCGCCTGAGGCATGAGCTTGGCGCGGCGGCGCGGGCTTTCCTGGAGGCATTGTGAGCATCAAAGCGCGGCGCGCGCCTGAAGCAGCTGCGCCGCTGTCGCCGCCGCGATGACGGCGGGATGTTTGCCGCTGACGCCGGCCATGCCGATGGGGCAGACCAGCCGCGCCAAATCCGTCTCCGCAAGACCCGACGCGCGCAGACGCGTCTCGAAACGCGCGCGTTTGGCGGCCGAGCCGATCAGCCCGACATAGGCAAAACGCCGCGCCGCCAAAGCCGCCGAGACAATTTCGAGATCAAGCGCATGGGAATGCGTCATCACAAGCACGAACGCCCCCGCCGGCGCCGCCGCGATTTCCGCGAGGGGCGGGGCGGGAGCGGCGGCCGTGGCATTCGCCGGCATCGCCGCCGGAAAAGCGTCGGCCCGCTGATCGATCCAGCGCGTGCGGAACGGCAAAGGCGCCAGCGCCAGAACCAGGGCGCGGCCCACATGGCCGGCGCCGAACAGCAGCAGCGGCGTCAGCGGCTCCCCGCCGCCTTCGGCCTCCATCAAAGCCATCAGTTCGCCGCGCCGGCCCGCGTCGAAAACCTCAATGCGCCCGCTGACGCGCCCGCCGCAGCACTGGCCGAGACCGGGCCCGAGCGAATGCGTGAAGGTTTGCGCGCCGGCGGAGCCTCCCTCGAGCGCCGCGCGCGCTTGCCGCAGCACTTCCCATTCAAGCGCGCCGCCGCCGATGGTGCCGTAAAATCCGCCCGACGGCAGCACAACCATGAAAGCATCCGCATCGCGCGGCGTTGACCCTTCGGCGCGCGACAGCGTCACAAGCGCCGCCGAACCCCCGCGCGTGACGGCATCGAGCACCTGCGCGTAAACCGGCATCACCGCCCCTTCAGCGCTTCCACCGCCATCAGAATGCGCTCCGGCGTAGCCGGCGCGTCGAGCGCGGCCATCTTGCCCGGCGCGATGCCGCGCAGCGCGTCGAGAACCGCCGAGAAGACCGATATAGCCAGCATCAGCGGCGGCTCGCCGACGGCTTTTGAACTATAGATCGTCGCCTCGGGATTTGGACGGTCAAACAATTCAACGCGGAAGTCGGCGGGCACGTCGGAGGCGACCGGAATTTTATAAGTCGAGGGCGCGTGGGTGCGCAGCCGCCCCGCCGCGTCGAACACCAGCTCCTCGGTCGTCAGCCAGCCCATTCCCTGCACAAAAGCGCCCTCGATCTGGCCGATGTCGAGCGCCGGATTGAGCGAGCGCCCGGCGTCATGGAGAATATCCGCGCGCACAACTTTCATCTCGCCGGTCATTGTGTCGACGGCTGTCTCGGAACAGGCGGCGCCATAGGCGAAATACAAAAAGGGCCGCCCTTTTTTCGCCGCGCGGTCCCAATGAATATCCGGCGTCTTGTAGAAGCCCGCGTGGGATAGCTGAACCCGGCCCATGCGGCACTTCTTCGCCAGTTCCGCGAAGCTGAGCGAATGATTGCCGATTTGCGCCCTGCCGCCGCGAAACACCACCGCTTCAGGCGCAACGCCGAATTCCGCCGCCGCGAAATCGCGCATCCGATGTTTGATCACGCGCGCCGCCGCCTGCGCCGCCATGCCGTTGAGGTCTGTGCCGGCGCTGGCCGCGGTCGGCGATGCGTTCGGCACTTTCGCGGTGTTTGTCGCGGTGATCCGAACGGATGAAAGCGGAATGCCGAACTCCTCGGCGACCACCTGCGCCACTTTGGTGAACAGTCCCTGCCCCATCTCGGTCCCGCCGTGGTTGAGATGCACGGAGCCGTCCTGGTAGACATGCACCAGCGCGCCGGCCTGGTTCATGTGAATCAGCGTGAAGGAAATGCCGAACTGCACCGGCGTCAGCGCGATGCCGCGGCGGATCAGCGGGTTCTCCGCGTTATGCGCCTCTATTTCAGCGCGGCGCGCGCGGTAGGAGCTCGATTCCTCCAGCTTTTCGATCATCGCTTTGAGCGTCGCGTGTTCGCTCACGGTCATGCCGTAGGGCGTCACATCAGCGCCGGCGCGGTAAAGATTTTCCTTGCGCACGTCGAGCGGGTCGCGCCCCGTCGCATGAGCGACGGCGTCCATCACGCGCTCCATCGCCAGCATGCCCTTGGGGCCGCCAAAACCCCGGAACGCCGTATTGGAGACCGTGTTGGTGCGCAGCCGTTTCGAGGCGATGCGGGAAGCCGGCAGATGATAGGCATTGGCCGCGTGGAACATGGCGCGGTCGACGACGCCCGGCGACAGATCGACCGAGCATCCGCAGCGCGCGTTAAGCTCAACCTCGTAAGCGCCGATCCGGCCGCGCGCGTCAAATCCGACGCTCCAGTCGGCGCGGAAATCGTGGCGCTTGCCCGTGGTGACAAAATCATCATCGCGGTCGAGCCGCATCTTGCACGGCATGCCCGTCACGCGGGCCGCCAGCGCCGCGATGCAGGCGGTTTGCGCGGCTTGGCTCTCCTTGCCGCCGAAGGCGCCGCCCATGCGCCGCGTCTCCACGGTCACAAAAGCGTCGGCCATCGCCAGCACACGCGCCACCGCGTGCTGCACTTCGCTGGGGTCCTGTGTCGAGGAATGCACCAGCATTTCGCCGGCTTCACCCGGCTCCGCCAGCGCCGCCTGGCCTTCCAGATAAAAATGCTCCTGGCCGCCGATATGCAGCTGGCCCGAAAGCCTGTGCGCGCAGGCGGCCAGCGCGGACGCGGCGTCGCCGGCGCCATATTCATAATCAGGCAGCAGTTTGGAATCCGCCGCCAGCGCGTCTTCGATGGTCAGCACGGGCTTACCCGCCTCGATTTCAATGCGCGCCATGCGCGCCGCGCGGCGCGCCTCGCCGCGGGTGCGCGCGACGACAGCGAAAATCACCTGGCCGTGAAACACCACATGACCGTCCGCCAGCAGCGGATCATCGCCGGCGCCGGGCGAACAATCGTTTTTGCCGGGAATATCCTTCGCCGTCAGCACGGCGACCACTCCCGGCGCGCGCCGCGCCGGCTCAAGGTCCAGCAAAACAATCCGCCCGCATGCGGCGGGAGACAGGCCCGGCGCCACATGCAGCGTGCCCTCGGGCTCGCGGATATCGTCGATGTAAGGCGCGGAGCCGCTGACGTGCATCCGCGCGGAATCGTGCTGAACGGAGCGGCCGGCGATATCGGGGAGCCCTGGGTCGCGCTCATCCGGCGGCATTGGCATGCCCCGCTGCGTTGAGGCGCGTCGCTCCGCCCGCGCCGCCGATTTCGATCAGCGCTTTGCGCAGCAGGTTTGCGGCGACGATGCGGCGGTAAGCGGCGCTGGCGCGCATGTCATCAATGGGCGTGTATTCGCGTCCGAGCGCGGCGGCGGCCGGCTCAAAGGAATCGGCGTCATCGAGATCAATGCCCGCGCAGGCGGCCTCCGTCAGCGGCGCGCGCGACGGCGTTCCCGCCATGCCGCCAAAGGCAATGCGCGCCGACACGATTTTCCGCCCCTCGATAACGAAATGAAAAGCGCCCAGCACAGCGGAAATATCCTCGTCGAAACGTTTGGTGATTTTGAAGGCCCGGAAGGCGGCGCCCTCGGCAAGGCCGGGCACGATCACGCGCCGCAGATATTCCCCGGGCCGCCGGTCCTGCTTTCCGTAGGCGATAAAAAAATCCTCCAGCGCAAGGCTGCGGATATCCGTGTCCCGCCGCAATTCAATCCGCGCGCCGAGCGCGATCAGGCACGGCGCGAGATCGCCGATGGGCGAACCGTTGGCAATATTGCCGCCGACGGTCCCGGAGGCGCGCACCTGCGCCGATCCAAAGCGCCGCATGATCCCCCC
>JANYFM010000365.1 GCA_025362655.1 Hyphomicrobiales bacterium | reverse complement strand
CCGCGGCCGCCGGCGCGCCGGGGAAAGGATCGAAAGCGTTGGCGATGGCGATGGACACGCGGTCATTGCCTTTCGCGCCCGCGGGATAGGTCAGGGTGTAGCCGCGCAGCATGGCCGCGCCGTTCACCGTGCCCCGCGCCGCGCGCGTGTAAAATGTCGCGCCGCCGGCCTCGCCGCTGACAACGAAAAAATCGGGCCGAAGGAGCTTGTAGGTGACGCGCCGCGCCGGCGATGAATCCTTCAGCTTGTCGAACATCGCCGGCAGCGCGCCGTCGCTTTCTTTGGACTGCGCGCTTTCAAAGGCCACCGCGTCGTCGGCGGCGCTCCAGCGCGATCCCGCGGCCGTGTCGGCGCGGCGGACCAGAATTTTCAGCGGCAGGCCGAAAGAAGCTCCGGTGCGCGGGTCGCGGACAGCGGCAAAGCCAAGCCGGACTTTTGCGGCATCGGCAGCGCCGATCAGCGCCGCGCGCCCCTTGGGATCGAGCCCTCCCTCCGCCGGCGAGCCGGCGCGTTTGGCATAGGCTGCGATCGCCGCGTGGGTGGCGCGCCCGTAGCCGCCGCCGACGGTCCCGTTGAAATCGCCGGTCCACACCAGCGCGTCCTGGAGCGCCCGGCGCTCGGCCTCGGTGAGCGCCTCAAATGCCCGCTTGCCCGCTTCAAACGCCGGATCGACAGCGGCGGACGAGCCCTGCGTCGGCGCGTTCTGCGCCCAAACGGAATGCGCCGCCGCCGTGAAAAAAAATACCCCGGCCGCCGCGAGGCGCGATAAAACCGCCGCAATTGAACTCATGATGGGTCTCCCGCGCATGCGCTCCCCATACTGACTGAATCGCGGCGCGGGGGAAGTGCGAAATAGCACATGACATTTGAGCGGAATTAGTCCCCAATAAGAATGCCGCGCTTAGCTGGAGCCGTCCCCCCGGGAGACCGTCATGCATAAATTTATCCGCGCGCTGGCCGCGCTGGCATGGATGGCCTTGCCGGGCCTTGCAATGGCGCAGCAGCCGCAAAAAACGTTCGTGAATGAGGATCTCGCCAGCGAATCCGTCCGGCTTGAGGAGCGGCTGCGCAAAGAGGGCGCGGCCATTCCCGGCGCGCGGACGCCCGCCGATTTTCTGCGCGAGGCGGCGGGGATGCTTCAGCGCAATAATCCGCGCGCGGCGCTGCGCCCGCTCGCCGGCGCCATTGCCGCCGCGCCCCGCGATCCCGTCAACTGGCTTGCCTATTCGCGCGCGGCTTACGCCTCGGCCACAGGCGGCAGCGATTCATATGCTTTCATTGAAACCGCGGCCACAGCGGCTTTCACCGCCTATCAGAAAGCGGCGACGCGCAATGATGAGGCCGGCGCGCTCGCCTGGCTCGGAGAAATGTACGCCAAGCGCAACAACTGGCGCCCCTCGCTCAACGCCTATCGCGCCAGCCTGGAGCGCGCGGATGTGGCCGCCGTGCGCGCCGCTTATGAGCCGATCCGCGAGAAATACGGCTTCCGCGTCCTCAGCGAAAAAATTGACAGCGATTCCGCCTCGCCGCGCGCATGCTTTCCGTTTTCCGAGCCGCTGGCGCGCGGCAGGGTTGATTTCGCGCCCTTCGTCGCGCTCGCCGGCAGCGCCAGCGCGGCCATCACCAGCGACGAACAGCAGCTTTGCGTTGAAGGGCTGAAACACGGCGAGCGCTATTCCATTGTGCTGCGCCAGGGCCTGCCCTCCGCCGTCGGCGAAAATCTGCTGAAGTCCGCCGATTTTGAAATCTATGTGCGCGACCGCTCGCCTCAGGTTCGCTTCACGGGAAAAAATTATGTGCTGCCGCGCGTCGGCCAGGAGGGCATACCCGTCATTTCCGTCAATACGCCGAAGGTGGCTGTCGATATTCTACGCATCGGCGACCGCAATCTTATCCAGAGCGTCCGCTCGCCGGAATTTCTCGCGCAGGTCGGCGCCTATAAGGCGCGCAAAATGGTGCAGGAGACCGGCCAGAAAATCTGGTCGGGCACGCTCGACGTGAAGCCTGATCTCAACAAGGACGTGATCACCGCGTTCCCCGTGCTCGAAGCGGTGCCGAAGCTGGAAGCCGGCGTCTACGTCATGCTGGCGCGCTCCGGCGACAAGCCGCTGACCGCCAATATTCCGATGACAGCGCCCAAGAGCGACGATGACGACGAGGGCCGTTACAACAGCGACGACGACGACGGCGCGGCGACGATGACGCAATGGTTCGTTGTGTCCGATCTCGGCCTCACCGTGTTCTCGGGCGACGACGGCGTGCATGTTCTCGCGCGCTCGCTCGCGACAGCCGCGCCGCTGGCCGGGGTCGAGCTGCGGCTGATTGCGCGCAACAATGAGGTTCTCGCGACCCGCGTCGCCGACGCGGCGGGCCATGCCAAATTTGATCCCGGCCTGTCGCGCGGGCTTGGCGGCATGGCGCCGGGGCTGGTCGTCGCCGGCGGCGCGGAATCCGATTACAATTTCATCGATCTTGTCGCCGCGCCGTTTGATCTCACGGACCGCGGCGTCAAAGGCCGGCCCGCGCCCAAAGCGCTGGAAGCCTATGTCTACGCCGAGCGCGGTGTCTACCGCTCCGGCGAGACGGTCAATATTTCAACGCTTCTGCGCGATGCGGGAGGCGCGGCGGTTTCGGCGCTGCCGCTGACGCTGATCGCCAAACGGCCCGATGGCGTCGAGTACAAACGCGCTGTCGTCGCCGATCAGGGCCTCGGCGGGCGCGCGTGGTCCCTGCCGCTGCTGAGCGGCGTCGCCACGGGCACCTGGCGCGTTCAGGTTTACGCCGATCCCAAGAGCGCCGCCATCGGCGAGGCCGCCTTCCTCGTTGAGGATTATGTGCCCGAGCGCATCGAGCTGACGCTGAAGCCGCAACAGCCCGCGGCGCGGCAAAAGCAAAATATCAAAATCGATGCCGAGGCGCGCTATCTCTACGGCGCGCCGGGCGCCGGGCTTGAGATCACCGGCGAGGTGACTGTGCGTCCGGTGGAGGATGGCGTGATCGCGGGCCTGCCGGGCTACGTTGCCGGCTTGGCGGATGAGGAGTTCGAGAACGTCAAAAATGAACTGGAGGAGGCCGTCACAACCGGCGCCAACGGCAAGGCCGTCGTCGAAATCGCCATTCCCGAAGTGAAAGCGCCGCGCCCGCTGGAGGCGAAAATCCTGCTGCGCGCCGGCGAGCCTGGCGGCCGCGCGGTGGAGCGCACTCTGGTTCTGCCGATCCTGCCCGACGCCGGCATGATAGCGGTGCGCAAAACTTTCGGCGAATTGTCCGACGGCTCCACCGCGACCTTCGATGTGGTGACGCTTTCCGCCGGCGGCGCAAAAACCGCGCGCCGCAACGTGCAATGGTCGCTCTACCGCGTCACCAACAATTACCAGTGGTATAATTCGGACGGGCGCTGGGGCTATGAGCGCGTCAAAAACTCCCGCCGCATCGCCGACGGGCGCATCGATGTGACCGCCGCCGATCCGGCAAAAATCGCCGCCGCTGTCGGCTGGGGAACGCACCGTCTCGATCTGCGCTCGGACGAGGGCGGCGATGCGCCGACCTCGATCACCTTCGAGGTCGGCTGGTCAGGTGACGCCGGTTCGGAAACGCCCGACCTGCTCGAGGTCACTCTCGACAAGCCGAATTACCGCGCCGGCGAGGCGATGACCGTGCGGATCGCCTCGCGCTTCGAGGGGCAGGCCTCCATCGCGATCATCGGCGACAAAGTCAACGACATCCGCACCCTCGATCTGAAGAGCGGCGACAACGTATTGAGTCTGCCGGTCAGCGCCGGCTGGGGCGCGGGCGCCTATGCGGTCGCCCTCGCGCACCGCCCGCTCGATCAGGCGGCCAAACGCATGCCCGGCCGCGCGCTCGGCCTCGCGTGGTTTGGCATCGATGCGGACGCGCGTAAAATCGAAGTGAAAATAGACACGCCCGCGAAAATCGAGCCGCGGCGATCGCTGACGATTCCCGTGCGGCTCGCCGGGCTCGCGGCGGGGGAGGAGGCCTATGTCACGGTCGCCGCCGTCGATATCGGCATTCTCAATCTGACCCGGCATGAATCGCCCGACCCCACGAAATTCTTTTTCGGCCAGCGCCTGCTCGGCACGGAGGTGCGCGATCTCTACGGCCTGCTGATTGACGGCATGCAGGGCTCGCGCGGCGCCATCCGCTCGGGCGGCGACGGCGGCGCTCCCCTCGAAGGCGCCAAGCCGACGCAGGAGCCGCTGTCGCGCTATTCCGGCGTCGTGAAAGTCGATGCGCAGGGCTCGGCGAGCGTCACCTTCGACATTCCCGCTTTCAACGGCGCGATGCGCGTCATGGCGGCGGCGTGGTCGAAGGGCCGCGCCGGCCAAGCGTCAGCGGACGTTATCGTGCGCGATCCCGTTATCGTGCAGGCGACGCTGCCGCGCTTTCTGGCGCTCGGCGATCAATCGCGTTTCCATATGCGGATCGACAATGTCGAGGGGGCCGCCGGCGATTACACGGTTGATCTCGACATCAGTGGACCCATCACCATCCCCGCCGGCGCGCTGCGCCGCACGGTTCGGATGGCGCAGGGCGGCAGCACGTCTTTCACCGTGCCCGTCACCGGCGCGGGCACCGGCATCGCGTCGATGGGCCTGACGCTGAGCGGTCCGAACATCAAAGCCGCGCAGAGCTTCCCGCTGAATGTGCAGCCGGGCTCGGCGGAGCTTTACCGCCGCAGCGTGCGCGCCATTCCCCAGGGAACCTCGGTGACTTTGTCCGGCGATTTGCTGGCTGATTTCGTGCCGGGCACCGGCGCGGTCTCCGTCGCGGTGTCGCCGCTTGGCGGCATCGACGTGCCGGCGCTGCTCCAGGCGCTCGACCGTTATCCCTACGGCTGCTCCGAGCAGATTGTCAGCCGCGCCATGCCGCTGCTTTATGTCAACAAGCTCGCCTCGGCGGAATTGCTGCCGATCGACGGCGCGCTGGAGGGCCGCGTGCGCGACGCTATCGAGCGCGTGCTGACGCGGCAGGATTCCAACGGCGCCTTCGGCCTTTGGTCGGCGGCGGGCGCGGACGATTTGTGGCTGCACGCCTTCGTCACGGATTTTCTCACCCGCGCGCGCGAAAACAATTTCGCTGTGCCGCAGCGCGGCTTTGACCAGGCGCTGGATTTCCTGCGCAACGCGGTCGTCAACGCCGGCGAGTTTGACGCCGCCAAGGCCGAAGGCGTGGCCTATTCCGTCTACGTGCTGGCGCGCAACGGGCGCCCGGTCATGGGCGATCTGCGCTATCTCGCCGACACCAAACTCTCCAGTTTCACCAGCGCTCTGGCGCGCGCGCAGCTTGGCGCGGCGCTGGCGCTGCTGGGAGACAGGGGCCGCGCGCAAACAGTGTTCGCCTCCGCCAGCGAGCGGCTTGGAGCCATGGAGCGCTCGCGCTATTCGCGCGCCGATTACGGCTCGCGGCTGCGCGACGGCGCGGGCATTCTCGCGCTCGCCGGCGAGTCCGGGCTCGGGCGCGCCGAATTTATAAAGGCCAGCGCTGTGGTGGAGGAGGAGCGCGCCGCCGCCCGTTACACCAGCACGCAGGAGAATGCCTGGATGGTGCTTGCCGCCGCCGGCCTCGCGGGCGAGGCGCGCAATATGGCGCTCAGTGTCGACGGCGCGCCGCATCAGGGCGCGCTCTACCGAAGCTGGAAGGGCTTTGCGCTCGATGGGCGCGGCGTCGTCATCGCCAACGCGGGCCAGTCGCCGGCGCAGATCGTCATCACAACCTCGGGCAACCCTTCCGTGCCCGAGCCCGCCGCCGAGCAGGGCTACCGTGTCGAGCGCAGCTTTTACCGCATGAACGGCGCGAAGATCGAGCCGGGCGCGATGAAGCAAAACGAGCGCTACGCCGTGGCGCTGAAAGTGACCGAGCTTGAGAAGGCTTACGCGAAGCTGATGCTTGTCGATCATTTGCCGGCGGGCCTTGAGATCGAAAACCCCGACATGTTCGACGGCGGCTCCGCCGACGGGCTGGCCTTCCTGAAACGCACCGTGGAGCCGGTGCATTCGGAATACCGCGACGACCGTTTCATTGCGGCCATCGACCGTTCGGGGAGCGATCTCGCGACGTTCACGCTCGCCTATATCGTGCGCGCGGTGACGCCCGGCAAATACGTGCTGCCGCCCGCGACCATCGAGGATATGTATGCGCCGCAGCGCTTTGGACGCACCGCTTCGGGCGCCGTGGAGATCGCGGAGAAGCCGTGATGGACTTGCGGGCTCAAGCCAGGTCAAAGCGCCGGTTTGCCGTCGCCGCCGCGCTGACCGCGGTCCTCGCCCTCGCCGTACCCGGCGCGCTGCGGCAATATGAGCGCGCGCTGGGTCCGCTCGATGTGTCCGCCGCGGCGCAAGGCTCCGCCATTGCGGTTGATCGCGAGGGAAAGCTGCTGCGCGCCTTCACCGCGGCAGACGGGCGCTGGCGCCTTCCCGCCGCCGCCGGCGATGTGGATGCCCGGTTCTTCACTTTGCTGGAAGCCTATGAGGACCGGCGGTTTCGCGCCCACGGCGGTGTTGACGGGATCGCGCTAATGCGCGCCGCCGGTCAGTTTTTGCGCCATGGCCGCGTCGTCTCCGGCGGCTCGACGCTGACCATGCAGGTGGCGCGCCTGCTGGAGCCGCGCGATGAGCGCACGCTTTCCGCCAAGCTCCGTCAGATCACGCGCGCGCTGCAACTGGAGACGCGGCATTCGAAGGACGAAATCCTCGCGCTTTATCTGGCGCTCGCGCCCTACGGCGGCAATCTCGAAGGCTTGCGCGCGGCCAGCCTGTCCTATTTTGGCAAAGAGCCCAAGCGGCTTTCGTGGGGCGAGGCCGCGCTGCTGGTCGCGCTGCCCCAATCGCCGGAGGCGCGGCGACCCGACCGCGCGCCGCAGGCTGCCCGCCACGCCCGCGACCGCGTGCTTGACCGCGCGGCGGGCCTCGGCGCGCTGCCGGGCGCGGAGGCGGAGGCGGCCAAACGCGAGCCGGTGCCCGATGCGCGCAAAGCCTTTCCCGCATGGGCCGCGCATGCCGCGGAAGCCGCTCAGCGCGCCGCGCCGGGGCGGCGCGTGCTGCGCCTGACCCTCGATCACCGGCTTCAGACCGGGCTCGAACAACTGGCGCGCGATTCCGCCGAGCGCCTCGGCCCCAAAATCTCCGTCGCGATCCTCGCCATCGACAATCTCACCGGCGAGACGCGCGCCCATGTCGGCGGCGGCGATTATTTCTCAGCGGACCGCGCCGGGGCGATGGACCTGACGCAGGCGCTGCGCTCGCCGGGATCGGCGCTGAAGCCGTTCATTTACGCCATGGCTTTTGAGAACGGCCAGGCGCATCCGCAAACCCTGATGGAGGACCGGCGCGCGCGCTTTGGCCTTTACGCGCCGGAGAATTTTGATCTTCATTTTCAGGGGCAGGTCACCGCACGTTATGCGCTGCAGCAGTCCCTCAACATGCCCGCTGTCACGCTGCTGAACGAGATCGGCCCGCAGCGCTTTCTGGCGCGGCTGAAAAACGCCGGCGCGGATATTGCGGTGGGCGGCGAGGGCGCGCCGGGCCTCGCCATCGGCCTTGGCGGTCTCGGCATCCGGCTCACGGATCTGACGCGGCTTTATGCAGGGCTGGCGCGCGGCGGCCGGGTGCCCGAATTCACCGAGCGTCTTGATGAACTCCGCAAAGCCGGGGACCGGCGTATCACCGAGCCCGTCGCCGCTTGGTATGTGTTCGACGTGCTGCGCGGCGCGCCGCCGCCCGCCAACGCCACGGGAGGCCGCATCGCCTTCAAGACCGGCACTTCCTATGGCTATCGCGACGCGTTTGCCGTGGGGTTCGACCGGCGGATGACCATTGGCGTCTGGGTCGGACGGGCTGACAATGCCTCGGTGCCCGGCCTTGTCGGGCGGCAGGTGGCGGCGCCCATTCTGTTCGACGCTTTCGCCCGTCTGGGCGGCGAGCGCGAAGCCTTGCCGGCGCCGCCCAACATATTGTCCTCGACGACGGCGGGCCTGCCGCCGCCGCTGCGCCATCTGCGCAAGGACGCGCCCAAAACCATCGCCGCGACGCTGACGGGCACGCTGAAAATTGCTTTTCCGCCGGACGGCGCGCGCGTCGATCTCGGCTTGAAATCCGGCTCGTCGGAGGATTCCGCCCTGTCGCTTAAAGCCCAGGGCGGCGCGCCGCCGTTCATCTGGATGGTCAATGGCTCGCCCGCCGGGCCGCCGGAGCCGCGCCGGCAAACGTCTTGGCGGCCGGATGGGGCCGGATTCGCCCGTGTCTCGGTGATCGACGCGAAGGGCGCGAGCGACAGCGTGGTGGTGCGCCTCGAATAGCGGCTTCCAAATGGCGCCTTTTTGGTATTATGTGGCGCATTAAACAAAATGGGGCTGCTTCACATGATTCTGAATTCACGCCGCGCGCTGCTGGCCGGCGCCGCCGCGACCGCTGCGCTGGGCCTTGCGGGCTGCAACACAACGCCGCCGCCCAAGGTTGAGCCCGCTGCGCCGCCACCGCGCGGCAAGCGCGATCCCAAGCCCAAGCCGGAGGCATCCGTCGATGATCCGCGCTACCTCTCCCTCTACAGCGCAGCGCCCGGCGAAAAGTTCCCTGTCAATGGAATACGCTCCGGCACCATCCCCGCTGAATTCTGGCGCTCGGAGGTCGATTACCGCTCCAGCGAGCCCGCCGGCACGATCATCATCGATCCGCGCGCGCATTATCTTTATTTTGTCATGAGCGGCGGCAAGGCCATGCGCTACGGCGTCGGCGTCGGGCGCGAAGGCTTTGCCTGGTCCGGCGCGGCGACGATCAACAGCAAGCAGGAGTGGCCGGACTGGTATCCGCCCAAAGAGATGATCGAGCGCCAGCCCGATCTTAAGAAGTCCGTGCAGACCCTGCAAAGCGGCATCGGCGTCGCCGGCGGCCTGCGCAATCCGCTGGGCGCGCGCGCCATGTATCTGTGGCAAAACAACAAGGACACTTTGTTCCGCATCCACGGCACGCTGGAGCCCGGCACCATCGGCAGAAGCGTCTCGTCCGGCTGCATCCGCATGGTCAATCAGGATGTGATCGACCTCTACCAGCGCGCCGCCGTTGGGACCAAGGTCGTCGTCCTCGGCTCCGCCACGCCGCTGCTGCCCTCGCTGTTCTCGAGGGCTTGAGGCCGCCTGCTACCTTTTATCCGGCGGCTCTGTATGCCCCGCGTGCCCCCACGTGTTGGCGTAATCGCGCTGCTGCTCCGCCGGCGTGAACCGCGTTTCAATATCGCGGATCAGGGCGTCGCCGGTCAGCGTTTTCAGTTCAATCGCGGGCACCGCGCCCTTGTGGATGGAGGCGCGCCAATCCGCCAGCGCAACACCGCCGCGGGCGCGAAAATCGTTCATCGTCTGCCACGCCGCCTGCATTCCGGCGGAGGCCGCGAGCACGGGATAGAGCATGATTTTCACGCCGGTTTTCCGGTATTCCTCGAATGAGGGCTCCGGTTGTTTGCCGCCCCAGATCGCTAACACAGGCGCGGGAACCAGGGCGCAGAAACGCTTCAGGTCCTCCAGCGTCTCAACGGAATTCAGCCAGACAAGGTCCGCGCCGCCCTCCCTGGCATAGGCGATGCCGCGCGCCAGCGCGCTGTCGAAAGTCTCGCCCTCCGCGCCCAGCGCATCGACGCGCGCGCAGACCACGAAAGCCGGATCGAGCGTGTCGCGCGCCGCTGCCGCCGCGCGGATTTTCCCTGTCGCTTCGGCGATGGGTATACAGCGGCGTCCGGCGCTGGTGCCGGATTTCTTCGGCGCCTCCTGATCCTCGATTTGCATGCCCGCGACGCCCGTTCGCACAATCTCCAGCGTGGTGAAATAGACGTTCGAGGCATTGCCAAAGCCGGTGTCGCAGTCGAGGAAAATCGGAATATCCGCGCGCGCGGCGCAATGGCGCGCGTGATCGGCGACATCGCGCAGCCCCAGAATGCCGGCGTCCGGCACGCCCAGCAAATAGGCGGACATTTGCGAGCCCGCGACGAAAAACGATTCGAACCCGGCGATTTGAGCCATGCGCGCATAAAGCGGCGAAAACCCGCCGGGCATGATGGTCATTTCCCCGCCGGCCAAAAGCTCTCGAAAACGCAGGCGGATTTTATGGGCGCGGTCCCCTGCCGGCGCGCTCATTTCGGCGGGGTCCACAGACAGCGCGGGGAAATATCAGGGACTGTCGGCGCCCCTGTGTAAGCCATCGATGTCTCCAGCTCTTTGCGCAGCAACGCCAGCGCATGGACCGCGCCGCGCTCCCCCGCCACCGCCGCGCCATACAGCGTCGGGCGGCCGCTGAGCACAATATCTGCGCCCATCGCCAGCGCTTTGAGAATGTCGCCGCCGCGGCGGATGCCGCTGTCGATGATCACAGATGTCTTGCCGCCGACCTCCGCGGCGATTTCAGGCAGCACGTCGAGCGAGGCGACGGCGGTGTCGAGATTGCGCCCGCCGTGGTTGGAGATGACGATGCCGTCGGCGCCTTCTTTGACCGCGCGCGCCGCGTCCTCCGGCAGATGCACGCCCTTGATCAGCAGCGGCCCCTTCCAGATGTCGCGCAGCCGCGCGATATCGTCCCAGCAGAGATTGTCGCCGCGCAGATAGCCCGCGCCGCCGCCCATCAAAATGGGCTTGCCGTTTTCGTCTTTGGGGTAATGCACCTGGCCGGGCATGCCGCCGTTCATCAGCCAGGGACGCAGCACCCGCCACATCCAGCCCGGCGACAGCGCCACATCGGCGACAATGGCCGGGTTGAACGTGAACGGCGAATTGAAGCCGTTGCGGCGGTTATATTCGCGGATCGGGGAGACGGCGGTGTCGGCGGTCAGAATCAGCGCCTCAAAACCCGCATCGCGCGCGCGTTTGACCAGCGCGTAAGACAGCTCGCGGTCGCGCCACATGTAGAGCTGGAACCATTTGCGCCCCTGTTCCACCGTGGCGATGCGCTCGATGGCGGTCAAAGAGGGCGTCGCCAGCGTGAAGGGCACGCCGGCGCGGGCGGCGGCGCGCGCCAGCTCCAGTTCGCCCTCATACCAGGCGAGACCCGCCGCGCCGGTCGGCGCGATAGCCAGCGGCATCGACAAAGGCTTGCCGAAAAGCTGCGTCATGGTGGAGCGCTCGGAGACATCGACCATGACTTTGTTGCGCAGCTTGATGCGCTGAAACGAGGCGCGGTTGTCGCGCAGGGAGACCTCGTCCTCCGAGCCCCGGTCAATGAATTCGAACACGCCCCTTGGCAGCGCGCGTTTGGCCCCCTGGCGGATGTCTTCAATATTGAGATATTTGCCGGCGAGCCCCGGGTCCGGGGCCGGGCTGGGCCAGGCGCCGGGCGGGGCGTTGGCATGCGGCGGCGCGGCCTGCATTGCGGCTGGGGCGAAGGGTGCGTTCATGGTTTCCTCCTGCGGACGATCCTAGGCGCCGGCGGAGCGCCGGTCCAGAGCGGCGGCGAACCCTTGCCGGCCAGCCTTGCGCCCGGCGCTCCCCCGAACCATATAAGCGGCGAGACAGAGCGCACGCGCCGATTCCGGGCGGGCGCCGGAATGGGCTCACTCATGCGCGATCCCTATACCATCCTGGGCGTGACCAAATCGGCGGGCGCCGATGAGATCAAAAAGGCCTACCGCAAGCTCGCCAAGCGGTTCCATCCCGATCAAAACAAGACCGATCCGAAGGCCAAGGACAAATTCGCCGAGGCCAATTCCGCCTATGAGATTCTCGGCGACGAGAAAAAGAAGGGTCAGTTCGACCGCGGCGAGATCGACGCCGAAGGCAAGCCGCGCGGCTTTGAAGGGTTCGGCGCGGGCGGACCCGGCGGCGGCGCGCGGCGCCATGCTGGGCCCGGCGGCGCGCAGCATTTCGAATTTGGTTTTGGCGGGGCGGGCGGGGCGCCGCGCGGCGGTTTCGATCCCGGCGAGATTTTCAGCGATCTATTCAGCGGCCGGGGACGCGGCGGCCAGCGCCCCGCGCCAAAAGGCGAGGACCTCGCGGGCACCGTGACGGTGTCGCTGCCGGAGGCCGTCAATGGAACCAACTCCCGCGTGCTGCTGCCCTCGGGCCGCCAGCTTGAGGTGAAAATCCCCGCCGGCATGGAGGATGGCAAACAGATACGCCTGAAAGGCCAGGGCCAGCCCGGCCCCTTCGGCGGCGATCCCGGCGACGCCTTGATCACCGTGCGCATCGCGCCGCATCCGCAATTCAAGGTCGAGGGCCGCGACATACGCCTGGACCTGCCGATCACGCTTTACGAAGCCGTGCTCGGCGGCAAAGTCGAGGCGCCGACGCTGACGGGCGCCGTCGAGTTGAACCTGCCGGCAGGGTCCAATTCAGGCCGCACCCTGCGGCTGCGCGGCAAAGGCCTTCCGGCGACCGCGATGCTTTCGGCGGGGGATCTGATGGTCACCGTGAAAATTTTATTGCCTGAGCAGCCCGACACCGAGCTCCAAGCGCTGATGACCCGCTGGCGCGACCTCAAGCCCTACAGCCCGCGGCAAAGCTGACGCCCGGGCCGCATGTTGGGCTGTGGCTCAGATGGGCTTCTGGAATTTCAGCACGAACTCATCGTTGCGGATGCCCGAGCGGTGCACCGATACGGTGCGGGGATCGTCGGGATTGCGCAGAAAATCCGCCGTCGCGACGTGTTTGAATCCGGCGGCGGTGATTTCGCTGATCAGCACGCTCTCCTCAATGCGGTGCGTTGTTTTGCCAACGCTGACCCCCTCGCCCGGCAGCGCTGAATGATCGGCGATGATGAGAAACGCGCCGGGTTTCAGCGCCGCCAGCATGGCTTTGTTCATCTTCATCCGATCGACCTGCATATAGGTCGTGTCGTGGTAATAGAAAAAGAAGGTGATGAGATCGAGGTCGCCCGTCCCCGCCGGCAGCGGATCGTCGAAAGGCCGCGCCAGAGACACAACATTGCCCATGGCGGGGGATTTCATCCGCGCGGTGAAACGCTCGGATTCCTTTTCGTTTTGCCCATAAACTTTGCCTGTCGGGCCGACCGCGCGCGCCATCAGCTCCGTGCTGTAGCCGCCGCCCGCGCCCATATCGAGCACGCGCCAGCCGGTCTTCGGACCGGAAAATTCCAGCAGCTTGACCGGGTCGCGTTTCTTGTCGTTTTGCACATCGGCTTCGAAACGGCCGGGCGCGGCGATCAGCGCTGTGTAATCCTGCGCGCGGGCGGCGGGCGCCATGCAAAGCGCCAGCCCAAGGGCCATTCCCAGCGCCGCCGCGAGCGCGCAAAAGGTTCTCGTGGGCATGCCTTATCCTCCGCCGCGCGGGCCGCGCTGTTGACCCGATCATGCCACGCGCAACGCCGCGGGCCAAGGCCCGTCAGGGGTTCATCAGCGCCCGGCGCGCCGCCACCAGCCCCGCGGTTGCCGGCTCAAGCCCGTCGAGAGGCATGGCCGGGTCGATCACCGCCGGGGTCAGCGCGTTGCATAATTCCTTGCCGAGCTCGACGCCCCATTGATCGAAGGGATTGATGTCCCAGATCACCGACTGCACGAATACTTTATGCTCATAAAGCGCGACGAGACGTCCGAGCGCGCGGGGCGTCAGCGCGCGGTGGAGGAACGTCGATGACGGCCGGCCGCCTTGGAAAACCTTGTGCGGCGCCAGCGCGGCAATCGCCTCCGCCGGCAACCCCTGCGCCGCGAGCAGCGCTTTGACCTCAACAAGCGAACGCCCGCGCATCATCGCCTCGCTTTGCGCGAAACAATTGGCGACCAGCAGATTGTGATGATGCGCATCCGCATCGACCGGCTCCGCGGCGACGAGGAAATCCACCGGGATTATGTCCGTGCCCTGATGCAGCAGCTGAAAGAACGCGTGCTGGCCGTTGGTCCCGGGCTCGCCCCATATGACCGGCGCTGTCGCCCCGGCCGCGGGGGCGCCGCCGCGGGTCACGCTTTTGCCGTTCGATTCCATATCGAGCTGCTGCAAATAAGCGGGGAAGCGCGCCAGCCGCTGATCGTAGGGAATGACCGCATGGGCTCCGCGCCCGCAAACGTTGCGGTGCCAGACGCCGAGCAGCCCCATCAGGGCGGGAATATTGGCCTCCAGCGGCGCATGGCGGAAATGCTCATCCGCATCAAAGCCGCCCTGCAAAAACTCGCGGAAATGCAAAGGCCCGATGGCGATGGCCAGCGCCAGCCCGATCGGTCCCCACATCGAATAGCGTCCGCCCACCCAGTCCTCAAAGCCGAATACCCGGTCGGCGCGCACGCCGAACTTCGCGGCGAGACCGGGCTTGGTGGAGACAGCGGCGAAATGGTCGGGCACCGCCGCCTCGCCCAGCGCGCCAACGACATAAGCCCGCGCCGCCGCCGCATTGGCCATCGTCTCCTGCGTCGTGAATGTTTTCGACGAAATGATAAACAAAGCGCGCGCCGGGTCGATGCCGGCCAGCGTGTCCGCGATGTCGGCTCCATCGACGTTGGAGACGAAATGCGCGCGCAGGCCCTTTTGGACGAAAGGCGACAGCGCCCGCGCCGCCATGGCGGGCCCAAGGTCAGACCCGCCGATGCCGATATTGACAATGTCGGTGAAAGCCGCGCCGGTGGATCCGCGCAGCCTTCCCCCGCGCACCCCCTCAGCGAACGCGCTGACCGCGGCGCGGCCGGCGAGGACCCCGTCCATCACATCAATGCCGCCGGCGCGCATTGGATGGCCCGAGAGATTGCGCAGCGCCATGTGCAGGGCGGCGCGGCCTTCGGTATTGTTGACCGCTTCGCCGGCGAAAAGCGCATCGCGCCTCGCCTCCAGCCCGGCGGCGCGCGCCAGCCCTGTCAGCAGCGCGATTGCCGCGTCATCAACGTCGTGTTTCGAATAATCAAAGAGCAGATCGCCGAGCCGCGCGTGGCGCCGTTCAAACCGCATGGGATCGCGGGCAAACAGCGCGGCGATATCCCTCGCCCCCGCCCTGGAATGATGGGCCCTAAGGGCGGCAAAGGCGGCTGCAACGGCTGCTGTCATGGCGTGTCCCGCGTTCAAATCGGATGCCGGATTATCCTCGCCGCGCCTTGCGGCGGGGTTAAGGCGCGCCGCCTCACCCGCGCAGAACCGCGCCGGTTTTCCTGCCGACCTCGGCGATGATTTTTGCCGCCGCCGCCTCTATCTCCGCCTCGGTGAGCGTCTTCTCCCGGGGCTGGATGGTGACGGCGATGGCAACGGATTTCTTGCCTTCGGGAATGCCGGTTCCCTCGTAAACATCGAAGACTTCGGCGTGCGTGATCAGCGCGCGGTCGGCCCCCTCGGCGGCGCGAAGAATATCAGCGGCCCGGACGCCGCGATCCGCCACGAAAGCGAAATCGCGCTCCAGCGGCATGAAATCCGATAATTCAAGCTTTCCCTTGGCTTTCGTCGGGCGGGCCCGCGGCGCGGGAATATCGTCCAAGGCGATCTCGAAAGCGGCGAGGGGGCCGTCGGCGCCCAAAGCCTGGAGCGCGCGCGGATGCAATTCCCCGAAATAGCCGATGACGGCTTTCGGCCCGAATTGCAGCGTGCCGGAGCGGCCCGGATGGAACCAGCCCGGCGCGCCCGGAAGCAGTTGCATTCCCCCCGCGGCAATTCCCAGAGCAGCCAGCAGCGCCATCACATCGCCCTTGGCATCAAATGCGTCGGCGGCGCCCGCCGCGCCCGACCAATGGCGTCCGGCGCCTCCTGGTTTTGCGCTGCCGCGCCTTATCCCGGCGGCGTGGATGCGCTGATCCTTTTCGCCGTCGCCCTTGAATATCTGGCCGACCTCAAACAGCGCGGCGTCGCCGAGGCCGCGGTCCGCATTGCGCTGCGCCGCCGCGATAAGGCCCGGCAGAAGCGAAGGGCGCATGTCCGATAGATCGGCGGCGATGGGGTTGGCGAGCGACAGAGCCGGCGCGCCGCCGCCGAACAAAACGGCGCGGTCCTTCGATACGAAGGACCAGGTGACCGCCTCCACCATTCCGCGCGAGGCCAGCGCGCGCCGCGCCTGGCGCGTGCGCTTTTGCGGCAGGGTGAGGATGGCTTTTGCGATGCTTTGATTGCCGCGCGGCAACGGCGTGGAGGCGACGCGCTCCAGTCCGGCGATGCGCACGATTTCCTCGACGAGGTCAGCCTTGCCTTCGATATCCGGGCGCCACGGGGGAATTGTCACGTTCGCACGGCCGGGGTCCGCCGCCAGCGCCGTGACGCCAAAGCCGAGCCGCTCAAGAATGCCCCGCATTTCAGCGGTTTCGAGATGGAGACCGGTGAGGCGCGCCGCTTCGCTGAACGGAAAATCGATGGCGCGCTCCAACTTCGGCACAGCCCCCGCGACGACCATTTGCGAGGGCTCGCCGCCGCAGATTTGCAGGACAAGCTGTGTCGCCAGTTCCAAGCCGGGCAGGCAGAACGCGGGATCGACGCCGCGCTCAAAACGGTAGCGCGCGTCTGTGACAATGCCGAGCGAGCGGCCGGAGCGCGCGATGTTGTTGGGGTCCCACAGGGCGCTCTCGATCAGCGTGTCTGTCGTGCCCTCATCGCATCCGGAGTGCTCGCCGCCCATGATGCCGGCGACGGATTCAACACCATTGTCATCGCAAATGACGACATTGCCGGCGTCGAGCCCGTGGGTCTTGCCGTCGAGGCCCAGGATTTCCTCGCCCGGCCGCGCGCGGCGCACGGTGAGGTTGCCCTTTACCTTCGCGGCATCGAAAACGTGCAACGGGCGCCCGCGGTCGAACGTGAGGTAATTGGTGATATCAACGAGCGCGTTGATGGGGCGCAAACCGATGTCTTTCAGCCGCTTCTGCATCCATTCCGGCGAGGGGCCGTTTTTGACGCCGCGCACGAGGCGAAGCGCGAAGAGCGGCGCGAGATGCCGGTCTTCATCGGCAAAATCGAGCTTCACCGCGACAGGGCAGGGGAACTGCCCGGAGACAGGCGGGATCGCGGCGTCATTCAATGCGCCGAGGCCGGCCGCGGCAAGATCGCGCGCGATGCCGTGGATGCCGGCGGCATCAGGCCGGTTGGGCGTCAGGTTGATGTCGATGACGGGCTCGTTGAGGCCGGCGTAGTCGATGTAGCGCGCGCCGATGGGCGCATCGTCAGGCAGTTCGATAATGCCGTCATGGTCGTCGGAAAGTTCCAGTTCGGCGGCGGAGCACAACATGCCGTTCGACTCGACGCCGCGAATGATTCCCTGTGCCAGCGTGATTTTCTTGGAGGGGATATATGTGCCGACAGGTGAAAACACGCCCTTTATGCCCGCGCGCGCGTTGGGCGCGCCGCAGACAACCTGAATGGGCGCGCCCGCGCCGTAATCCACCATGCAGACGCGGAGCCGGTCCGCATTGGGGTGCTGTTTGGCCTCGACCACGCAAGCGACGACGAAATCCTTCAGCTTGTCCGCCGGATTTTCAACGTGCTCCACCTCAAGCCCGATGCGGGTGAGCATATCGGTGATTTCGCTGAGCGAGGCTGTGGTGTCGAGGTGCTCTTTGAGCCAGGAGAGGGTGAGTTTCATAAAAATTGCCTTAGCTTCACGGCCTTGATTTGAAAATGAGCGTCGTCGCGAGTTCCACTTTCAATTCCTCGGAAAGTGCCTTCACCTCTGCGTTTGCCGCTTCGGCAATCCGGATCAACTGCTCGACATCGGCCCTGCGCCGCAAGCGGGTTACCGGATCATAATCCGCATAATGACGCTCTTCCTGCAGTTGCAAAAATGCGGAGGCGATTAGCTTGATTCCCGCATCAAGCGACCGAACCTCCTTTCGCTGAAGTTCTGTTTTCGCTATGCCATGTTCAAGCGACCGGTACACCCGCCTCCAAGAGGCGTCGCTGCGTTTTGTCACCCCGACCAGTGTGTCGGCGCACAAAAAAGCCAAGGCATGAAACAAGCTGTAATAAGCATCGCTTACCGCGCGGCGAAGAAAAATGCTTTTGGGCCGCTTTGTGCCGGATAGACTTGAACGCGCGCGGGAGATCAGGTCGTCAACGACAAACATCAAGCCGCCCCTTTGCGGCGCGGAGGGGGGGCCTCGTCATCGAGCGCAGGCTCGCCGTCAGAATAAATATTTCGGATGTGTAAAAATCTGTCCTCCCCATGATCATGGAGCGCAGACATTGCGGTGTTTGCCGAATCGAGAAAGGCCCGCGCGTCCAATAACGGAGCGTTCTCGCGGTGCACGATTGTCAGCCGGATGATCGGCTCCCCGTCGTGATCGTGATCGCTCTCAATCTGCATGGATTTGGCAGCGCCCTGAGTCAGCGCTTTCTGAACGATCGGCTTTATAATTTTAAGTATTTTCGCATCGTCGAGCATCGAGGTTCCCGCCATTTTGCTGTTTGCCCCTACCCGCTCAATCCCCCCGCGAGCGTCGGGAAGTCCAGCGGCCGGAATCCGTAGTGCGACA
>JANYFM010000277.1 GCA_025362655.1 Hyphomicrobiales bacterium | reverse complement strand
GCGCCGCGGTTCAAATTATCGAAGTGACCGCCATCGAATTCGACGCCGACGCTCCCAAGGCAAAGTAAGGCGGGCCGATGCCGCGTCCCGCGCCCGCCGGCTTTCTGCAAATCGGCGCATACAGCCTCGAATACCGTTGCGTTTATCAGACTTCCGCCGACGCGCCCGCTATTGTGCTGCTGCACGAGGGCCTCGGGTGCGTGTCGATGTGGGGTGATTTCCCCGACAGACTCGCGGCCGCCGCGGGGGCGCATGTTTTCGCCTATTCGCGCGCCGGCTATGGCGCATCGAGCCCTGTGCCGTTGCCGCGCCCGCTGAGCTACATGCATGACGAGGCGCTGGGCGTTCTGGGGCCGGTGCTGGTTGCCGCCGGATTTCAGCGGGTGATTCTCGCGGGCCATTCCGATGGCGGCTCCATCGCCGCGATTTACGCGGGGACGCGACGAGACGCGCGGGTGCGCGGCTTATGCCTGATCGCGCCGCATTTTTTCGTGGAGGATATTTCCATCGCCTCCATCAAAGCGGCGCGCGATGCCTATGAGACCGCTGATTTGCGCGAAAAACTGGCCCGGCGGCACGCGCATGTTGATTGCGCTTTTCGCGGATGGAACGGCGCTTGGCTCGATCCTGATTTCCGGAACTGGAATATTTGCGGACTGCTGCCAGCGATAAGCCAGCCAACCCTGCTCATTCAGGGGGAGGACGATCCCTACGGGACCCTGCTGCAAATCGCGTCGGCGCGCCGTTGGCTGGGCGGGCCTGTCGAAACTTTGGTTGTTCCCGGCGCGCGCCATGCGCCGCACCGGGAGGCCCCGGAGCGGACGCTGGCGGCCATTGCTGAATTCTCGCATTCGGTGTTTGCGGGCGGCGGCTGAGTCCATGGCGGTTTGGGCGCGGCGGGTAATCTGCAAAGTTCGATTATCATGCCAAGGGCTCTATGAATTGACCTGTGGTCAATCCATGGAGTTCCGCGCGTTCGCGCTTGCCAAAGGTCATGAGTCAAAGCTCATGCCATTTGGCATGATTTTTCCGGCGCCATTCTTCGCGGCGCTATCGCCCGGCCAGCGCTTCCACCGGCGGGCGGCGGTAGGCGAGCATCGCCGGAACGATGGAGGCGAGCAGGCCGAACAGAGCAAATCCAGCGACCAGCGCCAACTCGCCTTCGCCGATTTCCAGCCGGAGCGCGATGCCCGTGCGCATGGCGAAGATTTTCGAAAGAACGAAAGCCGCGCCGGCGCCAAGCGCAAGACCCGCCAGCGCGCCGGCGATGACGAGGATGGCGATCTGCGTGAACACGCAGGCGAAAATGTAAAGCCGCGGCGCGCCCAAAGCGCGCAGCACCGCGAATTGCCGGCGGTGCAGATTGAGAATGGCGATGACACCGGCCAGAATCGCCGTCACCACAAGCGCCTGCGCCGCCAAAGCGAAAAGCGTCATGGCGTCGCGCACACCGCCCATCAGCGAATAAATCGGCGTCAGCGCTTCCGCCGGAAAGAAAGCCATGGTGGAGGACGCGCGCCATTGGCCGCGCAAACCATAGGCGTCGCTGACGCTGCGCGGCGCCATGACAATGGCCGGAACGCCGGGCACTTTTTCCGGAGCGAATGGCGGGCCGATGCGCGTTTCCCCATCCGCGTGCCCCGTCGGCAATTGATGCGCGCGCCAGACAGATTCGATGGGAATGACGATGGCATTATCCCATGGCGTGCCCGTCGGCTTCATCCTCCCGGTGATAGTGAGAGTGACGCTGTGCTCGTGATGCCCGGCGTTCCCGGCATCGTCATCGTCATCATCGTCGTCGGCCGCGCCGTGCGCGGGGTGAAAGCTTGCGCCGAGCGCCGCGTTGACGGCGGCGCCGGCGACGGCCTCGGTCTCGGCCGCGAACATGCGGCCGGATTGCAAGCCGCCGGAAAGATGCTCCACAAAGGCCGCGATCGAGCCGATGATTGGCGAACCCTGATGCGAATCTCCATAGCCCAGCGGCGCGGCGAATTTCACGCGGGGCTCGGCGAGCGCGCGGGCGGTGTCCGCCGGGCTCATCAGCGGAACGGCGCCCGGCCGCAGATAGATGGCGGCGAGGGTCACATCGGTTTGGCTGCCCGGCGCGGCGACAATGAGATCGAAACGGTCCGCCGCGCGCGCGCTGCCGCGCCGCAGCGCCGCCTCCTGCGCGGAGACCGCGACGCCGATTGCGGCCGCCACAGCGATGAGCAGCAGAAACACGCTATATGCGCCGCGATGCGCCGCCATGCCGGCGCGGGCGACAAGCCAGGGGTTCATGGCGCGGCCTCCGCCGGCGCCGCCGCGCGCCCGTGCTCCAGCGCCAGCCGCGAGCCCATTCGCTCTATCAGCGCGAAGTCATGAGTGGCGGCGATGACCGTGCGCCCATCCTCCCTCGCGCGCCGCGCAAGCGCGTCAATCACAATGGCGCCCGACGCCGCATCGAGGCTGGCCGTCGGCTCGTCCGCCAGCAGGACCGGCGGATCGAACAACAGCGCGCGGGCAAGCGCCACGCGCTGCCTCTCGCCGCGCGATAAAAAGCCCGCCGGTCCGGCGCGCGCCGGCACGCCGAATTGATCGAGCAGGCTCCGCGCGCGGGCCCGAAGCTCCGCGCCGATGGAGAAGCGCGCGAAGGTCGCGGGCACCAGCACGTTTTCCAGAGCGGGCAGCTCCGGCAAAAGTTCGAAATCCTGAAAGACGAAGCCGACATTGCGCCGCCGCCACGCGTCGCGCGCGCTCTCGCCCATGGCGAAGATATCTTCGCCGCCCCATCGCACGGCTCCGTTCGCGGGGCGGATCAGGCCCGCGAGGACGTATAGCAGTGTGGATTTGCCGCAGCCGGACGGGCCCGTGAGCGCGAGACGCGCGCCGGGCGCGGCTTCAAGCGCGTGAATGTCCAGCGCGGTGAAGGATTTGCCGCGGTCGGCGAAGCGCACACTGAGATTCTCAACGCGCAGTTCCGGCGCGGCTCCGCAGCCGACGCGGGCGTGGAATTTCGATCCGCGATCCATGTCAATTCCACGGCTTGCTTTGACAAGACGATTGGTGCGCCCGCCGCGCGCGCGGGTCAAGCGGCTTGCGTTGGCCAAGCGCAGCGCCTAACATTGGCGCATAAAAATGACGTTTGCGCGACGCTTTCCGCGTCCGCCGGGGAGTGGCTTGCGCGCCTATGACGGCCCTCATCGAAGTTGAGAATTTGGCCAAGCGTTTCGGGTCTCTCATGGCAGTCGATGGCGTGAGTTTTTCCGTCGCCCGCGGCGAGGTGCTCGGCTTTCTTGGCCCCAATGGCGCGGGCAAATCGACGACGATGCGGATCCTCGCGGGGTCGCTGGCGGCGACGTCCGGCTCCGCGCGGGTTTGCGGGTTTGACGCCGGGGCGCAAGGCCTGCTGGCCAAAAGCCAAACCGGCTATCTCCCCGAGGGCTCGCCGCTTTATGGGGACATGACACCCGAAGCGCTGCTCGATTTCGTGGCGCGCGCGCGCGGCATGGCGCGGGGTCCACGGCGCAAACGGGTGGCGGAGGTGATAGAGCGGCTTGAACTCGGCGATGCCCTGCGCCGCGCCGTGGACACGCTGTCAAAGGGCTTCAAGCGGCGGCTGGGACTGGCGCTTGCGCTGGTTCACGACCCAAAAGTTCTCATTCTCGACGAGCCGACGGACGGGCTGGATCCCAATCAGAAGCAATCCGTGCGCGCGCTGATCGCGGAGATCGCCCGCGATAAAGCGATCATCATTTCCACACATCTGCTGGAGGAGGTCGATTCCCTGTGCAGCCGGGCCATCATCATCTCGTCCGGGAAAATCGCCGGCGGGGGGACACCGGAAGAGCTGAGGAGAATGTCGCCGCGCCATAACGCTGTGCATGTTTGCGTCGGGGCCGGTGATGCCGCGCGCGCCACGGGGCTGCTGCAAAGCCTGCCGGGGGTTGCCGGCGTTGAACAGCGCGGCGGGGAGGGGAGCGCCGAACTGACCGCGCTGGCGCGGGACGGAGCGTTCATTGCCGACACCGCGGCCGGCGCGCTGCGCGCCGCTTCGATCGGCGTCCGGTCGCTGGAGGTTGAGGCGGGGCGGCTGGACGATGTGTTCCACCGGTTGACGCGCGGGGCGCCGGCGCATGCGGCATAACGGAGCGCCGGACTGATGCGCGCCATCCTTGCCATCGCGCGCCGGGAGTTCGCGGCATATTTTGCCACGCCTCTGGCGCTGGTGTTTTTGATCGCGTTTGTGTCCGCCGCCGGCGCGCTGACGTTTTACGCGGGCGGTTTTCTGGCGCGCCGGCAGGCGGATATGACGCCTTTCTTTGCGTTTCATCCCTGGCTGTTTCTGGCGCTCATGCCGGCCATCGGCATGCGCCTGTGGGCGGAGGAGCGGCGTTCTGGAACAGTGGAGCTGCTGATGACCCTGCCGGTCAGCGCGGCGCGGGCGGTGGCCGGAAAATTCATCGCGGCATGGCTGTTCGCCGGACTCGCGCTGGCGCTGACATTTCCCATGTGGCTCACCGTCAACTGGCTGGGCGCGCCGGACAACGGCGTGATTCTCGCCTCCTACGCGGGAAGCCTCCTGATGGCGGGCGCGATGCTGGCGGTTTCCTCCTGCGCCTCCGCGCTGACGCGCAATCCGGTGACTGCTTTTATCCTCGGCATCGGGTTTTGCCTGCCGCTGATGGCGGGCGGCGTCGAGGCGCTCACGGGGGCGCTGCGGGGATGGCTTCCGGCGCAGGCGGTGAACGCGCTGGCGTCGTCATCAATTCTGACGCGTTTTGCGGCGATCATGCGCGGCGCGCTGGATTTCCGCGACGTGTTTTATTTTGCGTCGCTGGGCGCGCTGTTTCTTTTCATCAACGCGATTGCGGTCGAAGCCGGCCGGCAAGGCGGAAGGGCCGCGCGGCGCGGCGCTCTCTCGGTTCCGCTCGCGGTCCTTCTATTTTTCGCGCTCAACGCCGTCGCCGCAAACGCCGGACGCCAATGGCGCGCCGATCTCACGCAGGATGGGCTTTATACGCTGAGCGGCGCGACGCGAAAGGTCCTGGCGGAAATCAGCGAGCCGGTGACGCTGCGGCTTTACCGCTCGCCCGCGCTGATGGCCGCCGCGCCCGCGCTGAAAATTCATGCGGAGCGCATCGATGGGATGTTGCGCAATTACCGTGATCTTTCCGGCGGCGGGGTGATTTACGAAATCGTCGAGCCCGAGCCTTTTTCCGCTGAGGAGGACCGGGCCATCGCTTACCGGCTGCGCGGTTTCAGCGTGGATCGCGCGGGAGGGCAGGGCTATTTCGGGCTGGCGGGGACGAACGCCGTTGATGGGCTTGAGCGCATCGAGTTTCTCGATCCGCGCCGCGAGGACACGCTGGAATACGATCTGACCAGCATGATCAAACGCCTCGCGCAGCCGGGCAAGCCGAAGATCGGGATCATCGAAACGCTCAACATGTTCGGCTCGCAGCAGGCGCGCCGGCCGCCGTGGGCCATTTTGGACATCATCAATCAGAATTACCGCGTCGAGGCGTTGGGCGGGCCGCTGCCGGCGCTGGACGGATTGGACCTGCTGATGATCGTTCATCCCCGCGGCCTCGCGCCGGGCGATCTTTACGCCATCGATCAGTTCGCGCTTCAGGGAAAGCCGGTTCTGGTGTTTGTCGATCCGCTTTTTGAGACCGCGGTGTCAGCCAGCCAGCAACAGCCGGCGTTGGAATCGGTGTCGTCGAATCTGGAGCCTCTGCTGTCGGCGTGGGGCGTGGAGTTTGCGGCAGGCAAGGTCGCGGCCGACCGCAACATGGCTTTGCGGGTGACCGCCAATGCCGGGCGGCAGCGCGTGGTTGCCAGCTATCTGCCGTGGCTTCAGGCGCGGGAGGCCAATTTCAATCCGGCGGATATGGCGAGCGCGCGGCTGAAACTGATGCGCATTTCGAGCGCCGGCGTGATCAGCGCCAAAGCCGGCGCCGCGACGGTTTTCACGCCGCTGATTTTCACGACGCCGGATTCGGGCGTGTTGGACGCGGCGCAGGCCCTGGACCGGCCGAACCCGAATGTGTTCCTTGAAAAATTTGTGTCCGGCGGCATGGCTTTGACACTGGCGGCGCGCGTCACCGGAGCCGCTGTCAGCGCTTTCCCCGGCGGCGCCCCGCCGCCCGCCGAAGGGCCGCCGCCCGCTTCGGCGCGCCCGCATCTCGCCGCGTCCGCCGCGCCCATTCACGCGGTCATCGTCGCGGACGCGGACTTGCTCGCCGACGATCATGTCGTCAACGACGCCGGCCAGCTCATATCGGGCAATGCGGATTTCACGCTGAATCTGCTGGACACGCTGACGGGGGGCGCTGACCTCGCGGCGTTGCGTTCGCGCGGCATGGCGCTGCGCTCCTTCACCCGCGTTGAGGCGATGGAGCGCTCCGCCGAGCAGCTCTATCAGGCGCGCGAGGCGGCGCTCACCGGTGATCTGGAGAGGTCTCAGAACGAGTTGCAGGCCATGCTGGCGCGCGGCGCGGGGGATGGCGGGGAGGCGGCAAGCCTTTCGCGTGAACAGCGCGGCCTGATTGATAATCTCAACGGGAATATCGTCGATCTGCGCGCGAGGCTGCGGGAGGTTCGCGCCGCTGGCCGCGCGGCCATCGACACGCTGGAGACACGCGTCAAGCTGATCAATCTGCTCGGCGCGCCGGCGCTGCTGATATCAGCGGGATTGCTGCTGGCCGCGTTGCGGCGGCGCCGGCTGGCGCATTACAGGGCGGCGCGCGCGGCGGAATCGGGAGCGGGGCGATGAGCGCGCGCGCGTTCCAGGCGCTGTTTTGGTCAACGCTGGCCGCCGTGCTTGCGGCGGTTTGGCTGATCCGCTCAGACACCATCCCGGCGGCGACGGGCGGGCCGCTGACCGGTTTCGCGGCGCGGATTGAAGACGTCGCAAAAATTATTGTGGAGACGCCCGCCTATTCGCTGACGCTTGAAAAGCGCGGCGGTGAATGGGGAGCGGCCGACCGCGGCTTTTATCCGGCGCGCGCCGGGGCGGTTGCCAATCTTTTGACCGGCGTTGCGGCGATGCGCCTGATGGAGCGCAAGACAAAACAGCGCGCGCTTTACGCGGACATCGGCGTTGAGGACCGCGGTCCGGGCGCGGGCTCGGCATCGCTGGCGTTTGAATATGCCGGCGGCGCCAGCGCGGGCGGATTTATTTTGGGAATGCGCAGCGCCGCATCCTCCTTTGACAGGGCGGGCGCGGTATTCGCGCGGCGCATCAGCGAGGCGCAATCGTGGCTGGCGCAGGGCGCCGCGGGCCTGCCGCGGGAGTTTTCCGAATGGTTCGCCGAGCCGCCGGCGATTCCCGCGACGCAGGTTCGGCGCGTCACGATAACGCAAGGCGGCAGCGTCGTGTTTGACGCCCGCAAAAGCGAAGCGGGGCTGTATATCCGCGCGGATGCGCCGGAGCCCGCCGCAAACGACACGGCGGTGAAGCGCATCGCGCAGGCGCTGACGGGAACGGGTTTCGACGATGTGATGCCGGCCGCGGAGATGAGCGGGGTGACGCGCGCCATACGCATGGAGCTTGCGGACGGCGTCATCGAAGCCATCATCGGCTCCGCGAGGGGGCAGACCGTTGTGCATTTTGAGGGCGCGGCGGCGGGAGCCGCGGGCGAAGTGATCGCGCTATCGAAGGGCTTTGCCTATCGTCTTCATGGGCACCGCATGTCCGGCCTTACACAGAGTCTCGCCGATCTCACGGCCGCAACCGCGCCATAGTACCAAGGGCTCTATGAATTGACCTGTTGTCAATTCATAGAGTTCCGCGCATTAGCGCGGGCGCGCGTTCGCGCTTGCCAAAGGTCATGAGTCAAAGCTCATGCCCTTTGGTAAAAGTCATGTTTTCACCGCGCCCAGCGCGCGCTCGCCCCGGCCGAAGCCCGGAGCCGGCGGCGTGCCCCACCCGTCGACCCATTCGCCGGCCGGCCAGACTTTCGGGCGCTGCGGGCGGTCCGTGTGCCATGGCCGCGGCTCGAAATAGCCGAGCGCCTCGTTTTTCATCTGGTCAAGCTCGCAAAAATATTCGACGACGTGATCATCGGGATTGCGGTGATAGGCGGCGATATTATGCCCGGCGCCCTGGCGCACGGGCCCCCAGCCGAGGGGAATGCGGTGCAGGGCCAGCGTCTCACAGCCCTGCTGAATATGCGCGAAATCCTTCAGCTCGAAAGCCATGTGATGGACGCGCGTCGCGTCCGAGCGGAAGAAGTTGACGGTGTGATGATCGGGATTGCAGCGCATGAAGACGAAACGGTCGCCGATCCAGTCGGAGACGCGGAAACCCAGCACACTCTCATAAAACGCGACGACCCTCTCAATATCGGCGACGAAGAAGGCGACATGGCCGATTTTCAGCGGGCCGGTTCCCGCGACGTTTTGGGCGGCGCTGACGAAATCCCATTGCGTGAAAAGCTCAATCGCGGTTCCCGTGGGGTCGGTGAATACAAGCGCTTTCGGCGAACCGGGAAACGGGTCCGTGCGGATTTCAGAGCGCACGCCCTCCGCGGCGAGCGATTTCGCAATGGCCGCAAAATCAGAACCCGGCGCGATCTCGAAGGACAGCCGCGAGCCGTGGGCGCGGCTGGATGCCACGAGGCTGACCGCGAGCTGCCCCAGTTTCGTGCCGAGATGCGCGCTGTTGGCGCCGCGATCCGCCAGCGTGAGTCCGGTGACCGCGGTGAAATAGTTGATGGACTTTTGCAGGTCCGGCGTTTCGAAGGTGGCGTGCCCGAGGCGTTGAGCCTGAATCATGTTTTCCCTCAAGGCTGTCCCGCATCCGCGCGGCGCGCTGGCGCGGGCGTTTGATTGCGCATAATATCCGCCATCAATCGCCGCGGCTGTCAAACGCGGCGGACCGATAGGGAGCGGGAGCGGAATGGAAAGCGTCGCGCCGGAGATGTTCGACCGCGCTGGAAACATGGAGGAGCTGCTGGCGCTGCTCGGCCGCGCCGGCATTGAGAACGGCTGGGCCAAGCGCGAGCCATCCATGTATGCCGTGCCCAGGAAGCGCTTTATCGCCGCGCACTGGACTTTCGCGCAGACGCGGGCGGCTCTTGCCGCGGCCGGGCGTTTCGTCAACACCGAATTGGCGGAGCGCCGCAATCTCATCCTCGCCAACCCCGTTGAGGGCAACCATTACCCGACGGTCACGACGCTGGTCAGCGCTTATCAGATGGTGAAAGCGGGGGAGACCGCGCGCTCGCACCGCCACACCTCCAATGCGCTGCGTCTTGTGCTGGAGGGCGGTCCGGATATGTTCACCATCGTGGACGGTGTTAAACTGCCGATGATGCCCAATGATGTGCTGCTGACGCCCAACTGGAGCTGGCATGCCCACAGCAATGAGACACAGCGCGATTCCTATTGGATCGATTTTCTCGACGTGCCGCTGACGCATCTCCTCGGCCCGATGTTTTTCGAGCATCATGAGGATAAAGTGGAGCGCGCCGGCGCTGTCGATGCCGGTTCCCCCTGCCGATTCGCGTTTGAGGATATTGTCCGGCGCCTCGCCGACGCCAAGGAATTTGCGCCGGGCTGCCGGCGGATTGAACTCGGCGGTCCCGCCATGGCGACCATCGCCATTCATGTGATCCGGCTCGATGCCGGCTCGTCCTTCCGCGATGAGCCTTCCACAATGTCGCGCGTTTATGCGGTCATGGAGGGCGCCGCGCGGGCGCGGATCGACGCCGCGGATTTCGCGGCGGCGCGCGGCGACGTGATCGCGGAGCCGTCGGGCTGCGCGGGGGAATGGCGCGCGGCCGCCGAATGTTTTCTGCTTTGCGTCTCCGACGAGCCGCTGCTGAAATATCTGGGCTGGCTGCGCGCCATTCCCGCCCCAGCCTGATTGCCGGAGACCCGCATGACTGATACGGCCGAAATCATCAACGAACTTGTGCTCGCCAACCGAATCCTCGCGGCCAACGGCGTCGTCGACGCTTACGGCCACGTGAGCGCGCGGCATCCGCATAAAAAGGACCGCTATCTGCTGTCACGTTCGCGCTCGCCGGAGCTCGTTGAGCACGCAGACATTATGGAATTCGACTTCGAAAGCCGCATCACCGACGGACGCGCGGACCCGGCCTATCACGAGCGTTTCATCCATGGCGCTGTCTATGAGGCCAATCCCGAAATCAACGCCGTTGTTCACAGCCACGCGCCCGAGGTGCTGCCATTCACGATCAGCGACGTGCCCTTGCGCGCCTGCCTGCATACCGCCAGCCAGATCGGCGAAGCCGTTCCGGTGTGGGATATCCGTGACCGCTTCGGCGACACAGGGCTGCTCGTCGCCAATGCGGCGCAGGGGCGCGATCTGGCGCAATGCATGGGCTCCAATTATTGCGCGCTGATGCGCGGCCACGGCTTCACCGCCGCCGGGCGCACGCTGGGGGAGGTTTTGAAAATTTCGATTTATCTGCCGGCCAACGCCAAAGCGCAGAAAGAGGCGATCGCGCTCGGCGGCGGCGTCAAATACCTCAACGCGGGCGAGATTGCCGCGCGCGGCGCGGATGTTCCCGGCGGCAAAGACCTGTTCCGCGCCATTGCCTATTGGGCAAACAAAGCGGGCTGCGGGCATTTGCTGGAATATAAAAGGAAATAGCGGCGCCGCCGCGCTCTCACGCCGCCCTGGTGTCTTTCAACGCGGCGTTGACGCGGGGCATGACCTCCTCCGCCATCAATTGAAGCGAGCGCCGCCCCAGCTTTTCGTCCACCCAGTCCATGCCGGCGTAAACCAGTTCGCCGAATTCGCCGACCTCCTCGCGCATGGCGAGGATTTGATCGACGACTTTATTGACGGTGCCGTGAATGACGCAATTGTCGAGGATGAACTCGCTGGTGATTTCCTCATCCGGCTGGTCCATGCGCTCTTTGAACACGCCGCCGCGCCCGCCGCGCCTCAGTTTGTAGCCAAGCTGGTCGTAATAAAAGCGGTACGGGCTGTTGGCGTCATCCCGCCCGTAGGCGCGGGCGGTTTTATCATCGTCGGCGACGAAGATGGTGCGGGCGATCCGCCAGTCGCTCACGTCAGGCTCGAGCCCGACAGAGCGCTTGCCCTCGGCGTAATTGGCCCAATGGGTTTTGACCCATTTTTTCAGTAGAAAATTCGCCGACAGCGGATGGAAATCGCGTTTGCCCATGGCGACGACGCCCTTGGAAAACGGCGCAACAACCGTGCCGACAATCTCCGGGCGCGGCGATTGAAAGGTCTTCCCCATGATGCCAAGGCCCATGTCCGCGACGAGGCTGGTGGCGGTCGTCACCTTCCACGGGTTGCCGGGCAGATCAATGTCATAGGGCGGCTCGCGCGCCCAAATTTCGAGGATCACATTGATGGAATCCTCGAACATTTTGTTGCGGTCTTTGTCAAGATTGCCCAGCGCCTCGGAATCCGAGCGGATGCCGCCGGGACTGATGCCCAGAATAAAACGCCCCTTCGACATGTGATCGAACATAGCGGCGTGGGTGGCGACCAGCACGGGGTGCGTCTGCGACAGATTGGTGGTGCCGGTGCCGAGCCTGATGTTTTTCGTATGGTGAATCAGCGTCGCCAGAAACAGCATCGAATTGGTGACATTTTCGACGGAATCGGTGAGATGCTCGCCGACGAACGCGTCGTGATATCCCAGTTTGTCCGCGAGGATGATGGCTTCGCGGTCCTCGTCCAGGGTCTCCGTCCAGCTCCGATGCGTGGGGTGCATCGGCATGGTGAAATAGCCAAGTCTCATCCGTTCCTCCCGGCTCCGGGGCATGCCGAAGCGCCATCGCGCGCAAATTGGAACAGGCGCCGGAGGGTGTCAATCGCGCCGCCGCCGGCGCCTCGCTCACCGCATAAAGCTGTCGGTATCGCGCTTCACCGCCGCGCCGCGGGTGATCCTTTCCATAAAAGCCTCCTGCGGCATGCCCGTCAGGTCTTTTGGCTTAATGCCGTCGCGCAAAGCCTGCATCGTCCGGCGCACAGCCTCGATGCCGGCCATGAACGGCGAATGGCCCTGCAGCGCGAAACGCACGCCGTGCGCGGCGAGGAATGGCTTATCGTCGATTTCCGGCACGAGAGCGCCGAACAGGATTGGCAGTTTTGTCGCGGCGTGGACCGCCTCGATTTCAGCCTTTGTGCGGATGCCCGCCAGAAATATTCCGTCAACACCGGTTTTTGAATAAGCGGCGACGCGCGCCAGCGTGTCGTCAAGGCCGGTCATTGTGATCGCGCCGGTGCGCGCGAGAACAGCCATGTTTTTGTCGCCGCGCGCCGCGACAGCGGCTTTCATTTTGCCGACGCCCTCCTCGATGCTGACAGGACGCAGAGTGTCCTCGCCGAAGGGGCGCGGCAGCAGCGTGTCCTCAATGGTCAGCGCGGCGATGCCGGCCGCCTCCAGCTCCTCCACGGTGCGCATCACGTTCAGCGCGTTGCCGTAGCCGTGGTCGGCATCCGCCAGCACGGGCAGGGCGCAGGCGCGGTTAATGCGCAGCGCCTGCTGGGCGAATTCAGTCAGCGTGAGCAGAATGAGATCGGGGGCGCCGAGCACGGCGAGGGAGGCGACGGAGCCGGCGTACATGCCGGCCTCAAAACCGATTTCCTCCGCCGTGCGGGCGGACAGCGGATCGTATACAGAGGCGGGATAAATCACCTCTTTGCCTTCAAGAATGGCGCGCATGCGCTGACGGCGGCCGGTCCAGTTCATGGTGTTTCCCTTGCGGACCCGTCCGCGCTCAATAACATATTCCCGGCCCGCGCCGCGCGCCGCCCGCCAATGATTCAACGAAGATGCGGATGTCCGCTAAAAGCCGCGAGCGCGCCGCCGGCTCCAGCGGAGCCCCGTCCAGTGAAGCGATCCATCGCTCGAAGGATGGAGGCGCCGCGCCGGGTCCGCCGCCGCCGCGCCGCAGGGTCACGAAGGTCTCGAGGGCGGACAGTTTTTCCTTTTGATAACGGCCGACGAGATAATCGAGAAAATCCTCCTCGATGATGCGCGCGCTGAGCGCGGGCGCGAACATGCCACCGCAGCCGCAGCCCGCGTCATGCCCGCTTTGCAGCCCCAGCGTCCAAAGCTCCGCGAGGCCGGCGGGATCCGCCGATTCCTCCAGGGGCGCGGCGCGCATCAGGGCCATGGGTCACCCGGCCGGTGTTTTTCCGCCCGCGGCGATTTCCGCCCGGCGGCGGCGCGTCGCCTCCAAATCCGGCGCGCCGCCGGGGCCTATCACCACGCCGTAGAATTCGCGCGCGGCGGCTTGGCTGACATATCCCTCGGCCACGTCAAAAGCGACGCGCTCCGGCTCGCGGTCCGGGGGGGCGCTGAAGCCGCCGCCGCCGCCGGAGAGATGATGAATCTGGTCGCCGGCTTTGAGCCGCTGGGTGAAGACTTTCGCATTGGGCAGATCGTCAAGGAGTTTTCCGTCGATGCGCAGGTCAACCTTGTTGCCGTAACCGGCCTGGCCGCCCTCCAGTCCCCAGGGAGGGCAATGGGCCCTGTCGATTTGCGTGTTGACCGTGATGGGCACCCGCGCCTCCAGGACGCGGTGAATGCCGAGGCCGCCGCGCCAGCGGCCGGGACCGCCGGAATCCTGGCGCAGGGCCACCTGCCGCACGATCACGCCGAATTTCGATTCGACCTGCTCGATCGGCGAATTGTGTGTGTCGCCGTCGTTGAGGCAAACGGTCGCGCTGACGCCGTCCTCGCTTTTCTTGGCGCCCCAGCCGCCGCCCATCGGCCCCATGTTGCCGATCATGAAACGGCCGTCCTTGGGATTGATGCCGTGCATGGCGATGGTCACGAGATCGGCGTGATGGCCGGCGATCACCTCATCCGAAATAGCGGGCGCCAGCGCTTTGAAAATAGCGTCGACGATGGTCATCGGGTAGCACATCCACTGCCGCATGGCGGCGGGGCGGATGGCGGTGACGATGGTGCCGGGAACGAGCTTCACTTTCAGCGAGCGGAAACTGCCCTGATTGATGGGATAATCGACCGGCGAGGTCAGGCATTTGTAGGCGAC
>JANYFM010000301.1 GCA_025362655.1 Hyphomicrobiales bacterium | reverse complement strand
GTTGCCGCCTCGGCCCGCGCTTGCGTGCGCGCGTGAACGACGCACAGCGGCGCGCCCGCCTCGATCCTCGCGCCCACGCCCGCGATTGCCGTCAGCCCGACCGCATGATCGACCCCGTCCCGCGCCCGCGCGCGGCCGCCGCCGAGCGTCACCACGGCCAGCCCGAGCGCGCGCGTGTCGATGGCGCTCACATATCCGGCGCGGAGCGCGGACACGGGCCGCAAAACCGGCGCTTCCGGCAGATAAGCGCCAAGCCGCTCCAGCAAATCAGCGGGGCCGCCGAGCGCCGCGGTCATGCGCGCGAAACGCTCCGCCGCCGCGCCGGAATCGAGCGCCCGCTGGAGCTTCCCGCGCGCCTCCTGCGCATCGGCGGCGAGGCCGCCCAGCAGCAGCATTTCCGCGCCGAGCGCCAGCGTCACCTCATGCGGGCGCGGATCGCGCCGCGCTCCCGTGAGATATTCAATGGCATTCCTCATCTCGACCGCATTGCCCGCCGCGCTGGCCAGCGGCTGGCTCATATCGGTGATCAGGCAAACCGCGGGCAATCCCGCCGCGGCGGCGGTTTCGCGGATCGATTGCGCAAGGTCCCGCGCGCCGTCCGGCGCCGTCATGAAAGCGCCGTTGCCGCATTTCACATCCATCACGAGGCCGTCGAGCCCCGCCGCGAGTTTCTTCGACAGGATGGACGCGGTGATGAGCGGAACGGATTCCACCGTCGCGGTCACGTCGCGTATTGCATAGAGCCGCCGGTCGGCGGGCGCGAGATTGCCCGTCTGTCCGATGATCGCGCATCCCGCCTGTGTCAGCGCGCGCCGGAACAAAGCCGCGTCCGGCGCGGTGTTATAGCCCGGCACGCTCTCAAGTTTGTCGAGCGTGCCGCCGGTGTGCCCGAGGCCGCGCCCGGAAATCATCGGCACGAAGCCGCCGCACGCGGCGATCATCGGCGCCAGCATCAGGCTCACATTGTCGCCGACGCCGCCGGTGGAATGTTTGTCGAGCACGGGGCCGCCAAGTCCCGCGGAGCGCCAGTCCAGCGTTTCGCCGGAGGCCGTCATCGCGCGGGTGAGGTCGGCGCACTCGCGCCTCGTCATGCCGCGGAAAAACACCGCCATCGCGAAAGCGGCGGCCTGTTCGCCGGTCACCGCGCCGCTGTCGAGCCCAGCGATGAAATAACCAATCTCTTCGCTGGAAAGAGTTCCGCCGTCGCGTTTCCCGCGGATGATTTCCTGCGGCAGCATCAGGCCTTGCTCCCGCGCCGCGCCCCCGCGTCAAGCTCCGCCAGCAGCGCGTCGATGAGGCCGCTGGCGCCGAAACGGAATGTCGCGGGCCGGGCCCAGCCGGGCCCCATGATTTCGTCGGCGAGTCCTAAATAAAGCTCCGCATCGGCAAGCGAGCGGATGCCGCCGGATGCTTTGAAACCAACAGGCTTGCCGCTGCCCCGGATGGCCTCCAGCATAATGCGCGCGGCTTCCGGCGTTGCGGACACCGCCGTCTTGCCGGTGGATGTCTTGACAAAATGCGTCTCCGCGCCAATGGCGATTTCGCAGGCGCGGCGTATCAGCGCGGGCTCGCGCAATTCGCCGGTCTCCAAAATCGTCTTCAGCCGCGCGCGCGCGGGGATGAGGTCGCGCGCGGCGCCGATGATGTCGCGCACGGCGCGCTCATCGCCGCGCAGCAACGCGCGCCACGGGATGACCAGATCGATTTCGTCGGCCCCGTCGCGCAGCGCCTCCGCCGTGTCGCCCATGACGCGCTCAATATCCTCTCCGCCGGCGGGAAAATTAATCACCGTGGCGGTTTTAACGCCGCTGCCGCGCAGCGCCCCGGCGGCCTGCGATACGAATTGCGGCCATACGCATACTGCCGCGACGGGACCGTGCGGGGTCACAGCTTTGCGGGTCAGCGCCGCGACAGCCGCCGGCGCGCAGGTGTCGCTGAGATCGGTCAGATCGAGGCAGGCCAGCGCCCGCGCCGCCGGGCTCATTGGCTGCTCACCACCCACGCCTCCTCCTTGGTGCGCAGGAAGGCGCGCAGCAGGCGCTTCAGCGCGATGGCGCCCTGCGCCGCCGTCTCGCGGGTCTGCGCATGGCTGGGATCGCCGTGCTGAAAGCCGGCGCCGAAATTGGTCAGCATGGCGATGGCTGTGGTGCGCAAACCAAGCCGCCGCGCCAGGATGACCTCCGGCACAATCGACATTCCCACGGCGTCGGCGCCCAGCATGCGGGCCATTTTGATTTCGGCGGGCGTTTCGAAAGATGGCCCGGCAAACCACATGTAAACGCCCTCGTGCAAAGTCACGCCGGCGCGCAGCACAGCCCGTTTCAGCCGCTTGGCGAGGCGCGGATCATAGGCCCCGGTCAGCGACACGAAGCCGCCGTCGGAGGCGACTCCGATCAACGGATTGAGGCCGTTGAAATTGATATGGTCGGTCACCAGCATCATCGCTCCCGGATAGAAACTGGAATTCACCGATCCCGCCGATGCTGTCAGGATCAGCGAATGCACGCCCATCAGCGCCAGCGTTTCCAGCGGGGTGGCCATGGCGCGCGAATCGCCGCGCTCGTAATAATGCGAGCGCCCCTGCATGAACGCGACATTGGTGTCCTCAAGCCGGCCGACGACCAGGTTGGCGTCATGGCCGGAAACCGTCAGCTTCGGAAAACCCGGCAGGTCCGCATAGGGAATCACGACAGGGTTTTCGACAGTGTCAGCCATATTGCCGAGCCCCGTGCCCAGCACGAAGGCGACTTCGATCTCCGCGGGGCCGCCGCGCGATTGAATGATTTCGAGGCTGGCTTCGGCTTCCTGGCTCATCTGGGTCTCTGGTCCGCAATTTCCGGCGCTTCGCGCGGTTTTAAGGCCGGGTTTCAAGATCGCGTGGGCCAAAGGCGCGCGGCAATAGATCTGTTATGCGGTAACTTGCCTTAACGCCTTGCGAATCCGCGCAATGAATCGTCGTTTCCGGGGCGCTGAATTCATAAATCCTCTGGCGACACGCGCCGCAGGGGGTAATCGGCGTCCCCTCGCCGCCAATAACGAGAATGTCTGTGATTCGCGATTCGCCCGCAATGATCATTGCGGCTATTGCGGCGGATTCTGCGCAGGTTCCCGAGGGGTAGGCGGCATTCTCAACATTGCAGCCGCTGTAAATCGCGCCCGAGAGCGCCCGCAGCGCCGCGCCGACGCTGAATTTTGAGTAGGGCGCATAGGCGCAAGCCTGCGCCGCCCGCGCCGCGTCGAACAAGGCATCGAGCCGGTTCATCCTGTCACTCCTTCTTATAGGGCACGCCCGCCGCCGCCGGGGCAGCGGAGCGGCCGATAAACCCGGCCAGCAGTATAATCGTGAGAATATAGGGCAGGGCTTGAATCGCCTGCACGGGAACGGGGCCAAGCCCGGGCAGCGCCGCGCCCTGCATGCGTATCGCGGCGGCATCCAGCAGGCCGAAGGCAAGGCACGAGGCCAAAGCCGCGCCCGGCTGCCAGCGCGCGAAGATCAGCGCCGCCAGCGCGATGAAGCCCTTGCCGGCGCTCATGCCCGGCAGAAATCCCGCGGCCTGCGACAGCGCGAGATCCGCGCCGCCCAGCCCGCAAAGCAGGCCGCAAACCGCGACCGCGCCGTAGCGCGTTCGGCTGACGGAGATGCCCGCCGCCGCCAGCGCTTGGGGATTCTCCCCGGCGGCGCGCAGCCGGAGGCCCCAGCGCGTCTGAAACAGGATGAAGGAGGTCACGCCAACGCAGGCCAGCGCGGCAAAGGCGAGCCCGTCCTGTCCGGCGAAAACCGGCGTGAAACGCGCCGCCCCCTCCAAGCCCGGCGTGCGCCCGCCCTCGCCGAATATGGCCGCCCCCGCCAAGGCTGTGGCTCCCGCCGCGATCATGTTGACCGCCATGCCGCAGACAATCTGGTCGCCGCCCCGCTGGATCGCCGCATAGCCCTGCAATAAAGCCAGCGCCAGCGAGGCGCCGAGCGCCGCGAAAAGCCCGGCATATGCCGAGCCGGTCAGGCTGGCGGCGGCGGCCCCGGCAAAAGCCGCGGCCAGCAGTTTTCCCTCCAACCCGATATCGACAATCCCGGCCCGCTCCGACCACAGGCCCGCCAGGCAGGCGCACAGCACCGGCGCGCTCAGCCGCACGCCAGAGGCGAGGATCGACAGCAGCATGTCCGCATCGGGCATCACGCCTCTCCGCTGCGGGCGCGCGCGCCAAAACAGCCGGCCATCAGCACAATCAGTCCCTGCACGAGCACGATCATGTCGCGCGTGATTTTGGGCCTTTCGAAGGCAAGCTCCGCGCCGCCCTGATAAAGCGCGCCAAACAGCAGCGCCGCCAGCACAATGCCCGCCGGGCGGTTGCGCCCGGTCAGCGCGATGGCGATGCCGACAAAGCCGTAGCCGCCGGTGAATTCGAGAATGAGCCGGTTTTGCGCGCCGGTCAGCTCGTTGAGCGCCAGCCCGGAGCCAAGGATGCCGGAGAGGATCATGGCGAGCATCATAATGCGCGCCGGGGAAATGCCCGCATAGGCCGCCGCCGGCGGGCTCGCGCCAAGCACAGCCATTTCATACCCCAGGCGCGTGCGCTCAAACAGAACATGCGCGGCAAAGGCGGCGGCCAGCGCCAGCGGCAGACAAAGGTTGAGCGGCGTGTCCGTCGGCGTCATTCCCATGGCGCGCAGCGCGTCGTCGAGGCGCGGCATTGCCGCGGCCGCCGGAAACGCCGGGGATTCCGGCTGCATCGAGCCGGGCGCGCCCAGCGGGCCGTTGAGCAAAAAGCCCAGCAGCGCGCCGGCGATAAAATTGAACATGATGGTGGTGATCACAATGTGGCTGCCCCGCCGCGCCTGAAGCCAGGCGGGAACCAAGGCCCAAAGCGCGCCGCCCGCCGCGCCCGCCAAGGCCAGCGCGGGCAGGGCCAGCGCGCCCGGCAGGGCCCCGGCGTAAAGCGCGGCCAGCGCGATGCCGATGCCTGCCGCCATCGCCTGGCCCTCAACGCCGATGTTGAAAAGTCCGGCGCGAAACGCCACCGACACCGCCAAGCCGGCAAAGATAAAATCCGTCGTGTAAAACAGTGTCATGGCCAGTCCCTCGCGGCTGCCAAGGCTGCCGGCCGCCAGAGTGCGCAGCGCCGCCGCCGGGTTTTCGCCGGCCGCCGCCACGATGATGGATATGGCCGCCAACGCGACGGCGAGCGGGGCGAGGACAGGTCCCGCGGCCTGCCAAACCGCCGGCGGCCCGCTCATGCCGCCGTGTCCGCGGCGCCCGCCATCAGCAGGCCAAGCTCGCGCGCGCTGGTGCCGCCCGGGCTTCGTTCGCCGGTGATCCGCCCGCCGCACATCACGAGAATGCGGTCCGACAGCGCGAGGATTTCATCAAGCTCGTTCGATATCAGCAGAATCGCTTTGCCGGCGGCGCGCAGGGCCAGCAGCCGCGCGTGCGCCGCCTCAACCGCGCCGATATCGACGCCGCGCGTCGGCTGCCCGACCAGCAAAATCAGCGGATCGCGCTCGATTTCCCGCGCCAGAATAAGCTTCTGCTGATTGCCGCCGGAAAAACCGCGCGTTGCCAGATTGGGCGCGGGCGGGCGGATATCCCAGCGCGCCATTTTGGCCGCGCAATCCGCTTCAATCGCGGCGCGATCAAGCAGCGCGCCGCCATAGCGCGCCTCGCGGTGGAAGCCGAGCATGGCGCTGCCGCTGGCGGGAAAATCCGCGACAAGCCCGTGTTTCAGCCGGTCCTCCGGCACGTGCATCACGCCCAGCGCGCGCATTGCCCGGGGATTGCGGGCGCGCGCGTCGATAGCCGCGCCGTTTATCGCGAGGGTTCCCGCGGCGATGGGCCGCATTCCCGCCAGTGCCTCCAGCAATTCGCTCTGGCCGTTGCCGGAGACACCGGCGATGCCGAGAATTTCCCCCTCGCGCAGATCGAGGCTGACGCCTTTGACGCGCGCCGCGCCGGACGGATCGCTGACACGCACATCGCGCGCTCTGAGGATCACGGCGCCCGGCGCGCGGATGCGGTCATTGGCGGCGGCCTCGACAGGACGGCCGATCATCGCCTCCGCCAGCCGGGCGGCGCTGGTTTGCGCGGTGTCGAATTCGCCGACAATCCCGCCGCGCCGCATCACGGTGACGCGCCCGCACACATCGAGCGCCTCGCCCAGCTTATGCGTGATGAAGAGGATGCAGGCGCCGCCATCGCGCAGCCGGCGCATCAGTTTGAAAAGCTCCGCGGTTTCGTTCGGCGTCAGCACCGCCGTTGGTTCGTCGAGCACGAGAATGCGCGCCCCGCGGATCAGCGCTTTTAGTATCTCGACGCGCTGCCGCAGCCCCACCGGCAGGTCCGCGATGATCGCATCGGGATCAACGGCGGGGCCGTGATCGCGCTCGAGCGCGGCGAGCCTCGCGCGGGCCGCGGCGCGGCCTTTTGCCAGCAGCGGGCCGCCCTCCGCGCCCAGCATGATATTGTCGAGCACGCTCATCGCCTCGATCAGCATGAAATGCTGATGCACCATGCCGATGCCGCGCGCGATGGCCCCGCGCGGCGAGGCGAAATTCACGGCGCGCCCGTCGAGCCGGATATGCCCGGCATCGGCGCGCCGCGCGCCGCACAGGATCGACATGAGCGTCGATTTGCCAGCGCCGTTTTCGCCGATGATTCCGTGGATGGATCCCTGCGCGGCCTGAAAGGAAACCCCGTTGCAGGCGGCAACCCCGCCGAAGCGTTTGGTGACGCCGATAAATTCGAGCGCCGGGACCATTCCGCTCATCCGCCGGGCGCGCCGGCGGGCGGACATTTTCCATCGCTCATGTAATCATGCACGGCGGTTTTTCCGGAGATGATGTCGCGGGCCGCCTGGTCCGCCGCCGCCTTCATTGCGGGCGTGATGAGCGCGCGGTTGTCATCATCGAGCGCCCAGCCGATTCCCTCTTCTTTCAATCCGAGCGCGGCCGTCCCGGCCTGCCAATTACCGGCGCGCGCGTCAGAAAAGCCCTTGTACACAGCGGCATCGACGCGCTTCAGCATGGATGTCAGCACTCTCCCGGGAAACAGGCCGTTCTGGTTGGAGTCCGTGCCGATGCCGAGTTTTCCCGCGTCCGCGGCGGCCCTCAAAACGCCGATCCCGGTGCCGCCCGCCGCCTGATAGATCACGTCCGCCCCGCGGTCGATCTGCGAGCGCGCGAGTTCTCCGCCCTTGACCGGATCGGACCAAGCGGCGCCCGTTGTGCCGGTCATGTTTTCGATAATTTCGATGCGCGGATCAGCGGCGCGCGCGCCTTGCCTATAACCGCAGGCGAATTTGCGGATGAGCGGAATATCCATGCCGCCGACAAAACCGATCTTGGCGGTTTTGGAGGCCATCGCCGCCAGCATCCCCACGAGGTAGGACCCTTCGTGCTCCCTGAACACGATGCTTTGAACATTGGGCGCGGATACGACGGTGTCCACAATGGCGAATTGCGCTCCCGGAAAATCCCGCGCGACTTTTTCCAGCGCGCTCGAATGGCTGAAGCCCACCGCGATGACCGGCGTCTGTCCGTCACGGGCAAAGCGCCGCAGCGCCTGTTCGCGCTGGGCATCGTTTTGGATTTCAAATTCGCGCGCCGCGATACCCGTCTCCAAGCGGAATTTTTCCGCGCCCCGGAACGCCCCTTCATTGAAGCTTTTATCGAACTTGCCGCCGAGGTCGTAGACCAGCGCCGGTTTGAACTCCGCCGCCGCGCCAAAGCCCGCTCCGCCGATTATGGCAATCAGCGCCAGGCATGCCGGTCCTGCGAAACGGTATTTCATGGGCTGCCCCGGTTTGCGCCACCATGGCATTCCGCCGCCGCGCGGCAAAGCGCTTGGGCGGACCCGGAACAAAGATTTTTGCCGCCGGGGCCTGGCGAAGGTTTCATGCGGGCGCGCGGCGTGCCATGCTGAAGCAGGGGAAGACAGCGCCGGGAGAGTTCAATGGCCGCCTCGAAGCGAAACCAGCCGCCGAAGCTTTGGCGGGAACTCAGGGCCTGCGCCCTTGCGGCATTCGCCTTTGCGGCGGCAGGACCGGCCGCCGCGCGCGACGGCGCCGCCGAGGTTGATGTGGAACTCGTCCTCGC
>JANYFM010000292.1 GCA_025362655.1 Hyphomicrobiales bacterium | reverse complement strand
CCTCGGCACGGGGGATCATCCGGCGCAATCGGCCGGGCCAGCCGAGACCCTCTTCATCGCCCGCGCCGGCCGCGGTGCTTGCGCCGATAAAACAAACGACCGCCGTCATTTTCATATCCCCTCTTGCTCACGCTCCCTCCCGATCCGGCTTGAACAAAACTCGTTCAGCCGTTGGCGGCCCGCAGCAGCCTCGCGCCCGCCCCTAGCGCTTTCAGCTTTCCAACCGCGATATCCCAAGGCAGCGGCGCGAGACCGCAATTGGTGCTGCATTGCAGACGCTCCGCCGCGGCGAACGCCAGCGCGCCGCGCATGCAGGCGGCGACGGCTTCAGGGGTTTCGATGGCATGGCTGGCGACATCGATAACGCCGATTTCGATGATTTTATCCGGCAAATGCGAGATCAGGCTGACGGGAACCTTTGAGCCCGCGCATTCCAGCGAAACCTGATCAATTTTTGAGCGGTTCAGCGCTGGAAAAATCTCCTCATACTGGCGCCATTGGCCGCCGAGCGTTTCTTTCCATTTTATATTCGCTTCAATGCCGTATCCGTAGCAGATGTGAACCGCGGTCCGGCATTTCAGCCCCGCGCAGGCAGTCTCCAAGGCATCGATGCCCCAGTCTTTCACCTCGCGCATAAACACGTTGAACGCAGGCTCGTCGAACTGGATCACATCGGCGCCCAGAGCCTCCAGTTCGCGCGCCTCCTCATTCAGCGCCCGCGCGAAGGCCATCGCCATATCAGCGCGCCGGCCGTAATAGGCATCAGCGACGGTGTCGCAAATGGTCATCGGCCCCGGGAGGGTGAATTTGAGCCGGCGCCGCGTGTGGGCGCGGGCGAAACGCGCATCCTCCGCGTGGACAGATTTTTTGCGCAGCACCGGGCCGGTGACCGTGGGGACATCGACGATATAGCGGTTGTCGCGGATGCCCATTTTGGTCTTTTTTTGCCAATCGATTCCCTCGATATGCTCCATGAAGCCGTGAACAAAATGGATGCGAAACTGCTCGCCCTCCGAGACGATGTCGATGCCGGCATCCTCCTGGATTTTGAGCCACAGCAGCGCCGCGTTCTCCTGCGCCGCGCGCAGCTCCGCCCCACTGAAGCGCCACGCGCCCCAGAGCTTTTCCGGCTCGGCCAGCCAAAAGGGCTTCGGCAGGCTGCCGGCGGTCGTCGCGGGGAACAGCACGTCGTTGGCCATCGATCTTTCCGGGATGCGGCGCGGCCGGCCCCGCGGCGGGCGGCCGTCCTTGATGGCGGGTGCGCCAGGGTCTATTTGTGAGTGTATACCGACTCGGGAGTTCCAGGGAATGCTCAGATGGTCCATCGCCACGGTTTGCATGGGCGGCACGCTGGAGACCAAGCTCTCGGCGGCGGCGCGCGCGGGCTTTCGCGCCATTGAAATTTTTGAGAATGACCTGACGTTCTTCAGCGGCAAGCCGCGCGAGGCGCGGGCCATGGCCGACGATCTCGGCCTCGAAATCATCGCTTTGCAGCCGATGCGCGATTTTGAAGGCATGCCGGAGCCGGCGCGCGCCAAAAACCTTGACCGCGCCGAGCGAAAATTCGACCTGATGGAGGAGCTTGGCACCAGCCTTCTGTCGCTTTGCTCGAATGTGTCCGAGGATTCATCGGGTGATATCGACCGCTGCGCGGCGGATCTGGCGGAACTCGCCGGGCGCGCGGCAACCCGCGGATTTCGCATCGGCTATGAGGCGCTGGCCTGGGGCCGGCATGTGCATGACTGGATGCAGGCGTGGGAAATCGTGCGGCGCGCCGACCGGCCCAATCTCGGCATCGTGCTGGATTCCTTCCACATCTGCGCCCGCAAAAACCCGATTCCGCCGATCGCCCAAATTCCCGCCGACAGAATCGCGCTGGTGCAGATCGCCGACGCGCCGGGCCTGATGATGGACCCGATGTCGCTGTCCCGCCATCACCGCTGTTTTCCCGGCCAGGGCGACTGGCCGATGGATGAATATCTCGAGGCGGCTCTGGCCACGGGCTATGCCGGGCCGGTGTCGCTGGAGATTTTCAACGATCAGTTCCGCGGCGCGCCGCCAAATTCCATCGCCCGCGACGGCATGCGCTCGCTGCAAATATGCGGCGAGCGGCTGGACGCGGCGCGCAAAACGCGCGGGCTGTCACCGCTCAATCCTGGGCGCGCGTTGCCCGAGCCCGCGAAAATCAGCGGTGTCGAGTTCATCGAATTTGTCACCAGCGCGGCGCAATCGCCGCGCCTCGCGGGCGAGCTTGAGGGGCTTGGATTCCGCCGCGTCGCGCATCACCGCTCCAAAGATGTCGACCTGTTCCGCCAGAACGGCGTCAACATCGTCGTCAACCGCGAACAAGAGGGTTTTGCGCATTCGTTCTATCTGGTGCACGGCACCTCCGTCTGCGCGCTGGCTCTGGCGTTCGATGACCCCAAGCGCGCGCTGGAGCGGGCGAACGCGCTGGCGGCGCAAACTTATTTTGGCCGCACCGGCCCCGGCGAGGCGCAAATTCCGGCGGTCGCCGGCGTCGAGAACAGCCTGATTTATCTGATGAAGGAGACGCCGGAGGGCAGTTCCACCTGGGATCAGGATTTTCAATTTGACGCGGCGGCGGCGCATAGCGGCCCGCTGAAACGCATCGATCATTTGTCGAATGTGGTGCGGCGCACAGAGTTTTATTCGTGGATCACGTTTTATAAATCCGTGCTCGGCTTCACCGACGAGCCGCAGGTTGAGCTTGCCGACCCCTACGGCGCCTTCTTCAGCCGCGTCATCAGCGCGCCAGGCGGCGCGGTGCGCATTCCCCTCAACATCGCCGAAGGGGGATCGACGGGCGTGTCGCGCTTTATTGAAAATTTCGGCGGCGGCGGCGTGCAGCAGATCGCGCTTTCGACGGATGATATTTTCAGCTTTGTGGAACAGGCGCGCGCGCGCGGCGTGGCTTTTCTCGACATTCCCGGCAATTATTACGAGGACCTGTCGGCGCGCTATGATCTGGAGCCCGCGCTGATCGAGCGGATGCGGGCGCTCGGCATTCTCTATGACCGCCACAAGAGCGGCGAATTCTTTCACATTTACACGAAAATGTTTGATCAGCGCTTCTTCTTCGAGGTGCTTGAGCGGCGCGGCTACGATCTCTTCGGCGCGGCCAACACGCCGATCCGCCTCGCGGCGCAGGCCTCCGAGCAGGACGAGGCGATGCGCCAGCGGCGAATGCTGGAGACGGAGTGATCTCTACGCCCGCCCCTTCAGCAGAAGTTTCGCGTTGCCCTCCAGCAGCGCCGTCCCGTCCGCCCCCAAAGCCGCGATGTCCGCGATGTATTTCGCGTTGACCCGCGCGTCTCGAATCTCCTGCGGGTAGTCCGTGCCGAAAACGAGGCGCGCGGCGGGCAGTTCCAGCAGCGCCATTTTGACGACCTCCGCCGCGCCGCAAAAGCCGCCGGAATCAAACACCATATTGTCAGCGATGTAATGGTCGAAACCATGTTGCGGGAGCGCGCCGTGCGCGGCATTGCCCTTGGTGCCCCAGAACACTTTGTCCTGATAGGAGCGGATGCGCGAAATCATCGAGGCGATGCCGCCGGAAAGATGTGACATCTGGACCATCAGGCGGGGATGCCGGTCGAACACGCCGGAATTGATAAGGCGGATCGTCGCCATGATCAGCGAGAATTCGCGCCCGACGGAACGTGCGAGATCGAACGCGTTGAACTGCCGGGATTCATTCAGCTTGAGCGCGGGATGCACGAACACAAACAGGCCGAGTCTGACGCATTCCGCCCAAAAGGGCTCGAATTCCGGCGCGTCTAAATAGAGCCCGTCCTGCTCCGAGGTGATGACAACGCCGGGAAAGCCCAAATCGCCGGCGCAGCGCGCCAGCTCGCGGAACGCCTCAGGCCCGCCCAGCGGATTGGCGTGGGCATAGCCCAAAAAACGTCCAGGATAATTCTTCTCCGCGAGCTTTGCCTTGTCGTTGATCAGGCGCGAGCGATCCAGCGGCGCGGACATGCCGGCGGCGCAGCTGAGAACGGCGAGGCCGATGCCCGCATCGTCCATCATGGCGACATGGGCGTCGAGATCGAACAGCAGCTTATGGGTTGTGTAGCTTGGCGCGCCGTTCTCGTCGTAGGCGAGGATCAGCTTGTCGCCGGGATCAACGGGCACAAGCTCGCGCGGCGTGAAATGGTGGTGGAAATCGACGATCATGTCCGGTTTTCCTGAAGTTACAACGGCAGCGCCAGCAATGTATCGATGCGCGAGGAATCGCAGACCGCAACGCGCTCGAACAGTTTCAGCGCCCCGTGCTCGAAACCGTAGAGATCGAGATAACGGCCGGTGGCGAAAACCTCCGTGGCGCCGCCGCGCAGAATACGCGCGACGAGAAACGATGTTTCGCTTCGGTAGCGCTCATTTTTTTGCGACAGCAGGCAGGGCGCGCCGAGAATATGACGATAGGACTGGCGCTCATAAATATTCGCTTCGCGCAGGGCTGAGACGCGGTCCTTCAGCATGCCGCGCGAATTGGCGAAAATCAGTGAAGCTTCCATTCCCGCGCGGAGGTTTTCCGCCGAGGTGACCCGGTAGAGGCAGTCATCGGCGAAGAAATCCGGCCATTCCTCCAAGCGGTCGTCATCAATGCAGCGGGCATAATCAAGCTGGGCGCGCATGATGGCGAAGAATATGTCGGCGGAATCGCGCATCACACGCCCATCCCGGCGCGCCACGCCTTCCAGAAGCCGCGCACAGAGGCCTCGGTGACGCGGCTTTCGCTGCCGCGCGCGTCCGCTCCGCCCATCTCCAGAACCGATTCCATGCCGGGCGCGCCCTCGACGGCGCGCTGCACGAAGCCGCCGACGCAGCCGTCCTCCATGGATATATAGCCGGCGGGGCCGACGAGATTGGCCTGTTTGAGGCGCAGGAGGCGCAGCTCCGGCGTGTCATCCTCAAAGCCGAGATAAATCCAGTGGAGATCGGCGCGGCCGGGACCGCGCGGCACGATTTGGCGTATGGCGATGGCGTTTTGAATTTGCTGGACGACGCAGGAGGGGAACACGCTGAGAATCTGCAAAGTGACGCCGTCGCCGTATTCATCCACGCCCTGGAGCATGGAGGGGTCCGCCAATTTGTAACCGGCGTTGTCGGAGCGGATGCCCTGCGCCGAATATTCCGCATTCCCAGTGGCTTTGCTGTCGATGGCTGAATAGCTGACGTGATGGCCGCCGCTCTCATCGACGATGACCGCGCCTTTTTGACTGAGGCGGTTCAATTCAAAAGTTGTGAAGAACGTATGGAGAATGCTGGCGTGATAGGAATCTTTGACATTCTCCATATAGAGCTTCCAATTGTTCGGCAGTGCCTGGGTGAAGCGCCCGAGCACGACGGGTTTGCGTCCCGCCAGCACGCGCTCGATACGCGCGGAGATTTCACTCCCGAGGTATTCGCGCAGGTCCGGCGCCTCCCTGGAAAACGTTCCGAACACGAGGCCGGCCAGGGCCGCGACGCGCAGCTTGCGCGGACTGTGATCGCTCATTTTGAAATCTTTGGGCATGCCGCCCCTGCCCTTCACCCCGTTTTTGAACGCGATGCCGGTGAGGCCGCCTTCGAGATTGTAGGTCCAGGCGTGGTAGACACAGGCGAAATCCTTTTTGCCCCGGCCGCTGTCATCGAGACAGATCAGCGCGCCACGGTGGGCGCAGCGGTTCTCAAACGCGTGGATTTCCCCGGCCTCATTGCGGGTCACGATTACCCCGGCGTCGCCGGCCTGTGCCGCGCGCCAGTCGCCGGGCGCCGTTAGATCGGCTTCGAGGCAGAGAAAATTCCAGAACGGCCCCTGAAAAATCCGCTTTTGCTCGGCGGCGTAAACGTCGGCGCGCTGAAACGCCCAAAACGGGACGCGCGTGAGGCCGTCGGGCCAGGACGGGAATTCCTTCGTCCCGGCGGGGTGAGGCGCGCTTGATTGCATTGGTTCCTCCTGGCGCTCCCGGAAGGCATGTTCCTTCAAGGGAAGTTTGACACCGCGGAGGCCGCAGTTCAACTATTCCCGCCGCCCAGCGCAGGAGACACCCATGGACGACGCGTCGAAAGCCCGCAAACCGCTGTCTGTCGACGCGCGCGCCATCATGGAGGGCCTTAACGCGGAGGCGGCGCCCCTTTCAATCTGGCTGCGCACGCAGGCGAACGCGCCGGCCCAACGGCCATGGTTTCATGACACGGGGGCTGAGGGCGCGGGCGTGATGTCGGCGGGACGCGTCGGCGCGGGGCAAATGAAGGCTGTGCCGCATCTGTGGAAATGGCGGGAGATTTCGCCCTACCTCGAAAAAATCAGCCGAATCGCCAGCGAGGCTGATGTGCCGCCGGTGGAATTCGCCGACCGTCAGCAGTTTCTGCTCACCAATCCCGGGCTGGGCGGGCGTTTGCAGGTTTCCGCAAGCATCCGCTGCGCTGTCTCCGTCTACAATCCCGGCGATCTCGCCAAGGCGCATCTGCATTCGCCCAACGCCAGCCGCACCATCCTTTCGCAGAACGGCGGCTACACCAATGTCGAGGGCGAGCGCTGCGAGGCCGCGCGCGGCGATTTGATCCTGACGCCAAACGGCACGTGGCATGATCACGGCAATGACGGGACGAGCCCGGTCATGTGGATTGACACGCTCGACTGGCCGCTGATGGAATTCCTCGATGTGATCTGGCTGGACGAGGAATTTCCAGGCAAAGCCGGCAATGCCCGCGCCCAAAGCGCTGACAAATCCGCCGGTTTTTCGCAGGCGCTTTACGGGCGCGGCGGGCTGAAGCCGGCATTCACCGGCCACCAGCGCGGCATCGGCAAAAATGTCAGCCCGATGTTTCAATACAGGGGCGCGGACACGCGCGCGGCGCTTGGCGCATTGCGCTCGCAAACCGGAGATCCCTTCGAGGGCATAAGCCTCGAATTCGTCAATCCGGCCAACGGCGGGCCGGTGTTCCCGACGCTGGGCTTTGGCGCGCAGATGATCCGCGCGGGCGAGGAAACCGCGCTGAAGCGCGAGACATCGAGCACAGTTTACGTTTGCCTTGAAGGGCGCGGACAAACGGAAATCGGCGGCAAAACCTTCGACTGGGAGGAGAACGATATTTTCGTCGCGCCAAACTTCCTCTGGCGCCGCCACGTCAACAAGGGCGCGAAGGACGCGGTGCTCTACACCATGACCGACAAGCCGCTGTTGGAGAAAATCGGCCAGTACCGCGCGCAGGGGATGGCTGCGGGCAAGGTCACGCAGATCGGCTGAACCAGCGGGTCATTTGATGGTCTCAACCTTGCGCGCCGGGGTTTCCGGCACGAGGTCCGGCTTGCGGCGGGGCCAGGTTTGCGCGCCGTTTTCCAGCCATTGGCCGGCAACGGCTTTATCGGCAAACGACTGCCAAAGCTGCGCCCAATCGCCCAATTCATAGCCGTGCCACGGCGCCTGCGGCGTTATGTGGGGGAACCCCAGTTCCTCCCATATGGCTTTGGCGCGCTCCATATAGAGTTTGACGGGCAGGGCCAGCGGCGGCATCGGCGCTTTTGCGGTGGCGTCAATCAGCAGCGTCGAATTGGCGCCGCCTTTGGGGCCGTGGCCGCCGGCGCGGTTGGGGATGACAAGCACATCCTCAATCGGATTGGACCGATAAGCCATCGACCAGAAGACACCGTCGGTGTTGTTGGGATCGACATCCGAGGAAACCGCGACGCAAATCTTGCCGCATTGGGCCTGCAGGCTTGATGCGCCCTGGAGGCCGCGCCAGATTTCGGTTTTCAGCGCGCCGGGCGCGAAAACGAGAAAAATCACGGGCCGAAGATTCGACAGCGGCTCGTGCATGACGACACTGGTGATGCCCTTGATGTTCAGATCTCGTTTCAAATGATTGAGAAACAACGGCTCATAGGCGACTTTTTTCATCACGCTGGATTCGCTTGGCGTCACCTGGCTGACGATGGAGACCAGCACCGCGTCGGCCCGCCGCGTGATCGCCGTGACATGCATGGACATGTTGAAGCCTTCGAGCGCGACGTGGCCGTGGCTTTCGCCGAAAGGGCCTTCGGGCTCAAGCGTGTCTGTGTCGATGAGGCCCTCAATGACAATTTCCGCATCGGCGGGAATATCGAGGTCGACGGTCAGCGCGCGGCACATGCGAATGGGGCGGCCCGCAAGCCCGCCGGCGACCGCCATCTCGTCCTCGTCGATGCGCAGCTTTTGCGGGCCGGTGAACATGACGATCGGCGAACAGCCGACAACGACAGCGCAGGGCATTTTCTGCCCGAGCGCCTTATATTTCAGCCAGTGCTGATAGCCGCCGGCGCCCGACAGCCGGCTGGCCATGCGCACGCCGAGGCGATCCTGCGCTTTGAGCCCGGCGCGGTAGGTGCCCATATTGCGCACGCCGGTCTCCGGGTCTTTGGTCACGCAGAGCGTCGCGGTGAAATAGGGGGCGGCGTCGAAGCCAGGTGTTGAAACAGGCACCGGAAGCGAGGCGAGCCCGCCGCCGGGTTTGCGCAGATCATCGCCGGTCATAACCACTTGCTGGCAGGGCGGGTCTTTAATGCGGACGGGCGCGATGGGATGGGCAATGCCGCGCGTCCAGACGCCGCCGATATTCTCAACCGGGACGCCCATGCCGGCGGCGTAAATTTCGGCGTTGGCGGCAAGCGCGCCGACAACCACGGGCATGTCGAATTTGCGCCCGTCGGCGCCGTGGACCTGGGTGAACATAAAGGCGCGGCGCGCGCTGTCGGGCAGGCCGCCGGTGAACTGCCAGCGCATCAACGGATGCAGCTCCGTGTCCTTGCAGATGGGGCGGTCGATGCGCACGAGGAGGCCGCGCGCCTCAAGTCGGGCCATCTGCTCGTGGAAGTCGAGCGGGGCCTGTTGCGCCGAGGTGTCCATGCGCGCTCTTCCCTGCATCAAGCGGGACCAGGCGCCCGCGTTGCAGCCCTGCCTATGGCAAGTCGCGAACCGGCGCAAGAAACGGGCGCCCCGCGTGTTGCAGGCCCGCCGCCCCTGTGACAAGGATTCTTTGAAACCGCCAGTTCAGGAAAATCCGATGCCGCAAATCTCCAGTTTCGAAACCCGCGACCGCTGCAAAATCGTTTATGAGCTGCATGGCGATCCCGCGTCGCCGCTCCGCGCCGCGCTGATCCATTCGCTGGCGATGGATCATAAATACTGGCGCCCCGTGGCGGAGCGGCTCGTCTCAGCCGGCGTTTGCGCCGTGGCGATGGACTGCCGCGGCCACGGCGCCTCGGGAAAGCCCAAAGGCCCCTATTTTGCCGGCGATTTCGCCGGCGACATGAACGATCTTTTCAACCATTTGAAATGGCCGGAGGCTGTCGTCGCGGGCTCCTCCATGGGCGGCTCGGTGGCGCTGGCCTTTGCCGGCCGCCACACGCACCGTGTCTGCGGCCTCGCGCTGATCGACACCACCGCATGGTACGGCAAAGACGCGGAAAAGGCTTGGACCGACCGCGCCAACGCCGCGAAAACCAAGGGGCTGGCTTCGCTGATCGATTTTCAGCTGACACGCTGGTTCGGCGATGAATTTCGCGCCGCCAGTCCTGACGTTGTGCAGGAATGCGTCGACACGTTTCTGGCCAATGATGTCGAAGCCTATGGCGCGACATGCCGCATGCTCGGCGAATTCGACCTGCGCGTGAGCCTGCCGCATTTCACCATGCCCGTGCGCATTCTCGTCGGCGAGGAGGATTACGCGACGCCGCCCGCCATGGCCGAGGAAATGCACGGCGCCATTGCGCATTCAAGCTACAGGGTGCTGCCCAAGGCGCGGCATCTGACACCGCTGGAGCGGCCCGATGAAGAGGCGGCGGAAATTCTGGCGACGCTTGTGGAGGCGCACGGGTAGCGCCGCGTCACTGGCTCGCGGCGATGTGATTGCGCACGACGGGATAGACCTGGCTCTCCCAGCGCCGCCACCGTCGGCTGGCACACCGCGACGACATGGGATTGCGGCCCGAGCTCGCGGATGAATCCGATGATATGGCCGATAAACCCGTCAAGACCGAAGCCTTCGTCCGCGAGCGGCGTGTCGCGGATGTTTTTCCAATCGGTGATGCAGACCTCGTGATCCAAAAGCAGCGTGCGCACCGTGCCGCGCAGCAGGGTCGCGAAATGGCCGGACATGGGCGCGATCAGCAGCACTTTGGGCTCGCCCGCCGCCCCCGTTTTAGCGAATTTCAGCAGGTTGCAGAACGGGGTTGCGGAGACAGCCGTCTCCAGGACGGGGCGTGGGCCGGCGGTTTCCACCTGTTGCCGCGGAGGCTATAAGCGGGGCGCCAATCGCCGAGGGGCGGGCGCCCCGTATCGGGCATTCCGGTTTCCCTTCGGTCCCCTTGGGAGCGAAGCGGGCATTTATGAAACCCATTGAAAAGGCCCTGCTGAAATCCATTGGCCAGCCGCTCCGCCGCAAAGAGGATTTTCGCCTCGTAACGGGCCGCGGCCGCTTCACCGACGACTTTGTTTTTGACGGGCAAACTTACGCGGCGATGGCGCGATCCCCGCATCCCCATGCGCGGATCCTCCGGATCGACAAGACCGCTGCAATGGCCATGCCCGGCGTGCTTGGTGTTTTCGACGGGCGCGACGCGCTGGCCGACGGGCTGAAACCGATACCCCACGACCCCCTGCCGAAAACAAATTTTGACATGAAGCTGCATGCTCCCGGCGGCGGCGCGGTGTTCATCGGCCCGCACATGCCGCTGCCCGCTGACAAAGCGCGGCACGCCGGCGAAGCCGTTGCGATGGTGGTGGCGGAGACGCAGGCGCAGGCCCAGGACGCCGCTGAAGCGCTCGTCATAGAATACGAGCCCCTGCCCTGCGTGACAGATTCGCGCGAGGCCGCGAAATCCGGCGCGCCGCTTGTCTGGGATGAAATGGCGGAGAACACCTGCGTCGAAACGCTTTTCGGCGACAGCCATGGCGCGAACGCGGCCTTCGCGCTGGCCGCCCACACCATCGATTACGAATTCCACATCGACCGTGTCACCGGCGTGCCCATGGAGCCGCGCTCCTGCAACGCGAGCTTCGACGCGGCGAGCGGCCGCACGACGCTGCACGCGGGCAGCGGCGGCGCGGTGCGGCAGAAAGGCGAGCTGGCGCATGTGCTGGGCATCGCGCCCGCCGAACTGCGCGTGCTGTCCTTCGATGTCGGCGGCAATTTCGGCACGCGCAACCGGGTCTATGTGGAATTCGCGCTGGTCGCGTGGGCGTCACGAAAACTCGGCCGCCCCGTGAAATTCACGGCGACGCGCTCTGAAGCTTTCTTAAGCGATTATCAGGGGCGCGACCTCGTCAGCAAGGTATCGCTGGCGCTGGATAAGAGCGGACGCTTTCTCGCCATGCGCGCCGACAATCTCAGCAATTGCGGCTCGCGCGCTGTTTCATTTTCACCGCTCAGCAAGGGCGCGGGGCTGATCCCCGGCTCTTATGATATTCCCGCTGTCGCGCTGCGCGCCCGCGGCGTGTTCACCCATACGGCGCCGACGCAGGCCTATCGAAGCTCCGGCCGGCCGGAGGTTAATTTCGCGCTGGAGCGGCTGATCGACATGGCCGCTGAAAAATTCGGTTTCGACAAGATCGCCCTGCGCCGCATGAATTTAGTGGCCTCCGGAGCCATGCCTTACCGCAATGGCGTCGGCGCGGTTTACGACAGCGGCGAGTACGAAAGGAATATGGACTGGTCAATGCGCATCGCGGGATACAGCGAGCGCGAAGCCCGCCGGACGGATGCGAGGCGGCGCGGCTGGCTCTACGGCATGGGCCTCGCCAATTACGTCGAATCCTCCATCGGCGCGCCGAAGGAGCGCGCTGAAATAAAGGTCCGGCCGGACGGCATGATCGATATCGTCATCGGCACGCAGCCCAGCGGCCAGGGACACGAGACGAGCTTCGCGCAGGTCGCCGCTGACATGCTCGGAGTGCCGCACGCTCAGGTGAATATCATCATGGGCGACACCGATATCGTATCGCTGGGCGGCGGCTCGCATTCCGGGCGATCGATGCGCCACGCGGGCGCCGTCATCGCGCTGGCCGCCGGCGACCTGATCGTCAAGGGCACGAAGATCGCGGCGCTGCATTTTGGCGTTGACGAGGGGCGCATCGCCTATGAGGGCGGAACCTTCAGGGCGGCGCAAACGAATTTTTCGACAGGTCTGTTCGAGCTCGCGCGGGCCTGCGCGGCGATGGAACTTCCTGACGAACTGAAAAGCGGGCTTTGCGCGGCGCGGGACAATGAAATGCACGAGCCGGTTTTCCCGAACGGGACGGCGATTTGCGAGGTCGAGATTGATCCTGGAACCTGCGAAATGAAGGTCACCGCTTATTCCACCGTCGATGATGTCGGGCGCTGCATCAATCCGATGATCGTTCATGGGCAGACCCATGGCGGCATCGTCCAGGGCCTCGGACAGGCGGTGTTTGAAATTTGCCGGCTTGAGCCGGGAACGGGGCAGCCTTTGTGCGGATCGTTTATGGATTATGCGATGCCGCGCGCCGGCGACATGCCCTCTTTCAAATCCGGGATCGCCGAGGTGCTGTCGCCCACCAATCCGCTGGGCGTCAAAGCGGGCGGAGAAGGCGGCACGACGCCGGCGCTTTCAACGCTGGTCGCCGCTGTTGTCGATGCGCTGAGGGATTACGGGGTCAAGCATATCGACATGCCCGTGACGCCGCTGGCGATTTTCCGCGCCATCCAGGGCGGGCGGCTCACACCGGAATAGAAGTGCCCGCGACCGTGGTGCGCAGCATCAGGCGCCGCTGATCAGCGGGAAAATCCGTGCGCGCATGGGTCGAGCAGCGGTTGTCCCAGAGCAGCACGTCGCCGACACGCCATTTGTGCGTGTAAACAAACTCCGGCTTCTCCGTGTGATCGAACAGAGCTTCGAGCAGCGGCTGCGCCTCCTCCCCGCTCATGCCCTCAATGCCCGTGGTCATGAGGCGGTTGACATAGGTTGCCTTGCGCCCGGTTTGATCGTGGATGCGGAAAATCGGGTGAACCGATTGCGCGAAGGCTTCGGTGCCTTTGCCGTCGCCGCGCTGCACAGAGCCATAATTGTAGTGATGCGCGGCCTTTTTGCCTTCGAGCTTCGCCCTCAACGCGGGGTCCAGCGTTTCATAGGCGGCATAGCCCGAGGCAAAAAGCGTGTCGCCGCCATAGGTCGGAATTTCGAGGGAATAGAGCATGGTGCCGTTGTGGGGCAGCGCGCGGTGGATCATGTCGTGGTGAAACATCATTTCGCCGTCGGGCAGCGCGCCGATGGGTTCGCCGTTTTCGCGGATGTTGGAGATCATCATGATTTTCGGCAGCAGCGATTTGAAGCCGGGCGGAAAGAATTTCGGCGGGCGGCCGAGCTCGCCGACCTCGCCAAAATAGGAGGTGAGGCGAAGCTGATCCTCCTGCGTCAACGTCTGGCCGCGGAAGAGAACGACGATGTGATCCAGCCACGCCTTGTTAATGGCGGCGACATCGGCCCCGCTCAGCGGGCGCGACAGGTCGAGGCCGCGCAACTCGGCGCCGATGTGTTGGGATAGCGGGATCACTTCGAGCCGGCTTGGGGCCATGGCGTTCACGGGGCGTCTCCTTCTGCGGGCGGGTTGGCGGGTTGGCGGCGAGGCTACAACGGCGGAGCGCGGAGGTAAATGATCCGGGGGGAGCGGAAACCGTGAATCAAAATTCACAATAGCGCCGATTTGACGCCCAGCGCTCCTGCGCTACAACACCCCTGCCCGCGCTAAGCGGAGCGTGAAACTCCAGGAAAGCCCATGGATGCCGTCACCATTCCCATGCTTCAGCAGATGAAGCGCGAGGGAAAAAAGAGCGCCGGCGTTGTCGCTTGGGACTATCCCACTACCCGCTTTGCGGAAATGGCGGGCGTCGATTTCGTCTCCATCGGCGACAGCGTCGGCGCCAATCTCTGGGGCCATGCCAATCCGCTTGAGGTGACGCTTGATGAGATTCTCGTCTGCTGCAAGGCGGTTCGCCGCGCCGCCAAGCGCATTCTCGTCTCGTGCGACATGCCCTACGGGCCGCTGCAGGAGGGCATCGGCAGCGCGATGAAAGCCGCTGTGCGCATCATCAAAGAGGGCGGCGCCGACATGATCAAGCTCGACGCGGCGGCGGATTTTCCCGATGCCGTGCGGGCTTTGACCAAAGCGGGCATTCCCGTCTTCGCGCAGTTTGGCCTGACACCGCAGACGGCGATGCGTTTTGGCATTCCCTATTCATCGCAAAACTCCGCCGGCGCGCTGGCCGGCGCCGAGGCCGCGGCGCGCCTCGTGGAAGAAGCAAAAATGCTGGAGGCGGCCGGCGCGGTGGCGCTGGATTTCACCAATTCAGGCCCCATCGCCGGCAAGGCGGTCGTTGAAGCCGTGAAAATTCCCGTCATTGGGGGCTTTGGCGGCGGCCCGTGGCTCGACGGGCGGGTGCGCCTCGCGCAAACCGTGCTCGGCTATGGCGAGAAATGGATCGATTCCAAAACTGACACCTATTTCAACACCGCGCGCGGCACGATCGACGCTTTTGGCGCGCTCGTCGCCGACATCCGCGCCGGGAAACAGATCAAGGGCTGAGCCATGAAGAGCGCGGTCATCGACGGCCTCACCACTCGTTATGATGTGATTGGCGAGGGGCCGCCGCTGCTGATGTTTTCGCCGGGCGGCTTTGACGCGACGATTGAGAAATGGTCGTCTCTGGGCATCTACGCGAAGATCAAACCGCTGGAGCATCTGCCGAGGCATTATTCCTGCATCGTGTTTGACCGGCGCGAATGCGGGCAATCGGGCGGGCGTGTGGAGCGCATCGGCTATGCGCATTATGCGCGGCAGGGGCTGGCGCTGCTGGATCATTTGCGCATCGACAGCGCGCATCTCATGGGCGGCTGCATGGGCTGCTGCCCGGTGGCCGCATTCGGGGTCATGCATCCCGAACGCGCGCTCAGCATGGTTCTCTACTGGCCCGTTGGCGGCGCGAAATACCGCATGTCCAGCCAATTGCGCTTTGCCGAGCATCTGGCCTTCGTCAGCCGCGAGGGCCTCGCCGCGGTCGTCAAACTCGCAAAAGATGGCGGCAAGCCCTTCGGCGGCGATCCGCGGGGCGGGCCGTGGGCGTCTGTCCTGCAACATGACGCTGAGTTCGCGGCGCGCTATGCCGCGCAGGATTTGGAGCGGTACAAGCTCATCCTGGCCGGCTTCGCGCGCACCATGTTCGACCGGGACACCGCGCCGGGCGCCGAGCCCGAGGACATGCTGGGCTGCGAAGTCCCGGCGCTTGTGGTGCCGGGCAACGATGCCTCGCACGCGACATCCGCCGCGCGATACCTTCACGAGTGCCTGCCGAAGTCGGAATACTGGGATGCGTCCGTCGCGGAGCAGACAGAGGAGGCGGCCACGGCGCGGCTGCTGGCATTTTTGGGACGGGCGGGCTAGGGCGGCTTGGCCCAAGGGTTTCGCGCGCTGGATGCGCGCGAAGCGCTCCGGCGAATTGAGCGCCTCCCACTGTCCGCAGCCACGGATCGCGGAAACTTTCGATCATGCCCCAAGGCGCCGCATCAACGCACAAAAGCCAAAAATTCAACCCGCCAGCCCCTCCGTCCCCTTCGCGAAAAGCGCTTCAACGGCCACCCGCTTCGGGATAATTGCCTGCGACACCGCGTGGCCGATCAGCGTCTCCAGCACTTTGCGGTTCGGCTCCATTCCATAGGGCATGGGGTCGCCGCCGGTGATAGCCATGACCTTTTTATGCAGTTCATCGGCGCCGTCGGGCTTTTCGATTTTTCCCGCTTTCAGCGCATCCACATACCGGCGCTTGGCCGCCGCGAAGGCCTCAAACACATCCGCGGCAAGGCGGGGATGCCGCTCCAACAACTCGTCCTTGATGACGATGAGATGGTTGATGGGGTAGTGCCCGTCGCGCTTCAGCGCGGCGAGGCCAGTCTCCAGCGCGTTGGGGATCAGCGGCGCGACATCGGCGTGTTTCACATCGACGCCGATGGCGGCGGCGAGTTCGCCGGAGATCAGCATCTCCTCCATCTTTTTGCCCGCCTCTATCGGCACAACATTGGCGGGAGCCATATATTCCGCGACATGCTCGTCGCCCGAGAGAACCCAGGTCACCCTGGAGAGATCGAGCCCGTATTGCGCCTCCATGATGCCGCGCGCCCAGACGCCCGTTGTCACTGTGTAGCCGCGGTTGACGCCGACGCGCTTCCCCTCAAGGTCTTTGGGGGTTTTCACGCCGGACTTTGTGTTCACGAGGATTGCGCCGTGATGGAATTGGCGCACAATCGGCACGGGGATCGCGGTCATGGGCTTGCCGTGGGCTTTTGCGCATATGTAGGTGGTGATGGCCATTTCGCAGATGTCGAATTCATTGCCGCGGACCATCCGCCGAAAGGCGGCGATCAGCGGATCCACCTCGACAAAATCGAATTCGAAGGTCTTGCCGGTGACGGAGCCGTCTTTCAGGGCGCGGTTGGCGCCCTGCGTGCGGGTGACGGTTTTGAGTTTTGGCATGGACATGGCGGCGCGCTCCCTTTGAGACTTTCCGCTTTGGTTTAGGCTCCGGCGCGCCGCCTGTGAAGAGCGCGGACCGGGCCTGTCCGGCGCGCCATTCCATGCTATTCAGCAATCTCATCAGAATCGAGCGAGACCGAAATGAACGACACGCCAGCGCATACCGCCGCCGATGCCCCGCCCGACCGGCTTTCGACCGATCCGCGCAGCCCCTTCTACAATGAGGAGGTTCTGCGGCGCGATGTCGGCATCCGCTTCAAGGGCGCGGAGAAAACCAATGTCGAGGAATATTGCATCAGCGAGGGCTGGGTGCGCATGACCGCGGGCGCCGCGAAAGACCGTTTCGGCCAGCCGATGACGATGAAGTTTTCAGGGCCGGTCGAGGCCTATTTCAGAACACCGAAGGCTTAACAGCAGGGGCAGCCGCCAAACACCTCCTCCACCAGCGCGTCTTTCATCCACCAGGGCGGGAAATCGTCTTCGGCGACCTCCTCCACGGGTTTGAAGATTTTGAGGTGGCGGCGGCGCGCATCCTCCCCCCAAAAAGCGATCACCGTCTCCAGCGGCGCGCAGCCCGGCAGAACGCAGGCGATTTCGGCGACGAGGATGGTCTCGGCCCCGCCCAAGCGGAACTGTTCGCGCACCAAGGCTTTCACGCGGCGCAGGGCAGCGCGGTGCGCCGGGCTCTTCCTGGCGAAGGGATTGATGTCGCTCATCCCCGCGCATAACACGGAACGCCAAATTGCGCCCGCCCGGCGCGGGTGCTAGCAAAACGCATCTTATCTCAGGGAGCAACGCCCATGGTCCAGAAAGTCCTCGCCGCCGTCAGAACGGCCCCGAACAAAACCGAAATCCGCGAATATCCGATGCCCGATATCCCCGAGGATGCGGCGCTGATGAAAATGGAGGTGGCGGGCATTTGCGGCACCGACGTCAAGCTCTACGCCCATCCCCCGGCGAAGGCTGACGTGATCATGGGCCATGAGAACATCGGCTATATCGCCAAGGCGGGGCGCGAGTTCACGCGGCGCAAAGGCTTTAAAGAGGGCGATCTCGTTTTCGTCGAGCATTACGTCATGTGCGGCAAATGCGAATGGTGCCATTCCGGCCAATACCGGCATTGCGAGGGCACGGACTGGCGCACCAACCCCGACGGCATCCGCTACGGCTACACTTCCGCCGAGAAAGCCCCGCATCTTTGGGGCGGGTTCGCGCAATATGTTTATTTGCCTTGGAACGCGGTGCTGCATCACGTGCCCAAGGGCGTCTCGCCGGAATTGGCGGGCTTGGTGACGCCGATGGCCAACGGCATCGAATGGTCGCTGTTCGAGGGCAAGGTCGGCTACAACTCGGTTGTGCTGATCCAGGGGCCGGGCCAGCAGGGCCTGTCGCAGACTGTCATCTGCAAACAGGCGGGCGCCTCCATGATCATCGTCACGGGCACCGCCAAAGACCACGCGCGCATGGCCGTGGCGCGAACGCTGGGCGCCGATCACACCATCGACGTCAATGCCGAGGACCCGCTGAAACGCATTATGGAGATCACCGGCGGGCTCGGCGTGGATGTGGTGCTGGACTGCACGGCGGGCGCGGGAACGGTTCCTGTGCTGCTCGGCATCGAGGCGATGAAGCGCAAGGCCGGGCATATGGTCGTGCAGGGGGAAATGCCGGAATTTCCAAATTTCCCGATCGGCAAAATGACAACAAAATACATCACCATGCATTCGGCGCGCGGGCATTCGTATCTCGCCTGCGAGCTGGCGCTCCAGCAGCTCGCCTCCAAGCGCTTTCCGCTGGATCTCATCACCACCCATAAGTTTGGGCTGAAGGATGTCGATTTGGCGATCCGCTCCGTCGGCAACAAAGAGGGCGCGGTGAAAGATGTCATCCACGCCTCGCTGATGCCGTGGCTGTGAACGGCTGAGGCGCGCGCTGTCCCTTATCGGGACGCAACGTTAACGGCGGCGCCGGGCGCCCGGCGGTTTGGGCCCTTCGCTGCGGCGGTTTGTGTGTGTTGGAACAGCGCGCCGGCCATATGTGGCGGGATCAAACTGGCATCCCGCCCATATTGGTGATTCGTGCCGGATGTGTTCGGCATACGGGCCAAGTGTGAATTGGCGCTGGTCCGCGCAGCGGGCAAAGGTTTCCGCATGGCGCCGTAAAGCGCCGGCACGGGGGCCCGCGCGCCGCCTTTTAACGATTGGTTTATCGTCTTGGAAAGGCAAACGCGGGGTTTTATCCCGGGCAGGCGGGACCGCGCGCGCAAGCGCCCAAACCTTACAATTAATTTACCGGATAGGGTTTAGCGTTGCGGACGCCAACAGACGGCACGCTGGATACGGGTAGAGACATCATGGACAAATTGCCCGCGCATCTCACGCTGTTTCTGGCTTTGTTCAGCGGCGTCTGCGTTTCGGCGGCCTGGTTCACAGCCCGGCCGTTTGAGACGGCGGGCGCGATCTGCATCGGCAGCGCGGTCTGTCTGATTGTGCTGGTGGCGCTGCGGGTCGACAAGGCGCTCATGAAAAAGAGCCGCCGAAGCACCGATCACGCGAAGAGCGCCGCCAGCGAGGCCTGATGGGCGGATGTGCCGCCGCCGCCGCCGCCGTCCCGAATAACACGTCCGTTCAGGCTTGGATAAAAATCAGGTTTGGATAAAAATTTGCCGGAAGCAGGGCAAAAACCCCGGCTCCCGGCAAGATTGTCGTGTCAGGCGCCCGACATCGGGGCCGGAGCAGCGGCTTTGGGTTTGCGCGTCACGCGCTTTTTCTTGGCAGCGCCCTTCTTGGCCGCGCCTTTTTTGGCGGTCTTCTTAGCGCCTTTTTTGGCGGCGCCCTTCTTGACGGCCTTTTTGGCAGCGCCTTTTTTGGCGGTCTTCTTGGCAGCGCCTTTTTTGGCGGTCTTCTTGGCGGCGCCCTTCTTGGCGCCTTTTTTCGCGGCGGCTTTCTTAGCCGGTTTACGCTTTGCAGCTTTAGCCATCTGAGGTCCCCTCTGATTTAATCGACGGCAAGCCGATAACCGGCTGCCGACAACAGGCGTGATTAAGGTAACTCACTTCTCGGCATGCGCAAGTACAGGACGGGCGCCGCGCGCATCGAAGACGGCAAAACACCGCGTTGAAAGCTTGCGGCGGCGCGCTTGCGCGTAACAATTTTTCATCACCGCCGCATCGCCGCGGCTTGAGTTTTCGCGGCGATGGATTCACCGCGCGAAAACTTTCCGCCGCGTTGCGCCTGCATTCCCCGCGGCGCGCGCGCAGCGCCTGTTGCGGAGCCGGCCGGGCGCGCGACTGTGTTCCTTAATGATTGAATTTATGGATTCTTTTTTCGCCGCGCTGAATTTTTCCGGTGGCGACCGCTTCATCCAAG
>JANYFM010000265.1 GCA_025362655.1 Hyphomicrobiales bacterium | reverse complement strand
TCGTACTCGATGGTCTTCACGACGGCCGGAATGCCGGTTTTGTCGCGCTTGAAGCATGGCGGAGCTTTTCGCAGGGCGCCGGCGCCTCCATCGCCGCTGCGATGTGCTTTCTGGGCGCCGGGGCTCTCCTGCTGGCCTTCGCCATGGCGCGCCGCGCCGCTCCGCAGTAAGATCGGCGGCATCCAAGAGCCCGCGTCCGGTGACGCGGGCCTTCAAGGCGATGCCGCCCATGGCTCTCAGGCACACCCCGGTCAAACCGGGCGATCACGTCTTTCTGGTTGACGGATCGAATTTCATTTTTCGCGCCTATTTTCAGTCGATCCGGCAGGATCAGAAATATAATTACCGTTCGGACCGGCTGCCGGTCGGCGCCGTGCGGCTGTTTTGCGGCAAACTGTTCCAGTTCATTCGCGACGGCGCCATGGGCATCAGGCCGACGCATCTCGCCATCATTTTTGACAAGTCGGAAAACTCATTTCGAAAGGCGCTGTATCCCGCCTACAAAGGCAACCGCAGCGAGCCGCCCGAGGATCTCGTGCCGCAATTTCCGCTGATGCGCAGCGCGGTTCGCGCCTTCGGCCTCGTTCCCGTCGAGCAGGACACTTACGAGGCGGACGATCTGATCGCCACATATGCGCGCGAGGCGAAGGCGCGCGGCGCCGATGTGCTGATCATTTCCGCCGATAAAGATTTAATGCAGCTTATCGAGCCGGGCGTCGCGATGTTCGATCCCGCGTCCGGAGACCGCGAAGAGCGGCGCATCGGGGAAGCGGAGGTCGAGGCTTATTTCGGCGTGCCGCCGTCGGGCGTGATCGACGTGCAGGCGCTGGCGGGGGATTCGACCGACAATGTGCCGGGCGCGCCGGGCATCGGCGTCAAGACCGCGGCGCTGCTGCTGAAAGAATACGGCGATCTCGACACGCTGCTGGCGCGCGCGGGAGAAATCAAACAGCCCAAGCGCCGCGAGGTTTTAACCAATCCGGAGAATGTTGATCTCATCCGCATCTCCAAGAAACTGGTGACGCTGGTTCGCGATGTGGCGCTGGAGACGCCGCTCGATGATCTGGGACTGCATCAGCCCGACGCGCGGGAACTGGTGGCTTTTTTGAAGGCGATGGAATTCACCACCATCACAAAACGCGCCGCCGAAATTTACGGCGTCGATGCCGCAGATATTGAAGCGGACGCGGCGCTGGCCGGCGCCGGAGGCTGGCGCGGCCGCAACGGCGATGTGATGGAGGCGCGCGCCGCGGCAGCGCCCAATGCCGCCGCGCCGGCGATGGATGCCGCGCCCGCGTCATGGGGCGAAAGCGGGCCCGCCGCGCTGGCCAAAACGCGCGCCGCGCAGGCGCTTTCAGGCGGGATCGACCGCTCGCAATATGAAACCATTGTCACGCTGGAGGCGCTCGACCGCGTCGTCGCCGCAGCCGTGGATGAGGGCTTGGTGTGCGTCGACACAGAGACGTCCTCGCTCGATCCGATGACCGCCGAACTCGTGGGCATCGCGCTTTGCGTCATTCCGGGCCGGGCGTTTTACATTCCGCTGGCGCACAGGGGCGAAGGCGGCGGCGATCTGTTTGGCGGCGACGCGCTGCTGCCGGGGCAATTGCCGGCGGCCGAGGTGCTGGCGCGGCTGAAGCCGCTGCTGGAGGCGCCGGGCGTTCTCAAAATCGCGCAAAATATGAAGTTCGACTGGCTGGTGTTGCGGCAGCACGGCATCGAAACCGCGCCCTCCGACGACACGATGCTGATGTCCTATGTGCTGGACGCCGGCACGAACGGACACGGCATGGACGAACTGTCGCAAAAATATCTCGGACACAAGCCCGTTGGCTTCAGCGAGGTCGCGGGCTCCGGCAAATCCTTCATCGGCTTCGCGCGCGTGCCCATCGAAAAAGCGAGCGAATATTCGGCTGAGGACGCGGACGTGACCCTGCGCTTGTGGCGGGCGCTGAAACCGCGCCTCGCCGCCGAGCGCATGACGGCGGTCTATGAGACGCTGGAGCGGCCTCTGGCGGAGGTGTTGGCGCGCATGGAGCGGCGCGGCATCGCCATCGACCGCAACATTCTCTCGCGGCTGTCGGGCGAGTTCGCGCAGGGCATGGCGCGGCTGGAGGCGGAAATTCACGCGCTCGCGGGCGAGACGTTCAACCTTGGCTCGCCCAAACAGCTTGGCGATATTTTATTCGGCCGAATGGGCCTGCCCGGCGGCAGGAAGACCGCGACCGGCGCGTGGTCCACCGCCGCCAGCGTGCTGGACGATCTCGCCGAACAGGGCAGCGAGCTGGCCGCCCGCATTCTCGACTGGCGGCAGCTGCAGAAACTGAAATCAACGTACACGGACGCCCTGCCCGAATATGTGAACCCCTCGACGAAGCGCGTCCACACCTCGTTTGCGCTGGCGGCGACAACGACGGGGCGGCTATCCTCCTCCGAGCCGAATTTGCAGAACATTCCCGTGCGCAACGAGGCGGGGCGGAAAATCCGCACCGCGTTTATCGCGGAGCCCGGGCGCAAGCTGATCTCGGCGGATTATTCGCAGATCGAGCTGCGCGTGCTCGCGCATATGGCGGACATTCCGCAATTGCGCAAAGCCTTCGCTGACGGCCTCGACATTCACGCGATGACCGCCTCTGAAATGTTCGGCGTGCCCGTCAAAGACATGCCGGCCGAGACGCGGCGGCGCGCCAAGGCGATCAATTTCGGCATCATCTACGGCATTTCCGCCTTCGGCCTCGCCAATCAGCTCGGCATAGCGCGCGAGGAGGCGGGCGCCTATATCAAGAAATATTTCGAGCGCTTTCCCGGCATCCGCGACTATATGGAGGCGACCAAGAAAGCCTGCCGCGAGCAGGGCTTTGTGACGACGGTGTTCGGCCGCAAGTGCCATTATCCGCGCATCGCCGCGTCGAACCCCTCGGAGCGCGCCTTCAACGAGCGCGCCGCGATCAACGCGCCGATCCAGGGCAGCGCCGCCGACATCATCCGCCGCGCCATGACGCGGATGGACGCGGCGCTGGATGCGGCGGGGCTTGACGCGCGGATGCTGCTGCAGGTGCACGACGAGCTGGTGTTCGAGGCGCCCGAAGCGCAGGTCTCCGCGACGATCGATGTGGCGCGCCGGGTCATGACCGAGGCGCCGCACCCCGCTGTGACGCTGCGCGTGCCCCTGCAGGTGGACGCGCGCGCGGCGGGCAACTGGGATGAGGCGCATTGAGGGGCGGAGAAACGCATATGCCGGAGAGCCCATGACCGACGCCCTAACGCCCGCCGAACAGCGGTTTCCCGGCTGCTGGCGGCTTTCGCATGTCAGGCGCGAAGTCGCGGCGACCGGGGAAAAGCTCGACGCGGATGTGACGCAGGCCGGCTATATCTCCTACACGCCGGACCGGCGGGTGATGGTGATCCTGTCGCGCGCGCGGGCGGGGATGCCGGACGAGATCACTTGTTACGCGGCGCGCTGGAGCGTTGAGGGTGATCACATCTTTCACGACGTCGATATAGCCTCGCGCGCGCCCTGGGCCGGCACACGGCAGACGCGCGGCTATCGCTTTGAGGGTGGCAAGCTGACGCTAAGCCCGCCGGTGTCGGCGGATTTCATCCATGGCGTCGTCACTCGGCGCAGCCTTGTCTGGGAGCGGGTTGCGCCCGGCCCATAAGCCTGTATCGATCACGGGCGGGGCCTCCGCGTCTGGAAAAAACAATGCCGCACGCTTTCGTCCCCGATGTTGTTTTCGGCCTGAGCCCCATGTGGGTTTCAACCATCCTGCTCGTCTGCGTCTACGCGGCGATCATCCAGGACGGAATTAACCGCGCCATCACCGCGCTGCTGGGCGCCGCGGCTATGATTTTCTCCGGCGTGCTGACGCAGGAGGAGGCGATGCGCGGCGTCGATGTCAACACCATCGGGCTGCTGACGGGCATGATGATCCTCGTGTCCGTGTCGCGCCGCTCCGGCATGTTTCAATATGTGGCGATCCGGGCGGCGCAACGGGCCAAGGCAAAACCGGCGGGCATATTGCTGATCCTGTCGCTGGCCACCGCCGCCCTCTCGGCGCTGCTCGACAATGTCACGACGGTTCTGCTGGTTGTGCCGGTAACGCTGCATATCTGCGCGGAGCTGGAGGTTCCGCCCTATCCGTTTCTCTTCGCGGAGGTGCTGGCCTCCAACATCGGCGGCACCGCGACGCTGATCGGCGACCCCCCGAACATTCTCATCGGCTCGCTGGCGGGGCTTTCCTTCAATGCCTTTATGATAAACCTCGCGCCCGTCATCGTCGTCATCATGGCGGCGCAGGCGCTGATCACGCACTGGGTTTGGGGCCGCGCGCTGCGCTCAACGCCGGAGCATCAGGCCCGCGTGATGGCGATGCGCGCGGCGGAGACGATCCTGGACCCCCTGCTTCTGCGCCAGTCGCTTGGCGTGATGGGCGCGGTCATCCTCGGATTCATACTCGCGAGGCCGCTGCATCAGGAGCCCGCCACCATCGCGATGGCCGGCGCCGCGGTCCTTATGCTGCTCGACAACTGGAGCCACCATTCCGAGAAGCAGACGGAAAACGTCCACCGCACCTTCACGGATGTGGAATGGGTGACGATTTTCTTTTTCATCGGCCTGTTCATCGTCGTTCACGGCGTTGAGGCCGGCGGCCTTTTGCAGGCGCTCGCGGACAGGCTGGCCGCCGCGACGGGCGGAAATATGGCTCACGCGGGCTATGCGATCCTCTGGGCCTCGGCGCTGCTCTCCGCCATCGTCGACAACATCCCGTTTGTCGCGACGATGATTCCGCTGATCAAAAGCATGGCGCCGGCGTTCGGCGGCGAGGCGGCGATCGGGCCGCTGTGGTGGTGCCTGTCGCTGGGCGCCTGCCTCGGCGGCAACGGCACGCTGATCGGCGCCTCCGCCAACCTGACAGTGGCGGGCCTAGCCGAGCGCGCCGGCGTGCCCTTCAAATTCAGCACCTATACGTTTTACGCGTTCCCGATGATGCTGGTCAGCGTGGCAATTTCGCATGTTTACGTTTGGCTGCGGTATTTCTAAGCGCGGTTTGGACGGCGGGCGTGGAACTGCTAATATCGCGTTTGGAATGCGCGCGGCGGCGGGACAAGGGCCATGGCAGCAGGCGCCCGGAGCCGCCGTTTCGCATTCCGGACGGCGCCAAAATTATTCCGCGGCGAGCTGCGACACCGGCGCGGCGTCGCGCACGTTTTTATCAACGTGCTCTTCAAAATTCACGAAGTTCCTGGTGAACATATCGACGAGGTGTTTTGCCGTCGCCGCAAACTCCGCCTTCGAGGCCCACGTCTTCACCGGGTTGAGAATATGCGGCTCGACGCCGGGCACTGAGGTCGGCACGGCAAGGCCGAAATAGGGATCGGTGCGGAAATCCGCTTTGTTCAGCGAGCCGTCGAGCGCCGCCGTCAGCAGCGCCCGGGTCACGCGGATGGGCATGCGGCGGCCGACGCCGGATTTGCCGCCGGTCCATCCGGTGTTGACGAGCCAGCAGTCGACTTTGTGCTTGGCGATCAATTCGCGCAGAAGATTGCCGTATTCGGAGGCGTGGCGCGGCAGAAAAGGGTGGCCGAAACACGTCGAGAAAGTCGCCACAGGCTCGGTGACGCCCTTCTCCGTGCCGGCGACCAGCGCGGTATAGCCGGAGAGGAAATGATACATCGCCTGCGCCGGGTTGAGTTTGGCGATCGGCGGCAGCACGCCGAAAGCGTCGCAGGTGAGCATCACGATGTTTTTGGGGTGGCCGCCGAGCCCGGTGTCCGACGAGTTCGAGATGAAATCGATGGGATAGGCGATGCGGGTGTTCTCGGTCTTCGATTCATCGTCAAAATCGGGAATGCGCGTGACCGGATCGAGCACGACGTTTTCCATGACTGTGCCGAAGCGCTCGCTGGTGGCGTAGATTTCCGGCTCCGCCTCGCGGGACAGCTTGATCGCCTTGGCGTAGCAGCCGCCTTCAAAGTTGAAAACGCCGTCATCGCCCCAGCCGTGCTCGTCATCGCCGATGAGAATGCGGTTGGGGTCCTGGGAGAGCGTCGTCTTGCCGGTGCCTGAGAGACCGAAAAAGACGGCGGTGTCGCCGTCTTTGCCGATATTGGCGGAGCAGTGCATCGGCATCACTCCGGCGCCGGGCAGGGTCCAATTGAGATAGGTGAAGACGGATTTCTTCATCTCGCCGGCATAGCTCGTGCCGCCGATCAGCACGATTTTGCGGGTCAGGTCCATGGCGATCACGGTCTCGGATTTGCAGCCGTGGCGGGCGGGGTCGGCGCGGAACGAGGGCAAATCGATGATCGTCATGTCGGCGGTGAAACCGGCGAGCTCCTCTCGTTTCGGACGGATCAGCAGGTTGCGGATGAACAGCGAGTGCCAGGCGAATTCGCAGATGACGCGGGTTTTGACGCGGAAGGCGGGGTCGGCGCCGCCGTAAAGATCCTGCACGAAAAGCTCTTTGCCTTCGGCGGCTTTTTTGAAATCGGCGAGCAGAACCTCGAAATGCTCCGGCGACATGGCGTTGTTGTTGCCCCACCAGACCGCTTTGTCGGTCAGCGCGTCGCGCACCGTGAATTTGTCCTTCGGCGAGCGTCCCGTGTGGATGCCGGTCTCGGCCACAATGGCGCCGCCGGGCACAATCACCGCCTCATCACGGCGGATCGATTCCTCGTAAAGCCTGGCGGCATCGAGATTGTAGGCGGCGCTTTTAAGGTTCCGGAGGCCGAAGGCCTCAACCGGGTAAGCGTGATTGAACGTGCCGGTCTGGTGCATGGTGTCCCCGAAAGCGTTCCCTGGGCGCCGGCCTCGTTGGGCGGACGCATATCCCCGCCCCCGAAAGCGGAGCGTCGCTGGCGGTGGTTTAGTCGTCCAAGCGCCCAAGGGCAAGTTGGCGAATGCCTTATAGGCCGCGTCTTAAGAAAGTTTTGCGCCGCACAAATGTTTGGCTTGGCGGACTTTTTGACGCAGGCGCCCCGCCTGGCGCCGCTTCAGCCGGCTTTTCGCGCGGCGGCGGCTAGGCCGACGAGAACGTCCCGCAGTTCGCCGGGGCCGGTGATTCGCGCCGGAAAGCCGATGCGCGCCGTGAGATCGCCCGCCGCCAAGTCCATGCCTTCTGGGTCAAGCCCGGTGGCGCGCCACCGCCCGGCGGGTTCGCCCGCCAGTTTTACCGCATAAAGGCCGAGCGCCTCGGCATGGTCAGCGTTCATATGCGCGATCGCCCCGGCCTCCGCCTCCAGCAGACCCTCCGCGCCCTTCAGCGGGGTCAGCACGTCCTTTGCCTCGTAATCAGCGGCTTTTGCGAAGCCGCCATTGAGATGCGCGCCCTCGGCTTCCAGCGTCCAGAATGCGAAATCGCCAAAATCGGCATAAAGCGCGGATTTGGGATGGCGGGCGAGAAAGCGCGCCTTGAGGCGGGCCCGGACGGCGGTTTCCCCCTGTTTTACCGCCCTCCCGTGGATTGTCAGCCGGGGATGGGCGAGCGGATCTCCCTTGCCGCCCTGCGCCAGCAAAATCGAGCAGCGCGGGTCCGCGTCGAGATTTTTAGTATGGGCGGAGAGTTGTGACATCAGAAGAATCGGCGAACCGTCGTGATCGGTCGCTACCGTCACCAGGGAAGCGAACGGATATCCCTTGGCGCGGTCCAAGGTGGAGAGCGCGCCGGAGCGGGTGGCGCGCAACAGGCGTTTTGCCTCGCCGACAGCGTCATAACCCGCCGGAAGCCGCCCCAAGCGGGATTCTGGGCGGGATTCTGGGCGGGATTCTTGCGGGGAAGGCTGGGAATCGCCGGCTTCACTCATGGACGGGCATCCGGGGAATGTGATTTTTCGCACAATTCATATATAGAAAGCCGGCGCATTGTTCCAATCCGCGTGCGGCCGTCCGGTTTAAGCCTCCCGCGGGCCACACTTCAGCCCTTGTTGCCGTCAAGTTTGCGCGCGCCCTCATGGGGTCATTCATGGGGACATTCATGGCGCATTCAGGGCGCAGCCCGGATTGTGCATTCCGCCACGGGCGCTCGCCAGGATTGCGCCCTCTCGCCAGGAGTTTTGCCGGCCATGCCCACCATCGCCCTCGTCGACGACGACAGAAACATTCTCACTTCCGTCTCCATCTCGCTGGAGGGCGAGGGCTACCGGGTGCAAACCTACACCGACGGCGCCAGCGCGCTCGACGGATTAAAAACCAATCCGCCGGATTTGGCGATTTTCGATATCAAAATGCCGCGCATGGACGGGATGGAACTGCTGCGGCGGCTGCGGCAGAAATCCGATCTTCCCGTGATTTTCCTGACCTCCAAGGACGAGGAGATTGACGAGCTTTTCGGCCTCAAGATGGGCGCCGACGATTTCATCCGCAAGCCGTTCTCGCAGCGCCTTCTGGTGGAGCGGGTCAAAGCGATTCTGCGCCGCGCCAACCCGAAAGAGACGGCGGCCCAAAAAGAATCCGAGGCCAAAATTCTGGAGCGCGGCCTGCTCAAGATGGACCCGGACCGGCATACCTGCGCCTGGAAGGGCGAGAATGTTGTTCTCACCGTCACCGAGTTCCTCATCCTTCAGGCGCTGGCGACACGGCCCGGCGTTGTCAAAAGCCGCAACGCGCTGATGGATGCCGCCTATGACGATCAGGTTTACGTCGATGACCGCACGATCGACAGCCATATCAAGCGCCTGCGCAAGAAGTTCAAAATGTCCGATGATGATTTCGAGATGATCGAGACCTTGTACGGCGTCGGCTACAGGTTCAAAGAGGCATAGACACAGGCTCCGGAACGGGGAGAGCATGAGCGTCGAGGCGCGGAGGGAAATCAGCGCTGCCGCCGGCGCCGCCGCGGGCGGCGCGTCCCGGTCCCGCGCGCTGCTGAACGCGGCGCAGTCGCGGCTGGCGTCGTCGCTGACGCGCCGCATTGTCGTGCTCAACCTCGGCGGCCTCGTCATTCTGTCGGCGGCGTTTCTCTATATCAATCAGTTCCGCGAGGGATTGATCGACGCGCGCGCGCAAAGCCTGCGCACGCAGGGCGAGATCATCGCCGCCGCCGTCGCCGCCTCCGCCGCCGTCGACACCGATGCCATCGCCATCGATCCAGAAAAGCTATTGCAGCTCGCGCCCGGCGAGAGCTACGGCCCGCTCGACGACGCCGACGGGGCGCTGGAGTTCTCCATCAACCCCGAAAGCGTCGGCCAGCTGCTGCGCCGCCTTGTTTCGCCGACGCGCACCCGCGCCCGCATCTATGATCACGACGGCTATCTGCTGATCGATTCGCAGGCGCTCATCGCGCGCTCCAGCATTCAGCGGTTTGATCTGCCCGCGCCGGCCCCCGACGATGCCTCGGCGACGCTGGTGGAGCGCACCTGGAACATGCTGCGCGGCCGCTATGGGCCGACCGGCGCGCCTGTCACCGAGGAGATCGGCGCGGGCAACGGCCGGGCTTTCGCGGAGGTGCGCCACGCGCTCGGCGGCGAGCCCTCGACGGTGGTGCGCGTCAACGCGCGCGGCGAGACGATTATTTCCGTCGCGGTTCCGGTGCAGCGCTTCCGCATGGTGCGCGGCGCGCTGCTGCTGTCGACGCAGGGCGGCGACATTGACAAAATCATCGCCGGCGAGCGCTGGGCCATTGTGCGGATTTTCCTTGTTTCGGCGGGTGTCATGTTTTTGCTGTCGCTGTTTCTGGCGGGCACCATCGCCGAGCCGATCCGCAGGCTGGCGGAGGCGGCCGAGCGGGTGCGGCGCGGCGCGAAATCGCGCCAGGAAATTCCCGATTTCACCGGGCGCTCGGATGAGATCGGCCATCTCTCGGGGGCGCTGCGCGATATGACGCGGGCGCTCTACAACCGCATCGAGGGCACCGAGCGTTTCGCCGCCGATGTGGCGCATGAGCTGAAAAACCCGCTGACCTCGCTGCGCAGCGCTGTCGAGACGCTGCCCAGGGCGCGCAATGATGAATCGCGCGGGCGCCTGCTCGATGTCATCCAGCACGACGTGCGCCGCCTGGACCGGCTGATCAGCGATATTTCCGACGCCTCCCGGCTCGATGCGGAACTGGCGCGCGCCGATATGCATGCCGTCGATATCGCCAAGCTGCTGGAGGCCGTCGTGTCGATGGCCAACAGCGTGGACCGCGGCGACGGCGTGCAGGTCACCCTCGACACCGCGCCGCTGGAGCCGGGCGGCGACGCTCCGGGCGCCTACCGCGTCAACGGCCATGATTCGCGGCTGGCGCAGGTCGTCAACAACCTCATCGATAACGCCCGCTCGTTCTCGGCGAGGGGCGCCGGCGTGCGCATCGGCCTGCGGCGCGGCCGCAACGAGACCAGCGGGGAAAGCGGCGTCGAAATTATCGTCGATGACGATGGCCCGGGCGTGCCCGCGCACGCGTTCGAACGCATTTTCGAGCGCTTTTACACAGACCGGCCGGAACAGGGGTTCGGCCAGAATTCGGGCCTCGGCCTGTCGATTTCCCGGCAGATTGTCGAAGCGCACGGCGGCGCCGTCCGCGCCCAAAACCGGATGGAAAACGGCATAGCCGCGGGAGCGCGCTTTTCCGTCTGGCTGCCGGATATGAAATGAGCGGCAAGCCCGCCCGGCCCGCCGCAATCCACGCCACCGCGCTCGTTGCGGGCGAATGGGGGCTGCTGCTGCGGGGCGCCCCGGGGGCGGGCAAAAGCCGGCTGGCGCAGGCGCTGATCGCGGAAGGCGATCGCAGGGGCCTGTTTGCCCGCCTTGTGGCGGATGATCGCGTGCGGCTCAGCGCCGCGCACGGGCGCCTTATCGCGCGCGCCCACCCCGCCATCGCCGGGCTGATCGAACAGCGCGGCGCCGGCGTGCTGGAAGTCCCGCACGAGCCAGCGGCGCGGCTGTCGGCGCTCATCGATATCAGCGATGGCGGTATCGCCCGGTTTCCCGAACACGGGGATGGCGAAGCCCTGCTGGAAGGCGTGCTTCTGCCCCGGCTGGCGCTTCAAACGGATCTCGGGCCCGATGAGGGGGCACGGCGGGTGCTGGCCTTTCTCCACCGGATTTTTCCTTAACCGCTCATTTCGCTTGCCAATTGCCCCGCAATGCACAAAATGGCGCTCCTTTGCCGGCCCCCGCCGCATCCGCGGGCGGGGACTGGCCTGCCAGGGATAGTTTCAACCGATGATCGGTATGGTCCTCGTGACCCACGGGCGTCTGGCGAGCGAGTTCCGCTCGGCGCTTGAACATGTTGTCGGCCCGCAGAAGCAGATCGAAACGGTCAGCATCGGTCCCGAGGACGATATGGAGCAGCGCCGCAAGGACATTGTCCATGCGGTGACACTGGCCGATTCCGGCGCCGGCGTGGTGCTGCTGACAGACATGTTCGGAGGCACCCCCTCCAATCTGGCAATCTCCGTCATGGAGGGCGCGAAGGTTGATGTCGTCGCCGGCATCAATCTGCCGATGCTGATCAAGCTCGCATCGGTGCGCGAAACCGCCAGCCTGGAGCAGGCGGTGGTTCAGGCGCAGGACGCGGGGCGAAAATATATTTCCATCGCCAGCAAAATACTGACGGGCAAATGAACGGCGACGAACCAGACTGCGAATGCCCGCCCGCGCCGGAATTTCCCGGCTGCCTCGTGCGCGAAATGAGCATCGTCAACCGCAAAGGCCTGCACGCCCGCGCCACCGCGAAATTCGTGCATTGCGTGGAAAAGTTCGAAGGCGGCGCCGAAGTGTTCGTGCACCGCTGCGGCGAGACGGTCGGGGGCATGTCGATCATGGGCATCCTCACGCTGGGCGCCGGCATAGGCTCCACCATCACCGTCGCCGCCAAAGGCGAACGCGCGCAGGAGGCCCTGGATGCCATCGCCGCGCTGGTGGCGGGGAGGTTTGGAGAAGATGAGTAGGGGTCAGGCTGGCTTTCGCCGCGCCCTAAATCCCCCTAAGCCCCGATCGCCTCCCTCAGCATTTCCAGCTCCAGCCATTCCTCCTCGGCCTTGGCAATTTTCGCTTCAAGCTGCGCAAGCTGCTGCGAGAGTTTTGCGAAGCCCTGGGGGTCGCGGGTGAAGAGCGCGGGGTCGGCCAGTCCGTCCTGCAATCCTGTCACCTGCCCGCGCATCTCCTCGATGCGCGCGGGGAGCGTTTCCAGCGCGTGTTTTTGCTTGAACGACAGGCGCGCTTTGCCGGCCGCGGGCTGGGCGCGGGCGACGGTTCCCGCTTTGATTTTTGGCGCGGGTTTCGCGGGCGCCGCCGGCGCCAATCCCCCGAGGCCAAAGCCGCGCTGGGCCACCATATCCGTGTAGCCGCCGGCATATTCCTGCCACGCCCCCTGCCCTTCCGCGACAATGACGGAAGTCGAAACGCGGTCGAGAAAATCGCGGTCGTGGCTCACCACGATCACCGTGCCGGGATAATCGGCGATGGTCTCCTGCAACAGGTCCAGCATTTCCAGATCGAGATCGTTGGTGGGCTCGTCGAGAACCAGCAGGTTTGACGGCAGCGACAGCGCGCGCGCCAGTGTCAGCCGGCCGCGCTCGCCGCCCGAAAGACGCGACACCGGCGTGCGCGCCTGCTCGGGCATGAACAAAAAGTCGCGCATATAGCCGATGACATGTTTCTTCGCGCCGTTGATCTCCACCCATTCGCCGCCGCCGCCCGTCAGCACGTCTTTCAGGCTGGTGTCGCCGGCGAGCGAGGTCCGCTTCTGGTCGAGATTGGCGATCTCCAGATTGGCGCCGAGCCGCACCGCGCCGGAATCGGGCGCAAGCTCTCCGGTCAGCAGATTGATCAGCGTCGTCTTGCCCGCGCCGTTGGAGCCGACGATGCCGATGCGGTCCCCGCGCAGAATTCGGATGGAAAAATCATCGACGATAACGCGTTCGCCGTAAGCCTTGCCCGCCCGCTCCGCCTCGATGACCAGCCTGCCCGACACGCGGCCCCCGGCGACGCTCATTTTCACATCGCCGACGGCGCGGCGCGCGTCGCGCAGTTCGGCGCGCAAATCGCCCAGCCGCGCCATGCGGCCAACGTTGCGCTTGCGCCTTCCGGTGACGCCGTAGCGCACCCAGTGCTCCTCGTTGACAATCTGCCGCGCGAGCTTGTGCTGATCGCGCTCCTCCTCCTCCAGCACCTGATCGCGCCAGGCCTCAAAAGCGCTGAAACCCTGATCAATGCGGCGGGTGCGGCCGCGGTCGATCCACAGGGTGGCGCGCGACAGGTTTTGCAAAAAGCGCCGGTCATGGCTGATGATGACGAGGGCCGAGCGCAGGCCGGCCAGTTCCTTCTCCAGCCATTCAATGGCCGGCAGGTCCAGATGGTTGGTGGGCTCATCGAGCAGCAGCACATCGGGCTGGGGGGCCAGCACGCGGGCCAGCGCGGCGCGGCGCGCCTCGCCGCCAGAGAGACGCGCGGGATCCTCCTCGCCGCTCAAGCCCAGCTCGGCCAGCAGATATTGCGCGCGCCATGGATCATCCGCCGGCCCCAGCCCCGCCTCAACGTAAGCGAGCACCGTGGCAAAGCCCGAGAGGTCCGGCTCCTGCGGCAGATAACGCACGCTGGCGTCCGGCTGGAAAAACCGCGCGCCGCCATCGGCCTCGATTTCGCCGGCGGCAATTTTCAGCAGCGTCGATTTGCCCGAGCCGTTGCGCCCCACAAGGCAAAGCCGCTCGCCGGGGGAAACGGAAAGCTCCGCCCCCTCCAGCAGCGGCTTGCCACCGAGGGTCAGGCGAATGTCTTGCAGGGTCAGAAGAGGCGCGGCCATGGGGTCCGGATATTTGGAGAGGCCGGACCCATAGCGCAGTTGCGCGTGCGCCGCACCATAAAGATGGGGGCATTTCGACGCCCCGCCCCCTCACCGCTTCCCGGCGCGCTCCGCGAGGCCGCGGGCGATCGGCACGAGCTTGGCGAAAAAGGCCGCGTTGAACTCGTGGCCGCCCTCTCGCGAGGCGGCGACGGCGGCCTCAAGCTGGGCGAGCGCGCGGGCCGCCATCTCAGTATCGCGGCCGGCCTCGGAGAGCACCAGCATGGCTATGCCCTGATTGCCGGTGCTCATCGCCCAGTCCAGCGGCGTGCCGGCGCGGGTGTAAACGGTTAGAGCGGACCGAAACGCGTCGACCGCCTCCTCCATCCGCGCCGCGCTGTTTTGCGCCGTGCCGAGCCCCTGCAAAGCGCGGCCAAGATTGTTTTGCGCCGATGCCCAGGCCAGCGGCGCGTTCTCCCGCGTGTATTCGCTGAGCGCCGCCCGAAACGCCGCCGCGGCCTCCGCATATTTCGACGGATCCTTTTGGCGCAGGGCAAGCGCGATCAGCGCATTGCCGAGATTGTTCTGCGACATTGCCCAGTCCAGCGGCGTCCGCTCCCGGGTGTATTCCAGCAGCGAGGCGCGGTGGGCTTCCGCCGCCTGCAAATAGAACTCCGGCCCGGTCTCCCGCGAGCCCAGCGCCTGCAGCGCATCGCCGAGATTGTTCTGCGTCGCCGCCCAGTCGAGGGGCAGCTTTTCGCGGGTGCGCTCCAGCAGCGCGTTTCGGTAAGCCTCGGCGCCCGCCTCCAATTGCGCGGTTCCGTTGGCGCGCTTGCCCAGCTCCGTCAGCGCATTGCCGAGATTGTTCTGCGTCATCGCCCAATCGACCGGCACGGTTTCGCGCTTGTATTCCAGCAACGCGGCGCGGAAGGCGGCCGCCGCCTCCTCCAGCCGCGCCGGGCCGGCCTCGCGCGAGCCAAGATTCCACAGGGCGTTGCCGATGTTGTTCTGCGCCATGGCCCATTCCTGAGGAGCCTTGTCGCGGGTGAATTCCAGCAACGCC
>JANYFM010000224.1 GCA_025362655.1 Hyphomicrobiales bacterium | reverse complement strand
GGAGGCGGAGACGAAGCCGAACAGACCATTGTAGCTGAACGCCTGAATGCCGAGATAGGTCAGATAGGCCTTGTTTTTCGCCACAACCGCGAAACTGCTGAGAATGCTGACGGGGGAGATCGGCGCTTCCTGTTTGCGCGTGTTGGTCTCCGGCAGCAGCAAAATCACGCAGACCGCCAGCGACGTTCCGGCGGCGAACATCACGTAAAAGCTTGCCTGCCAGCCAAACCACGTCTGCAAAAATCCGCCGAGAATGGGCGCGATGATCGGCGTGATTCCCATGATCATGCTCATCAGCGCGTATTGCCGGGCGGCGCGCGCGCCCTCATAGAGATCGCGCACGATGGAACGCGTCAGAATGATCGGCCCGGCGGCGCCCAATGCCTGCGCCACGCGCGCCGCGACCAGCATTTCAATGCCTGTTGAAATCATGCAGGCGAATGTCGCGGAGACGTAGAGCGCGAAACCGATCAGCATCAGCGGCCGGCGCCCAAATTTATCCGAGAACGGGCCGTAAATTAATTGGCCGGCCGCGAAACCCGCGAGGTAGCAGGTGATTGTCAGTTGCACGGAGGCGGTGGAGGCTTGGAAAGCCAGGGCGATCTGCGGCATCGAGGCGACGTAAATATCGGTCGCCAGCGGCCCAAGCGTCGTGAGCCCGGCGAGCAGGATCGTCATAGCGCGGGTGTTGGGATTGAGCTGCATGAAAACCGGCGGGAGCCGGGAGACTGTCCGGGCCTGCCGCGTGGCTTAAAGCGGAGCCGCGCCGCTGTCGAGCCAGTCAGGCCCAATGAAAAGCAGGCCCAACGAAAAGCTTGCAAATCCCGCAGCTCCGGTTATAACAAGCGCATCATTCTTCTCATATGGATCGCTTCACGGTGATCATTTTTGAGAGTGGGCCCCTCCCGGGACCCGCTCTTTTTTATTACCTTAAGCCTCTTATTTACCTGAAGCCTCGTAACCCGGAGCAGGGCAACTGGACCGCGACGACGCCAGCCTGAGCGCAGAAACGCCCGCGATTTCCGCAGGGTTGGATGAGCCGCGTTTGGTCACCGAGACCGGGCCGGCCGCGCGCGTCGCGCATATCGCCGGGCCCGTTCTCGCTTATATCGGCTATCGCCTTGTCCGCGTTAAGGTTTCCGGCGCGAACGGCATGACCATTCAGATCATGGCGGAGCGTCCCGACGGCACGATGACGGTCGAGGATTGCGAAAAGGCCAGCCTCGCGCTGTCGCCGGTGTTCGATATCGATGAGCCCGTCTCCGGCGCTTATCACCTTGAAATGTCATCGCCCGGCATCGACCGCCTGCTGGTGCGGGTCTCTGATTTCGCCCGCGCCGCCGGGCATGAGGTGAAAATCGAAATGGATGTGCCGGTTGAGCGGCGCAAACGTTTCCGCGGCTGGATCGAGGGCGTTATCGGCGAAGGCCGCGATGCCCGGCTCAAGCTGCGCCGCATCGACACGTCCGCGGATGAGGATGCTGAGGCGATGCTGAATATCCGCGATATCGGCGAGGCCCGGCTGGTGCTGACGGATGCGCTGATTCGCGAAACCCTGCGCGCCGCCAAGAAGGCGGGCCTCGTCAGCGATGAGGATGCGCCCTCCGGGGAGCCGCGGGCGGAGCCAGCGATGCCGCTGCGCGGACCCGGGCGGTTCGCCGCCAGAAACGCCAAGGCAAATCCGCGAAAAATCAATCCGGGGGCCTCGCGCCCCCGCTGAAACCAAACCGCGGGCCGTTGCGCCCGCCGAAGGAGAGTATGATGGCAGTCAGCGCAAACCGGCTGGAACTTTTGCAGATCGCCGACGCGGTCGCGCGCGAGAAATCGATCCCGCGCGAGGTCGTGCTGCAATCGATGGAGGACGCGTTGCAAAAAGCGGCGCGCTCTCGCTACGGGCAGGAAACCGAAGTGCGCGCCGAGATCAATCCCAAGACCGGCGAAATGCGCTTCTCGCGCCTGCTGCTGGTTGTCGATCTCGTCGAGAACGACGCCACGCAGATCACCCTGCCCGAGGCGCACAAGAAAAACCCCGCGGCCCAGGTCGGCGACTGGATCGCTGAAACGCTGCCGCCCTTCGATTTCGGGCGCATTCCCGCCCAGGCCGCCAAACAGGTCATCGTGCAAAAGGTGCGCGACGCCGAGCGCGACCGGCAGTATCAGGACTACAAGGAGCGCATCGGCGAAATCGTCAACGGCATCGTCAAGCGCGTCGAATACGGCAACGTCATCATTGATCTTGGCCGCGGCGAGGCCATCGTGCGCCGCGACGAGCTGATCCCCCGCGAAATGTTCCGCCCCGGCGACCGGGTGCGCGCCTATGTCTACGATGTCAGGCGCGAGCAGCGCGGCCCGCAGATTTTCATGTCGCGCACGCATCCCCAGTTCATGGCGAAGCTGTTCGCGCAGGAGGTTCCGGAAATCTACGACGGGATCATCGAGGTCAAATCGGTTGCCCGCGATCCCGGCTCGCGCGCCAAAATCGCCGTGATTTCCCGCGATAACTCGATTGATCCCGTCGGCGCCTGCGTCGGCATGCGCGGCTCGCGCGTGCAGGCGGTGGTGAATGAGCTGCAAGGCGAGAAAATCGACATCATCCCGTGGTCGGCGGATGCCGCCACCTTCATCGTCAACGCGCTCCAGCCCGCCGAGGTCGTGAAAGTCGTGCTGGACGAGGATTCCGCCCGCATCGAGGTCGTTGTTCCCGATGATCAATTGTCGCTGGCCATCGGCCGCCGCGGCCAGAACGTGCGCCTCGCCTCCCAGCTCACCGGCTGGGATATCGACATTCTCACGGAGGCCGAGGAATCCGGC
>JANYFM010000212.1 GCA_025362655.1 Hyphomicrobiales bacterium | reverse complement strand
ATGGTGGGTGCCAAAGCACGTGTCGATCATCGACCATTTCGAGGCTTTGGGGTCATACATGGTGAGTTGGCGGCCGGAGCCCGCAATCGGCACGACCTTCGCGGAGGGGTGCTCGGAGCCGGCTTTGCAGTAAGCGGGGTTCTCCGTCGGGCGGACGCGCGAGGTGAACCAGACGCGGCCCTTGTCGTCCATCATTGGATTGTGGATGGAGGTGTGGCTGTCCCAGATGGGCTCATCGCCCCAGAACACCGACGTGCCCATAGGCTCGGTCTTGGTGCTCGGCGTCTTCGGGTCTTTGTAGGGCACGGTGATGAATGAGGCCGTGTGTTTGACCGGGTCCAACACGGGCACATTGTCCGAGCTCTCCTCGGGCGAGCCGTAGATCAGGCCGTTGGCGTTGACGCGCGGATTGCGCTTGTCGGTCGAGACCATGTCGTGGCCGTAGGTTGTGGGCGTCATCCAGTCCCACATGGTGACCACGACGTTGCGCTCGACGCCTGTCGGGCGCGAGGGTTTTGACGAGGGCAGTTCGCCCTTGGCGATGCGGTCGGTCCAGTCGCCGAATAATTGCAGGCCCCTGTCCGGGCCGAGCCGGGCGATGGAGACGGCCATCGCCCCCTGCGCCTGCCCCGACTGCACGCGGCGCATCCAGAGATCGCCGGAGGTTTTAAAAATGCCAAGTTCCGGCTTGGGATTGCGGATATTCTCGCTGCCGATGGCGTGGCACGACTGGCAGGCGTTCTTGACTGTGTCGATCCAGTAGGCCTGCGTTTTCATAAAAGCCGGAATGCCGTTGCCGCCGGGGCCTGAGCCGGTGCCGGGAAACTGGTCTTTGGCGGGAATTTCCAGCATCGAGTACCAGTACATGCCGGGATAAAAGCGCGCCGCCGCGGCCGCATTCGGCGCGGTTTTGGCGGTGAGGTTGAGCAGCTTGCCCGGCGCCGCCGTCTGCTTGTCGGAATCAACGAGGCCGTAGCCGCGCACCCACACGGTGTAATTGGCTTTCGGCAAATCGGGGATCACGTAGCGGCCCTGATCATCGGTCACAACGATTTTGGCGTATTTGGTCGGCAGGTCCTTCGTCTCGGCGATCACCCAGACGCCCGCCTCCGGGCCATTGGCGCCGGTCACGACGCCGCCGAGATCGGTCTCGCCGATTGTCGGCGCCTGCGCGCGCGCGGTCATCGGCGTCGTGCTTAGCAAAGCGGCGAGCGCCAGCGCGGACAAAAATGCGTGCGGAGCTGATCTGGTTTTCATGGCCGCGGCCTCCCTTGGTATCTTTGAATTATCTTAGGCAGCCCCGTTTTGCGCGGCGCCCCTAGAACACAGGTTTACACGCTTGCGGCGGACCCGCAAGAGCGGCTTTGCGAAAATCCAACACGCCGGCCCGGTGGACTCCGGTCGCCGGCATCGCCTATAGCTATGCTTGACAACAATCGATGGGGGAAACCGATGAAATCGTTTTTGCGCTGCGCCCTGCTCGCGGCCGCCGCGCTGGCTCTCCCGGGCGCGGCCTGCGCCCAGACATTCACTTTCAAAATGTCGTCGCCGACCATCAATGACGTGACGCATGAATGGATGAAGGCGTTCAAGGCCTCCGTCGAAGAGCGCAGCAAGGGCCGCATCAAAGTCGAAATGTATCCGGCCAGCCAGCTTGGCCAGATTCCCGCCACCGTCGAGGGCGTCGCGATGGGCACCATCGAACTGACATTCCCGGTCATCGGGTTCTAAGCCGGGCTTGAGCCGCGCTTTGAGACGCTCGACGCGGCGGGGCTGTTTGACGACACCGCCCATGCCCAGAGGGTATTCAACGATCCCGATATCCGCGCGCGCCTTTCGACTTTCGGCGAAACCAAAGGCGTCGAGCCCCTGCTGACCTTCATCAATGGCCCGACCCTCGCCATCTCGCAAAGGCCGATCCGCGCGGTGGCTGATTTTAAAGGACTGAAGATCCGCACCGGCGGCTCGTCGGCGCTGTTCATCGAGCCGTTCAAGGCGCTCGGCGCGTCGCCGGTCTCCCTGCCGCTGGGCGAAGTGCTGCCCGCCCTGCAGAACAAGCAAATCGACGCGGCCATGGCCAATCACGCGGTGTTCAACGCTTTCAAGTATTACGACGTGGTGAAAACCGCGACCTATCTGCCAGGCAGCTTCGCCGTCATCTCAGGGCTCGTCAACCGCCGCTTCATGAAATCGCTGGGGCCGGAGCTGGAGGCCATCGTGCGCGAGGAAGCCCGCCGCCACGAGCAATTGTTCACCGGTTACGGCGTCGCCGATCTTGAGCGCCTTAAAGCGGCGTGGGAGAAAAACGGCGGCGAAAACATCACGCTGCCGCCGGAAGAGGCGAAGAAATATCTCGACGCCGTGGCCGCGGTCGTGCCGTCGGTCACCGCAAAATCGCCGAAGATGAAGGAAGACCACGAGGCCTTCGCGGCGGCGGCGAAGAAATACCGGCAATAGCGGACGTTTCGGGGGGAGCCGCCATGATCGACCGGTTTTTCGACCGTCTTGCGCGTGTTTTTGAGCTGGCGCTTGCGCTGGGTTTTTTATTCTCGATCCTGCTCAACTTCTCCAACGTTGTGGGGCGGTACCTGTTTGGGCGCTCCATTCTGTGGGGCGACGAGGTGCAGGTGTTCATCATGATCGCCATGACATTTCTCGGCGTCGTCGTGGTCACATGGCGGCGCGCGCATCTGCGGATGGACGTGCTGGCGCGCGTCATGCCGCGGGCGGCTCAGACATTCCTCAAATTCTTCGAGGCGCTGGCAATGATGATCGTCTGCGGCTTCGTGTTCTATCTGGCGCTGGATTACACCTCGCGCATGCGCGATTTCGGCCGCGTCAGCGACAGCGCCGGCATGCCGATGTGGATACCCCACGGCTCGCTGGCCGTGGGCTTCGGCCTCGTGTTTCTGATTTGCCTCTGGCATGGCTACAGGGCGTTTGTTCCGGCGCCGCCCGCCGACGCCAAAACGGCTGAGGCATAACCGCATGGCCTGGGCCCTTGGCGTTCTGCCGATTGTGCTGCTGCTGATCGGCTTTCCAATTTTTCTGGTGCTGCTCACCGCCGTCTCGGCGGCGCTTGTGTTCTTTATGAACGTGCCGCTGGCCGCATTGCACCAGAACCTGTTCGGCTCGATCAATTCATCCTCGCTGCTGGCGGTGCCGTTTTTCATTTATGCGGGCGAGCTGATGGGGCGCGGCAGCGTCGCCCAAAGGCTCGTGGATTTCGTGCAGGCCGGGGTCGGCACGGTGCGCGGCAGCCTCGGCGTGACCACCGTCGGCGCGGCGGCGATATTCGGCGCTATTTCCGGCATCAGCTCCGCCGCCGTCGCCACCATCGGCAAGGTCATGTACCCCGCCATGCGCCGCGCCGGCTATCCGGAGAATTTCTCCGCCGGCCTCGTCACCGCCATGGGCGCAATCGATATCATTATCCCCCCCTCGATCCCCATGATCGTTTACGGCGCGGCGGCGGAGGAATCGGTGCCGCGGCTCTATGCGGCCGGCATTGTGCCGGGACTGATGCTGACGGTGATGCTGACGGCCTTCGTGATCTGGCGCGCCTGGCGGGGCGGCTTTGGCCCGGGAGAGCCGTTCAGCCCGCGCCATTTCGTCCGCGCCACCGGGCGCGGCCTGTGGGCGCTGGGCGCGCCGGTCATTATTCTCGGCGGCATTTACGGCGGTGTCTTCTCGCCGACAGAATCAGCCGCCGTCGCCGCCGTCTACGCCGCGCTGGTCACGCGCTTTGTGTTCCGCGAGCTCAGCTTCGGGGATATCCTGGAGGCCGCCGCCTCGACGGTTTTTTTCACCGCGCAAATCCTGATCATTGTCGCCTGCGCCGGGGTGTTCTCCTGGCTGCTGACGATCAATCAGGTGCCCGCCGCGCTGGTCTCGATGCTTCAGGGCGCGGAGGTCTCCGCCTGGCAGTTTTTGCTGGCGGTCAATCTGCTGCTGCTGCTGGTGGGGTGCTTTCTCGACCCGCTGTCGTCGATACTGCTGCTCGCGCCGCTGCTGGTGCCGGTCGTCAAAGCGCTCGGCATCGACACCGTGCATTTCGGCATCATCGTCACCGTCAACCTCGCCATCGGCCTGTTCCATCCGCCCTTCGGCATCAATATTTTTGTGGCGCAGACGGTGCTCGGCATCGATGTGGTGAAAATCTACAAGGGCATCATTCCCTTCCTCGTGATTTATCTCGTCGCGCTGGCGATCATCACTTACGTGCCGCAGGTATCGCTGATCGGCGTCGATCTGCTGCTGGGGCCGCGGCAATAGCGCGGCGCCGGCGCGGTTGTGCGCGCCCGCTTAAATCCCTAACCTGAACCCGCTCAAGCCGCCGCGCCCGGGAGCCGCCATGTAAGGATCCGTCATGTCCGATCTCGCCGATCTCTTCCCCGGTTTTGCCAATCACTGGATCGACACGCGCGCCGGGCGCATATTCGCGCGTTCGGGCGGCGCGGGGCCGCCGTTGCTGCTGCTGCATGGATTTCCGCAGACCCACGTGATGTGGCACCGTCTCGCGCCCGAACTGGCGAAAAAATTCTCCGTCACCGCTATGGACATGCGCGGCTACGGCTGGTCCAGCGCCCCGGCAAGCGATGGCGGCGGGCTTTACGCCAAACGCGCCATGGGCGCGGACGCGGTTGATGTCATGGAGGAGCTTGGCCACGCGCGCTTCCGCATTTGCGCCCATGACCGCGGCGCGCGCGCGGCCTACCGGCTGGCGCTCGATCATCCCGGACGCGTCGAGAAGCTGAGCCTGCTCGACATTCTTCCCACCGTGGAGGTTTGGAAAAACATCCGCGCCGGCGTGACGCCCGCCTCGCACTGGACTTTTTTGTCGCAGGCCGCTCCCATTCCGGAAAAAGAGATCGGCAAAGACCCTGACGCGTATTTCCGTCCGTTGATGGCGAAGTGGGAGAAGGACCCGGGCAAGCCCGTCTTTGATCCGCGCGCGCTCGCCCATTACGCCGCCGCCTGGGGCGACCCCTCGCGCATTCACGCGATGTGCGAGGATTACCGCGCCGGCGCGACGCTCGATTTGGCAGCCGACGAGCAGGACCTCGCGGCGGGGAGGCAAATCCTCTGTCCGTTGCAAATCCTGACGGGCTCGTCGTTCATGACCCGAGCCCCGGGGGAATTGCCGGTCGAAGTTTGGCAGCGCTGTTTCGCGCCGCAGGCGCAGGGCGCGATGATTGATTCAGGCCACTTCCTTGCTGAGGAAAACGCGCCCGCGACGCTTGAAGCGCTGCTGGGGTTCTTGTAGCCGCCATGCCCCGCGCGCCCGTCAAAAAACCCGCCGCCCCGCAACAGCCAAGCGTCGCTGTCGCGCTGGGCGCGGGCGGCGCGCGCGGTCTGGCGCATATCGTTGTGCTGGAGGCGCTGGAGGAGCTGGGCCTAAAACCCGTCGCTATTTCCGGCTCTTCCATGGGCGCGATCATCGGCGCCGCTTACGCCGCCGGCATTCCCGCCGCCGAGCTTCGCGCCCAAGCGCTGGCGCAGTTTCGCGACAAACGCAAAACCATCGCGCGGCTGATGAAGGCGCGGGTCGGCAAATTCTCGGATCTGCTGACCAGCCTTGGCAGCAATCCCGTGCTTGTCGACGCGCAATTGCTGCTGGAAATTTTCTGGCCGGACGCGATGCCCGCGCGTTTCGAGGATTTGAAAATTCCTTTCACGGCGGTCTGCACCGATTATCACGACCGCTGCGCGGTTAATTTCAGCAGCGGGCCGCTGGCCCCCGCTGTCGCCGGATCGATGGCGATACCCGGCCTTATCAAGCCCGTCGAAATGGGCGGTCTTGTGCTTGTCGACGGCGGCATGGTCGATCCCATTCCCTACCGCGCGCTGATCGGCAAAGCGGACATTATCATCGCCTGCGACGTCACCGGCGCATCCGCCGCCCACCGGCGCTCGGCGCCGCAGCCTTGGGAGGCGCTGATCGGCGCGGCGCAAATCACCCAGCACACGATCACCAGCGAAATGCTCAAGTCCGACAGGCCTGACATTTTGCTGCGCCCGGCCATCGGGCGTTTCGGCGCGCTGGATTTCTTTCGCACTGCGCAAATTCTTGATGCGGCGCACAACGTCACAGACGATCTCAAGCGCGGACTTGAAAAAGCCATCGAACGGGTATGAGCTGTGTTTCATCGCCGCCGCAAGCGCCGCGAAAGCCGGGAGGAATTTAACGTGGCAGCGCCGCCTTTTCCCGCCGATCGCGTCCTTTTGCGTCCGTGTCACACGCGTTGCGTATTTTCAGGCTAAGCGTTCAACGTTTGAAAACGGCCCGGCCGCCTCCCGCGCGGCGGTCACTCGAACCTGTTAAACGGAGACCGAACATGCCGCTCGCTGCTATGACGATTCCCCGGACTGCCGCGCCGCCCATGCCGCCCTTGCCGGCGCGCAACATTGATGACCTCGGCCGCGAACTCGGCATCACCCATTTTCAGGCCGGGCGCTGGAATGAATTCGCCTCGGCTCTGGAGGTTTTGCAGACCGGCCGCCGCGATCTCAATGAGCGCGCTCGTGTCTGCGCGATGGATGCGCCCGCCGATGTGGAGGCGGTGATCCATATGCAGGTGACATGGGCGCAGGACCGGCTCAGCGCGCTTGAGCTGCTGATGCGGCGCACACAGTCTTTGTGCGAGGTGCTGAACCCGCGCCAGCGGCAGAAAGCCAACCGGCTGCTGCAAGCGTTCAGCGGAGTTGCCTGACGGTGTTTGTAATATGAAGGGCTCGACGCGGCGCGCGGCAATCCTATAGGGTGCGCCGCGTTTTCAGCACAGAGCCCGGCGCCGCCGTCAATTATGAGACAACCAGCCGCCGTCGCCATCCGCCCATCCGCCATTCACGGCCGCGGCCTGTTCGCGCTGGAAGCGGTTCCCGCCGCGGCCCGCATCATCCAATACAGCGGCCAGAAAGTCAGTTTGGCCGAGGGGCGGCGGCGCGATGTATATTATAATTCCATCGGCTACACGCTGTTGATCCGGCTGAAGAACCACTATATCGACGCGCTCATCGGCGGCAATGAATCGATCTACATCAACCATTCGCTGACACCCAATGCCGAGGCGCTGGACCGCCACGGGCGCGTCTGGATCGAGGCATTGCGCGATATCGGGGCGGGCGAGGAGATCACCTTCGACTATGGGTTTGACCCTGTGGAGATGGCGCGCAGGGCAGCGGCCGGCGCCAAGCGTTCCCGGCTCACCGCCGCGCCCGAAAAAAAGCCCTGAGCATGTCCGCCGCTTCGCTCGCGCGGATGCCGCCGTAGATTTCCGGCGAATGATGGCAGGCCGCCTGCGCGAAAAACCGCGGACCGTTCTCGACGGCGCCGCCCTTCACGTCGGCGGCGGCGAAATAGAGGCGCCGCAAACGCGCGAAGGAGATCGCCCCGGCGCACATGGCGCAGGGCTCCAGCGTCACATAGAGGTCGCATCCGCCAAGCCGCTCGCTGCCGATGGCTTGGCAGGCCTGGCGAATGGCGAGCATTTCCGCATGGGCGGTGGGGTCGCGGTCCTCGATAACGCGGTTGCCGGCGGCGGCGATCACCGCGCCGCCCTGGACGATCACAGCGCCGACCGGGGTTTCGCCGCGCGCGCCCGCGGCGCGGGCCTCGGCAAACGCTTGGTCCATCGGCCCGCCCGCCGCCGGCTCCTCGACGCTTTGCAACTTCCGCTCCCCATCGCGCGCGCGCTCTGATATCAGGGCGCATGACTGACAACAGAAACGACAATAAAGGCCGCCCGCGCAAGCCCGGCGGCGGCAAAGGCCCGCGCCGCCCCGCCGGCGGCAAGCCGTTTGCGGGCAAGAGCTTTGACGCAAAATCGTCCGACAGGCCGGACAAACCGCGCCCGCCGAGGGGGGATTTCAAAGCCCCGCGTGATGGATCCAAAGGCAAAAGCGGCGGCGAGGCCACGCTGCGCCGCCGCCCGGACAGCGCTTCCGCGCCCCGTGGCGCGCCCGCGCCAAAGGCGTTTCCCCGCGATGGCGAGATTGTGCCGCGCCCCCGCCCGGCCTTTGAGAAGAAACCCTTCCGCCCCCGTTCCAACGAGGCGGAGCGCCCGTTCCGCGAGCGCGAGGGGCAGCGGCCCCGCCAGGACCGCCCGGAAAGACCTCCGTTCAAACCGCGCAAGGCCAGAGGCCCCGCCTCCACTGTCCGCACGGTTGAGCGGGCCGAGGGCGAGGAGCGCATCGCGCGCATCATGGCGCGCGCCGGCCTTTGTTCACGCCGCGATGCCGAGGAATGGATCGGAGCGGGGCGCGTTGAGATCAACGGCGAGAAAATCCTCAGCCCGGCCCGCAATGCCGGTCCCGGCGACCGCATTCTCGTTGATGGCAAACCGCTGCCTGGGCGCGAGCGCACGCGGCTGTGGATGTTCCACAAGCCTAAAGGTCTGGTGACCACGTCCAGCGACCCGGAAGGGCGCCCGACAATCTTTGAAGCCCTGCCGGAGGATTTGCCGCGCGTTGTCAGCATCGGCCGGCTGGATATCAATACCGAAGGCCTGCTGCTGCTGACCAATGACGGCGGCCTGTCGCGGCTGCTGGAGCTTCCTTCCACCGGCTGGCTGCGGCGCTACCGCGTGCGCGCCCATGGCGAAACGGATCAGGCGAAGCTCGATGCTTTGCGCGAAGGCATCACCATTGAAGGCATCGACTACGCGGGCATTGAGGCCAGGCTGGATCGCGCCCAGGGCGCCAATGTCTGGCTCACTATGGGCCTGCGCGAGGGCAAGAACCGCGAAATCAAAAAAGTGCTGGAGCATCTCGGACTCGCGGTGAACCGGCTGATCCGGCTCTCGTTCGGCCCGTTCCAACTGGGCGATCTGGAGGAGGGCGCGGTTGAAGAGGTCAAAACGCGAATCCTGAAAGACCAGCTTGGCGACAAGATGATCGCTGAATCCGGCGCCGATTTCGATACGCCGCCGTTGGAAGCCGCGCGGGCCGCGTCGCAGCCCGAGGCGAGAGAAACCCGGGCCGCCGCGCCTCGTCCGGAGCGCCAAGGGCGGCCCGAGCGTCCGGACCATCAGGAACGCCCGTCGCGCCCGGCGCGCGGCGCTATGCGTGAGCCCGCTGACGAGCCGCCGGAGCGCCGGCCTGAACGGCCCCAGCCCGGCAAGCGCAAGCATATTTCAATTCTGCGCGCCGAGCGGCGCGAGGAGGCCGCCGGCGAGCGCAAACGCGTCGAGCGGGCGCAGACAGCGGACCGCAAAGGCCGCACAGTGCGGGTGGAACGCGTTGTCGCGGCGCGGCCCAAAGCCGCCGCGCCCGAGGACAACCGCAATGCCCGGCGCTTTCGCGGGGAACGCGACGGCGCTCCGGCCAATCGGGCGGCGGATCGGGCGGAACCCAGGGCCCGCGCCCCCCGGCGGGAGGGCGAGCGGCCCGCATTCCGCAAGCCGCGGGAAGCTGGTGAGCGCCCCGCATTCCGAAAACCGCGGGAGGAGGGCGGGCGTTCGCAGGCGCCGCGCGCGGAGGGCGGACGTCCACCGGGGCGGGACAGGGCTGCGGAGCCGGGCGGCAAGCCTTTCGCCGGCAAGCCTTTCGCCCGCAAACCTTTCGCCGGCAAACCTTTCGGCGACAAATCTTTTGCCGGCAAACCTTCGGGCCACAAGCCTTCGGGCGGCAAATTTTCCGGCGATCGTCCGCCGCGCCGCGACGCGCCGGACGGCGCGCGCCCCTTTCGCGGCAAACCAGGGGGGAGACCTGGCGGGAAACCTGGCGGGAAACCTGGCGGTGACCGGCCGCGGGGGCCGCGTCCGCCGCGCCGCGAAGGCTAAACCCGGTGCGCATCGTGGGCGGCAGATTTCGCGGCCGGGCGCTGCTGGCGCCTTCAACGGAGGCGGTTCGCCCGACCAGCGACCGGCTGCGCGAATCCGTCTTCAATATTCTCGCCCACGCCTATGACGATCCCTGCGCGGGGGCGCGGGTGATCGATCTGTTTGCCGGCACCGGCGCGCTGGGTTTCGAGGCTTTGTCGCGGGGGGCCAAATTCGCGCTTTTCGTCGATGACAGCGCGGAAGGGCGCGCGCTTACGCGCGGCAATGTGGAACAGCTGGGACTTGGCGGCGAGACGCGGATTTTCCGGCGCGATGCGGCCAAGCTTGGCCCGATGCCGCCGCAGGACCGCTTCACGCTGGCCTTTCTCGATCCGCCTTACGGGCGCGGCCTCGCGCCGGCGGCGCTGGCAAGCCTGCGCGAAGGCGGCTGGCTGGCGGACGGCGCGCTCTGCGTCGTCGAGGAGGCGGAGGATGCGGATTTGCCGGCGGCGTCCGGATTTGCCGTTCTCGACACGCGCCGATACAGCGGCACACAGGTGATTTTTCTGCGTTTCGCCGGGCCGGCGTGACGCCGATCACATCCGCAGCACCGCCTTGACGGCGGCGCCGGTGTCGGCGTCGTGGAGGGCTTTGTCGATCTCCTCGAAGGGATAGAACTTAACCAGCTTGTCGAAAGGGAACCTCCCCGCCATGAAAAAATCGACAAGGCGCGGGATGAAAATATCCGGCACGCTGTCCCCCTGCACAATGCCGCGCACCGTGCGGCCGCGCAGCATCGTGCTGATGATATTCACCTGCGCGTTCTGAGCCGGATTTTTATTGGCGATGAGGCCGCAGACGCCCAGCGGCCCCGTGCAATCGATGGCCTGTTTAATGACCGAATCAACCGCCGTCGTATCGAGGCTGTAATCAGCGCCGCGCCCGGTGGCTGTGAGAATTTCCGCCAGAGCGTCCTGCTTGCGCCCGTCGATGACATGGGTCGCGCCAAGCTCGCCAGCCAGCGCGAGGCGCTCATCGGCGACATCGACGGCGAATATTTTGGAGGCGCCGGCGATGCGCGCCGCCATCACAGCGGCAAGACCCACCGCGCCCGCGCCGAACACCGCGATGCTGGAGCCGGCGGCGACCCGAAACGTGTTCAGCACCGCGCCCGAGCCGGTTTGCAGGCCGCAGCCGAGCGGGCCAAGCAGTTCCAGCGGCGCGTCTTTGCGCACCCGGATGGCGTTTCGCTGATTGGCAATCGCGTGCGTGGCGAAAGACGATTGGCCGAAGAAACTGCCGTGCAGGGGCGCGCCTTCACAGGAAAGCGTTTTCGAGCCATCCAGCCGCAGGCCGCCAAAGCAGATCGGGAACGCCTCATAACAATAGGATGGTTTGCCAAGCGAGCAGGTGGGGCAATGCCCGCAGGAGTCGAATGTCATCACCACGTGATCGCCGACCGCGAGACCGCGCACGCCGGAGCCGGTTTTTTCGATCACGCCGGACCCCTCGTGCCCCAGCACGATGGGACGCGGCGACAGACCCTCGACCTGCGCCACTTTGATATCGGTGTGGCAGATGCCCGTCGCGACGATGCGCACCAGCACCTCATTGGCGCGCGGTTCGCCGGCGGCGACGCATTCGATCGGCATGGAAAGCGAGTGCCCGCGAAGCACGGCGGCGCGCATATTCATCGATAGTCTCCCTTGAAAGCCCTTGCCCGACGTTAAAGCCGGCGCGGCGGGATTGATACCTTTTTGTGAAAGCGGCCCGCGGATGCGCCTCCATGGCGGCTAGCGCAAAACCATCGTATTAGCGTCACACAAATGTCCGGCGGCGCTGTCATAGTCTGGAAATGAAATTGAGCTTTCGCACGGAGACCGCCGCGTGACGCCCAGCAGCCCGGCGCAACAGCCGCAAGCCGGCGCGGGGGGAGCCGCCATTCCGCGGTTCGCCAAAAGCGGCGCCTCCCGGCCCGTCCGCGATCTACAGGGACTGCCCGCCTCGCTCGGCCGCATCGGCAGCCTCGAAGTCCGCCTCGCGACGCGCAAAGGCGAAATCCGCCGCGCGCAAAAGCTGCGCTACAAAGTTTTTTACAAAGAGGGCGGCGCGCTTGCCGACATCAAAACAAGAGTCACGCGGCGCGATATCTGCCCGTTTGACCGGTTGTGTGATCATCTTGTTGTCATCGATCATGGTTTCATCAACCGGTTCGGGCGCAAAAAACCAAAGGTGGTCGGCGCCTACCGGCTGCTGCGCCAGGAGACAGCGGAAAAAAACGGCGGGTTTTATTCGGCGCGGGAATTTGATATAGCGCCGCTGCTGGCGCGCCATCCGGGAAAACGCTTTCTGGAGCTGGGCCGCTCGTGCGTTCACAAGGACTGGCGCAACAAGAAGACGCTGGAGCTGATGTGGCGGGGCATCTGGACCTACGCGCGCCACCACCGCATCGACGCGATGATCGGCTGCGCCAGCCTGCCCGGCGCAAGCCCGCTGGCGCATGCGGCGGCGCTGAGCTTTCTGCATCACCATGCCCTCGCCGCGGAGGAATGGAGAGCCGGCGCGCCGGCGCCGCTGCATGTGGAGATGAATTATCTTTCCCGCGAAAGCCTCGACACGCGCAAAGCCCTGGCCGCGCTTCCGCCGCTGGTGAAAGCCTATCTGCGCTGCGGCGCGAAATTTGGCGCCAGCGCTGTCGTTGACCGGGCGTTCGGCACGACGGATGTGTTTGTGGTGATGCCGATTCCCGACATCGACCCGCGCTACATCAGCTATTTCGGCGGGCCCATGCCGGCGCTTGAAGCGGCCTGAGGCGGCGCGGCTCCCGCTGCCCGTTTTTTGCCCGCAAACGCCACGGCATCCGCGCGCGCATTGGGCGCCGGTCTTCCTTCCCTCTTGAATGCCCCGCGGTCCAAGGACTGCCGGGCCTCTGCGTCAACCTGCGGCAGCATGATCGCTTTTTGATTTGCAGCGACGGGGCGCACGGCCCGCTCAGCTCGGCGCGGCTCAAGGCGCTGCTGGAGGCGCGCGCTGCGCCGGAGGAATCAGCGCGCGATATCGTCAACGCCGCGCTGGACGCCGGCGGCAAAGACAATGCGACGGCCCTGGTGCTCGACGTCATCGATCTGCCCGCCGCCGATGAGGACGAGCTTGCCCGGGCCGCCGCGGGCCCTCCGATTCTGCCGCTGCCCTCGCCCGGCGACATTGTCGATGGCTTCACCCTCGGTGAAGCGGTTTCCGACAGCCGCTACAGCCGCCTCCACCGCGCCGCCGATCCGGGCGACGGACGGGCGCTGGCGCTGAAGTTTCCGCAGCCGCGCGTCGCGGAGGAAAACTCCTACCGGCTCGCTTTTGTGCGCGACGCCTGGGTGGCGGCGCGGGCGCGCAGCCCGTGGATCGGCGAGATTATCGAACTGCCGCCTGGGCGCCAGACGCGGCTTTATTCGGTGATGCCCTACTACGAGGGCGAGACGCTGGAGCAGCGGCTGAAACGCTCGCCGGTGCCGCTGGAGGACGGGGTTGGCATCGCGGCGCCTATCCTTACGGCGAGGTTGAGCCGTTCATGACGCCGAGGTTCAGCAAATACACCGCGTTGTCGAAAGCGCGCCCGGATTTGCCGAGCTGGCTCGACGCGGTGATCTCCAAAGCGGTCGCCGTGAATCCGGCGCAGCGCTTCGGCGACACAATTGAATTTGGCTACGAGCTGGAACAGGGGGTGGCGCTGGCGCGGCCGGCGGCGCCCGCAAAAATCCCGCTCTATGACCGCAATCCCAAGCGGTTCTGGCAATTCATCTCGTTCGCGCTGTTGATCGCGGTGATGTTTTTGCCGGCGCGGGATTTCGGCCGGCGATGAGCGGCGCGCGGCAAGGAGGCGCGCGCGGCTTGCCTTGCCAAGCGCGGCCGGTCCATAAGTACGCGGCAGCGGCGCGAAGGGAGCGGACTCAACATGGCGAAGGATTTCGCTTGCACGCATGAAATCGTCGACGCGGCGCACCGCGCCTGGTCCCGCGCCGTGTGGGATTATGTGGCCGGCGCCGCGCTGACCGAGACGACCCTGCGGCGCAACCGCCATGCCCTCGACAGTTATGCCTTTTTGCCGCGCGTGCTGCGCGATGTCTCCGCCATTGATGTGAGCGCCGATGTGCTCGGCCACAAGCTGCGCGCGCCGGTTGCGATCATGCCGATGGGCTCGATGAAATTGATGACGCCCGACGGCGCGAAAGCGGCCGGCCGCGCCGCGGGGCGTTACGGCGCGATTCAATGCGTCAGTTCCGTCGCGGGGCAGGAGATGGAGGAGGTCGCGGCGGAGGGCGCGGGGCCCAAGATTTTCCAGCTCTACATCCGCGGCGACATGGACTGGATCAAAGCGCGGCTCGACCGCGCCAAAAAGGCCGGCTACACCGCGCTGATGCTGACCGTCGACGGGCCTTATTACGGCATCCGCGAGCGCCAGCTTATTCACCGCTGGTCGCTCGCCAGCGTGCGCGACCCGGCTCGGCATATCCAAGCCTCCGTCACCTGGAAGACCTTCGCCGCGATGCGCCGGCACTGGGGCGGCAAAACTGTCATCAAGGGAATCGCCACCGCCGCCGATGCAAAGCTGGCGGCGGAGCATGGCGTTGACGCGGTCTGCGTTTCCAATCACGGCGGGCGCGAGCTTGATCATGGGCGCGGCACGATGGATATGTTGCCGGAAATCGTCGAGGCGCTGGGCAAGCGCGCGGAAACGTGGATCGACGGGGGCTTTGTGCGCGGCACCGACGCGGTGAAAGCCTACTGCCTCGGCGCCAAATGCGTTGGCATCGGGCGGCTCGCCGCATGGGGCCTCGGCGCGGGAGGCGAGGACGGCCTCGTGCGCGCGCTGGAGCTTTTCGAAGAGGAAATATTCAACGCGATGGGGCTGATCGGAGCGGCCTCGATCGCCGAGCTGGGCCCGGAATTTCTGTGCCGCGCCGCTCCGCTTTCGCCGACGCACGAGACCAGCGCCTTCCGCCATTTCGGCGATGCGCCTTTGCGCTGAAGCAGCCAAAACAGGGATGATCCATGTATTTCGACAAACCCGACGGCAAGCCCGATGACACCGTAGCGTGGGGCAGCGATGTCGCCGCGCAGATGCTGCGGCGTTTCGGCTTCCCCTATATTTCGCTGAACCCCGGCGCGTCCTACCGCGGCCTGCACGATTCGATCGTCAATCACCTCGGCAACGAGGGGCCCTCAATGGTGCTGTGCCAGCACGAGGATCATTCCGTCGCCATAGCCCACGGCTACGCGAAAGCCACCGGCGAGCCCATGGCCTGCGTGCTGCATTCCAACGTCGGGCTGATGCACGGCATGATGTCGCTTTACAACGCCTATTGCGACCGCATGCCGATGTTCGTGCTGGGCGCGACGGGGCCGATGGACAGCGATCAGCGGCGGCCGTGGATCGACTGGATTCACACTTCCGCCGATCAGGGATCGCTGGTGCGCGACATCGTCAAATGGGACAATCAGCCGTCGTCGCCGCAGGGGCTGATCGAGGCCATGTGCAAGGCCAATATCCTCACGCGCTCCGATCCGCCGGCGCCGGTGTTCATCACGCTGGACGCGGGTTTGCAGGAAGCCTCGCTTGAAGGGGCGACGGTGTTTCCCGATCTGGCGCGCTTCCAGCCGCCGGCGCCGCCGCGCCCCGCCAAAAGCGCCGTGGAAGCCGCGGTCAAACTGCTGGCGGGGGCCAGGCGGCCGCTGATGCTGATTGGCCGCTGCGGCGTTTCCATGGACGATTGGAGCAAGCGCGTTGAACTGGCGGAACGGCTCGGCGCCATCGTGATGACCGATTTGAAACTGCGCGCCTGTTTCCCGACCGATCATCCCGCCCATGTGTGCGAGCCCTTCAACCAGTTCTCGCCGGCGACGCGCGCCATCGTGGCGGAGGCGGATGTGATCCTGGCGCTCGACTGGGTGGACCTTGGCGGCGCGGTGCGCGCCATCCGCGGCCAGCCCGAGGCGCCGGCGCGCGTCATCGCCTGCTCGCTCGACCAGACGCTGCACAACGGCGCGCACGGCAATTACATGGCGCTGGCGCAGGCTGATGTGTTCATGGCCTCGACGAGCGAAGCGGTGACCGATGATCTGCTCGCGGCTTTACCGGCCGGCAATGCCAAGGCGCCGTGGCGCGGCAGGATGGAGAGTAAAAGGAAAGCCTCCGACCCGCGGCGCATGACGATGGACAAAATCGCGCTGGCGCTGCGCGGAGCTTTCGCCGACCCCGGCAAGGTGACGCTGGCGGGCCTCTGCCGCGGCTGGCCCTGCGAACTCTGGCCGTTCCACGATTCGCAGGCTTACACCGGCAAGGATGGCGGCGGCGGCATCGGCTCCGGCGCGGGCATCGCGGTCGGCGTCGGCCTCGCGATGCACACGCGCGGGCGCGAGACGGTGGCGGTGCTCGGCGACGGCGATTTTTTGATGGGCGCCAGCGCGGTGTGGAGCGCGGTCCGCGCCAAAATTCCGATGCTGATCGTGCTCAACAACAACCGGTCTTATTTCAACGATGAGCTGCATCAGGAGACCGTGGCGCGGCGCCGAAACCGGCCGGCATCCAACCGCTGGATCGGCCAGAGCATCGGCTCTCCGGAGGTCGATATCGCGCAGCTCGCCAATTCCTACGGCGCCGTCGGCATCGGCCCGGTGAAGGATCCGGCGGGGCTGGAGGCGGCGATGCGCGAGGGCGTTGAAGCCCTGCGCGCCGGCCGCGTTGCCATCATCGACGTTCACGTCAACCCCGGCGAGGAGCGCAGCGCGCGCTCGACCATTGAGGACCGCAAGACGGATTGATCCGCGCCGACGCGTCACATCACAGCCACGGCGCGGACGGCCATACCCATCATCACGACACGCCGGCGCTGTGAGGAAAGCCCATGGAAAGCGAGAATTCTTTGACCCCCCCGCGTCACGCCGAAACAGACTTCGCCTGGCCGCAGGCCGACAATTCGCGCGCGCCGTTCCGCGTCTATACCGATGGCGCGCTCTACGCGCGCGAGCAGGAGCGCATTTTCCAAGGGCCGGTGTGGAATTTTCTCGGCCTTGAATGCGAGATTCCCAATGCCGGCGATTTCAAGACGACATTTGCCGGCGAGGCGCCTGTCATTGTCGTTCGCGCCGGGGACGGCGCGGTCAACGCCATGGTCAACCGCTGCGCGCACAAGGGCTCGCTGGTGTGCTTCAAGCCGCGCGGCAATGTCCAGGAGCTGACCTGCGTCTATCACAACTGGGTTTATGATCTCGCCGGCAATCTCACGGGCGTCGCGTTCAAGCGCGGCGTCGGCGGCAAGGGCGGGCTGGCGGAGGGATTTGACCAGGCGAGGCACGGCTTGCAGCGGCTGCGCGTGGAGCGCTTTGCCGGCTTGGTGTTCGGAACTTTTTGCGCGGAAACGCCGGCTTTCGAGGATTACATCGGCGCGGAGCTTTGCGCCTCAATCCGCCGCGTTTTCATCAAGCCGCTGAAGGTGCTCGGCTATCACAGCCAGATTCTGCCCAACAACTGGAAGCTCTACGCCGAGAACAACAAGGATTCCTACCACGCCAGCCTGCTGCATGTGTTTCACAACACGTTCGGCGTGGTGCGTCCCAACATGGGCGGCGGCATCAAGCTGAGCGACAACGGCTGGCATCACCTCAGCTATACCCAGCGCGAATCGCTCGGCGACGACGCCGTTGGAACTGAAAAAGTGCGCTCCATGCAGGGCGAATACCGGCTCCAGGACACGTCGATGATGCA
>JANYFM010000211.1 GCA_025362655.1 Hyphomicrobiales bacterium | reverse complement strand
GCCCCGAAGGCGCGCTCAGGCGCTATGGCACCGGCGTCAAAGCTGAGTTTGATTTGAAGCGCGTTTGATTTGAAGCGCGTTTGAAATGAAGAAGGGGAGCAAACAGTAGGGAATTTCGAATTCCGTTCCCCTTCGCGGCCGCCGCCAGCATTGCCTTCCCGCCAACAGCCAATACCCCTTCCGCCTGCCGCCCAATACCAAAAACAGGAGCCCCAGCATGAGCGACTCATCCGCCGCCCACATCGAAGGCGCAGTCGATTATTCGACTAAAATTCCCAATAACGTCGGCCTCGTCAACGACGCGCGGGTGCTGAAAGCGCTTGAGCAATGGCACCCTGGTTACATCGACTGGTGGAACGCCATGGGGCCTGAAGGCTTTCAAACCTCCGAGGTCTACCTGCGCACCGCCGTCTCCATTGACCCCAAGGGCTGGGCGCAGTTCGGCTACGTGAAAATGCCGGAATACCGCTGGGGCGTTTTGCTGGCGCCGCGGGATGAAAGCCGGCTGGTGAACTTTGGCGCCAGCAAGGGCGAAAAAGCATGGCAGGACGTTCCCGGCGAGCACCGCGCCAGCCTGCGCCGCCTCGTGGTTATTCAGGGCGACACGGAGCCGGCCTCCGTCGAACAGCAGCGCCATCTCGGCGCGACCGCGCCCTCGCTCTACGACATGCGCAATCTCTTCCAGATCAACGTTGAGGAGGGCCGCCATCTCTGGGCGATGGTTTATCTGCTTCACAAATATTTCGGCCGCGACGGCCGCGAGGAGGCCGATGGCCTGTTGCAGCGCCGCTCGGGCAATCCCGACAAGCCGCGGATGCTTGGCGCCTTTAATGAGGCGACGCCCGACTGGCTGTCGCTGTTTATGTTCACCTTCTTCACCGACCGCGACGGCAAGATGCAGCTTGAGAGTCTGGCGCAATCGGGCTTCGACCCGATGTCGCGCACCTGCCGTTTCATGCTGACGGAGGAGGCCCACCATATGTTCGTCGGCGAGACCGGCGTGATGCGGGTGCTGGAGCGCACCTGCGAGGCCATGAAGACGGCGGGCATCGAGGACCCCTATGATATTTCCAAAGTGCGCGCGCTCGGCGTCATCGATTTGCCGACCATCCAGAAGAAAGCCAATCTGCATTTCTCGCTGTCGCTGGACCTGTTCGGCTCGGAGGTCTCCACCAACGCGGCGAATTTCTACAACGCCGGACTCAAGGGCCGCTACATGGAGACAAAGATTGACGACGATCATCTTCTCACCAGCGCGACTTATCACGTGCTGAAATTCGTCGATGGCCAAATCAAGACCGTCGCCGAGCCCGCGCTGACCGCGCTGAATATGCGGCTGCGCGACGACTACGTGAAGGATTGCCAGGGCGGCGTGAACCGCTGGAACAAGGCGATCGAAAAATACGGTGTTAAATTCCAAATCACCCTTCCATCGGTCGCTTTTCACCGCCACATCGGCGAGTTCCAGCGCATCCACGCCTCGCCCGACGGCAGGCTGCTGAGCGAAACCGAATGGGTTAAACACAAGGACAGCTGGATTCCCTCCCCGGAAGACGGCGAATTCGTCGCCAGCCTGATGCTGCCCTGCTGGGAGCGCGGCAAGTACGCGCACTGGATTTCCCCGCCGAGGGTCGGCATTGATGGCAAGCCCGGCGATTTCGAATATGTGAACATCGACCAAGCCTGAGCGACAAACTTCACCGCTCCGATTTGATAAACGAGAGGGAGGACGCCCATGCCAGACGATATGGCTCCGGGAGACAGGGGCGGGAGCGGGCTAAAAAAGCAGCATCTCATCGACCCCGAGATATGCATCCGCTGCAACACTTGCGAGGCAACCTGCCCGGTGGGCGCGATCACGCACGACGACAGCAATTATGTCGTCGACGCGGCGAAATGCAATTTCTGCATGGATTGCATTTCGCCCTGTCCCACAGGGTCCATCGACAATTGGCGCGTTGTCGCCAGCGCCTGGCCCATCGCCGATCAATATGGCTGGACCGAGCTGCCGGTCCAGGAGGAGCTGGGAGACACCGCGTCTGTGGCCGGGCAGACCGTTGACGACGAGGTCGAAAAACTGCTGGCAAGCGCCCACGCGGGACATGGCGGCAAGGCCATCGCGCCGGCTTCCGCGTCCAAACCCGCGATCAACCTGTTTTCCCGCGGCAAGCCTGCAATCGCCGCCGTGCAAGGCAATTTCCGCATCACCGCGCCGGGCACGCAAAGCGATATTCGTCATATCGTGCTCGGCTTCGGCGAAACCATGTTCCCCGTGCTCGAGGGACAATCCATCGGCATCGTGCCATCGGGCGTGCGCGCCGACGGCAAGCCGCATGACATAAGACTGTATTCCGTCGCCTCGGCGCGTGACGGGGAAAAGCGCAACGCCAACAACGTCGGCCTGACGATCAAGCGTGTCGAGGGCGGCGCCGGCTCGAACTACATGTGCGATCTGATGGTCGGCGACAAGGTTCAGGTGACAGGCCCCTTCGGCGCGACCTTCCTGATGCCGAACGACGCCAACGCAAATGTGATCATGATTTGCACGGGCACGGGGTCGGCCCCCTTCCGCGGCTTCACCGAACGCCGCCGCAGAGCCGCGCCCGGAGCGCCCGGCAAACTGGTCCTGTTCTTCGGCGCGCGCACGCCGCAGGAATTGCCCTACTTCGGCCCGTTGCAGAAAGTGCCGAATTCCCTGCTCGAAAAGCACCTCGTCTTTTCGCGCATCGCCGGCTCCGACAAGGAATATGTGCAGGACCGCATCCGCACGGAAGCCGCCGGCGTCGCAACGCTGCTGGGCTCGCCGCAAACTCATATTTACATCTGCGGCCTCAAGGACATGGAAAACGGCG